>VGEN01000010.1 GCA_016869285.1 Alphaproteobacteria bacterium
GTCTATTCCGATTGCTGGAAGGGCTACAACGTGCTCGACGTATCCGACTTCAAGCACTTCCGGATCAATCACTCCGAGCTCTTCGCTGATCGGCAGAATCACATCAACGGCATCGAGAACTTCTGGAACCAGGCCAAGCGCCACATGCGCAAGTTCAACGGTGTCCCGAAGGCCCATTTCGGGCTATTCTTGAAAGAGTGCGAGTGGCGCTTCAACACCAGTGACCCATCCAAGCAACTAACCCAGATCAAACAATGGGTTAAGCGTCATCTCAGGTAGTTATCTGGGACAGCCCCTCCTATATAATGGGGCCATGTCCGAGGCCGACCCGCCGGCAGCGCTGCGCTGGCTCCTGCTGTTCCATCAGATTCCGCCGAAGCCGGCCTATCTTCGGGTCAAGACGTGGCGGCGACTGCAGTCGATCGGCGCCGTGGCGCTGAAGAATGCAGTCTATGCGCTGCCCGCCTCGGCGGAGGCGCTCGAAGACCTCCAGTGGCTCCGGCGGGAGATCATCGATGGCGGCGGCGAGGCTTCGATTTGCGAGGCCCGGCTTGTCGACGGCATCACCGACGATGAGGCCCGCAACCTCTTTCTCGCGGCGCGCGACGCCGACTACGGCGAGCTCATCGAGGAAGCGCGGCGCCTCAACGTCGAGGCCGACGATGCACGCACCCGGCTGTCGCGACTGCGGCGGCGCTTCGAGGAGATCCGCCGCATCGACTTCTTCGGCGGCGAAGGTCGCGAAGCCGCGGACGGATTGCTGACGGAGATCGAGCAGAAGCTGGGAAGAGGACTGGCGCCGATGTCCGAAGCGCTGAGCGAGCTGAAGGATCGCGTCTGGGTGACGCGACGCGGCGTGCAGGTCGACCGCATCGCGTCTGCGTGGTTGATCCGCCGCTTCATCGACCCGAAGGCGCGCTTCAAATTCGTGGTGCCGCACGGCTATGTGCCGAAGCCGGGCGAGATCCGCTTCGATACCTTCGAGGGCGAGTTCACGCATGAGGGCGACCGCTGCACCTTCGAGGTGCTGGCGCTCCGCTTCGGTCGAGACGACCCGGCGCTGACGGCGATCGCCGAGATCGTCCACGACATCGACCTCAAGGACGGCAAGTTCGGCCGGGAGGAAGCGAGCGGGCTCGCGCTCGCGTTTTCCGGCATTGCCGCCGGCGAGTCGGCCGACGAAGCGCGCCTGGAGAAGGGAGGAAGCCTTCTCGACGGTCTCTACCGTCACTTCGGCGGGAGGGCTTAGGCGAGGCTCTTCGACGCGATCTCGAACACGTCCTTGGAAAGGCCGGGCTCGGCAACGATGCGTTCTAGCTCCCCCTTCATCAGGGCTTGGCGCTGCTTGTCGTAGCGCCGCCAGCGGCCGAGCGGACCGACAAGCCGAGCCGCGACCTGCGGGTTGAACTTGTCGGTCGCGACCACCTGGTCGGCAAGGAAGCGATAGCCGCCACCCGAGGCATCGTGGAAGCGGACCGGGTTTCCCCCGGCGAAGGCTCCGACCAATGCGCGGATACGGTTGGGATTCCTGCGATCATAGGCAGGATGCTCGGTCAGCTTGCGCACGCGCGCCAGCGCGTCGGCTGAGGGCGCGCAAGCCTGGATCGAGAACCATTTGTCGAGCACCAGCGCGTCACTTTTCCAGCGATCGTAGAAACGGTCCAGCGCGTAGTCGCCTTCTATGCCTCCGAGCTCGGCCAGCCGCGCGAGGCCGGCAACGGAGTCGGTCATATTGCTGGCGGCCTCGAAATGCAGCGCCGCGCGGCGTCGCGCATCGCGGCCGTCTTCTGCCGTCAGATAGGAGAGGCAGACGTTGCGGAGGCTGCGGCGGCTCGCATCCTCGGCCTGGAAGCGGTAGCTGCCTGAGAGCCTGTTGGTCTCATAGAGCGCGGCCCAGCGATCGGCGAGCTTCTTCGCCATGGTCCTGCGCAGATGCTCGCGTGCGGCCCAGAGCCCATCGATATCGATCTCAGCCATCAGCTCGCCGAGATAGGCGATGCCGGGCAATATCGAGGCGTCGGCAATGAGCGCCCGGTCCAGGCGCTGGTCGTCGAGGGTGCGCTTGACCGCGTTGAGGAAGCTGTCGGGCACGGTCATCGGACGACCCGCCCTGCGGTCGTCGACCATGCCAAGGATCAGTTTGCCGGCGAGCTGCTGGCCGGCTTCCCAGCGGGCAAAGGAATCGCTGTCATGCGCCATGAGGAAGGTCAGTTCCTCGTCGGAGCGCAGCGCGGTCAGCTTGACCGGCGCCGAGAATCCGCGCAGCAGCGAGGCGACCGGCGCCTCGAGTAAGTCCTCGAAAACGAAAACGTTGCGAGCGCTCCTGACGTCGAGCACGCGGGTCGTGCCGCCAGCCTTTCCCTCGCCGGCAAGCCGCAGCGGCATGTCGCGACCGGCGCCGTCGAGGAGGCCGATGGCGAGCGGGATGTGCATCGCCTGCTTCTCAGGCTGCCCAGGCGTCGCCGGCAGGATTTGACCGACGGTCATGGTGTAGCGCCTCGCTGCGGCGTCGTAGCTGCCGTCGACCTCGAGCTCGGGTGTGCCGGCCTGCGCGTACCAGAGCCGGAACTGCGTCAGGTCGATGCCGGAGGCGTCCTGCATCGCCTGGACGAAGTCGTCGCAGGTGACCGCCTGGCCGTCATGGCGCTTGAAGTAGAGGTCCATGCCCTTGCGGAAGCTTTCTTGGCCCAGCAACGTGTGCTGCATGCGCACGACCTCGGCGCCCTTGCTGTAGACCGTCGCGGTGTAGAAATTGTTGATCTCGATGTAGGAGTCGGGGCGCACAGGATGCGCCATCGGGCTCGCATCCTCGGGGAACTGGCTGGCGCGCAGCCCCCGCACCTCGCCGATGCGCGTCGTTGCGGCAGAGCCCATGTCGGCCGAGAACTGCTGGTCGCGAAAGACGGTGAGCCCTTCCTTGAGGGAGAGCTGGAACCAGTCCTGGCAGGTGACGCGATTGCCGGTCCAGTTGTGGAAATACTCATGCGCGATCACGGCCTCGATCGCGTGGTAGTCGGCGTCGGTCGCAGTGTCGGGGTCGGCCAGCACCAGCTTGGAGTTGAAGATGTTGAGCCCTTTGTTTTCCATCGCTCCCATGTTGAAGTCGTCGACGGCAACAATCATGAAGATGTCGAGGTCGTACTCGAGGCCGTAGACGTCCTCATCCCACTTCATCGACTTCTTGAGCGAGTCCATGGCGTGCCGGCATCGCTTGGCGTCGCCGGGGCGAACATAGATGTGGAGGCTGACCTTGCGGCCCGACCGGGTGACGAAGGTGTCGTCGAGGGATTCGAGCGGGCCGGCGATGAGCGCGAACAGATAGGCGGGCTTGGGGAAGGGGTCTTGCCACTTGGCGAAATGCCGTCCCTTGTTGAGATCGCCCGAGGCGATGAGGTTGCCGTTTGAGAGCAGCACCGGATGCGTCCTGCGGTCGGCGGCGATCGTCGTGGTGTAGCGCGACATCACATCGGGCCGGTCGAGGAAGTAGGTGATGCGGCGGAATCCCTCGGCCTCGCATTGCGTGCAGTACATTTCGCGCGACACGTAGAGGCCGGTAAGCTCGGTGTTTTCCTGCGGGCGGATCCGCGTGGCGATGTTGAGGATGAAGCGGTCCGGAACCTTGCGGATGGTCAGCGCCTCCGGGTCGACTTCGTACATAGCCGGCTGCCCGTCGAGCAGGACCGAGATCAGCTCGAGCTTCTTGCCGTCGAGGATGAGATCGGCGGGCTGGGTCTTTGCCGCGGGGTTGCGGCGAATCTCAAGCCGCGAGACGACCTCGGTCGAGTCCTTGCCGAGATCGAGGTTGAGGTCGATGGAGTCGATCAGGAAGGGCGGCGGCGTGTAGTCCTCGCGGCGGATCGTTTGCGGCACGGCGGTCATGAAGTCCTCGAAGCTAGGCGGATCGGAGCCGGGGCGAAGTCATAGCAGATCGTCAGCCGATCCCGAACCAGACCAGCATCGCCGATACGGTGACGACGGACAGCGCAGTCGAGACCAGCGTCGCCTGCGTCGCTGGAGCGACGAAGAGCCCATAGCGCTGAGCGACGACGAAGGTCAGTGCCCCGGTCGGCAGCGCCGCCAGGATCACCGCCGACATCGCCCAGTAGGCGTCGAGGTCGAGCACGCCGAAGGCGAGCCAGAAGGTGAGCGCCGGCTGGACGATCAGCTTGAGGAGCACGAGCCAGCAGGTTTCGCCTCGGAAGCCACCCTTGTCAGGTCCGATCAAGGAGAGGCCCATGGCGAAGAGAGCGCAGGGAGCGGACGCGGCGCCCAGGATCTCGCAGAGGCTCGTGAGGGGTTTGGGCAGCGGCAGCCTAAGCGCCGACCACAGGATGCCGACGGCTGCCGACATTACGAGCGGGTTCTTGAGGAGAGCGATGCCGACGTCGCGGAAGATCCGGAACGGGTTGCCCCTCTGGCTCAGGGCGAACTCGATCAGCATGACCACCGTGCCGACGACGACGGCGCCGTTGAAGACGGTGAGGATCAGCGCCGGCAGAACGCCCTGCTCGCCGAAGGCCGTAAGGAACAGCGGCACGCCCATGTAGCCCGTATTCGAGAAGACGGTTGTCATCGCTTGCAGCGGCAGCTCGGCGGCGTGGCGGCGGAACAGGATGAAGCCGGCGATCAGCGAGAGTGCGGCGGTGCCGAGCAGTCCTCCGGCATAGGCGCCGAGGTAGGTCCAGTGGAAGACCTCGGAGAGCGGCACTCGCGCCATCGACAGGAAGAGGAGCGGGGGCAGGGCGAAGTAATAGACGAAGGCGTTGAGGGCTGCGGTCGAGCCTTCGCCGAGCAGGCCCCCGCGCGCGGCCAGGTATCCGCCGAGGATGATGGCGAAGACCGGCAGGCTGACGTTCAGGATGGCATTCACTGCAGCATCCTAGCGAAACTGCGCGCCAAATGAGAAAGGGCCACGGAGAGATCCGTGGCCCTTTCTTGGTTCCTGAGCGTCGATGGACTTAGAAGTCCATGTCGCCCATTCCGCCCATGCCGCCCGGCGGCATCGATGGAGCAGCCTTCTTCTCCGGCTTCTCGGCGACCATCGCCTCCGTGGTGATCAGGAGGCCGGCGACCGAAGCGGCGTTCTGCAGCGCGACGCGCACGACCTTGGTCGGGTCGATGATGCCGCGCTTGACGAGGTCGGCATACTCGCCCGACTGGGCGTCGTAGCCGTAGTTGACGTCCTTCGACTCGAGCAGCTTGCCGACGACGATCGAGCCGTCGGTGCCGGCGTTCTCGGCGATCTGGCGGGCCGGAACCTGGAGCGCCTTGCGGACGATCTCCACGCCGACACGCTGGTCGTCATTGCCGGGGGTCACCTTGCTCAGCGACTTGATCGCGTAGAGCAGTGCGACGCCGCCGCCCGGAACGATGCCTTCCTCGACCGCGGCGCGGGTCGCGTGCATCGCGTCGTCGACGCGATCCTTGCGCTCCTTCACCTCGATCTCGGTGGCGCCGCCGACGCGGATCACCGCGACGCCGCCCGCGAGCTTCGCCAGGCGCTCCTGGAGCTTCTCTCGGTCGTAGTCCGAGGTGGTCTCCTCGATCTGCGCCCGGATCTGGGTGCAGCGGGCCTCGATGTCTTTCTTCTTGCCGGCGCCGTCGACGATCGTGGTGTTTTCCTTCTCGATCGTGACGCGCTTGGCCTGGCCAAGCATGGCAAGGGTGACGTTCTCGAGCTTGATGCCGAGGTCCTCGCTGATCACCTGTCCGTTGGTCAGGGTCGCGATGTCCTCGAGCATCGCCTTGCGGCGATCGCCGAAGCCCGGCGCCTTCACTGCCGAGACCTTGAGGCCGCCGCGGAGCTTGTTGACGACCAGGGTCGCCAGCGCCTCGCCCTCGACGTCCTCGGCCACGATCAGCAGCGGACGGCCCGACTGCACGACAGTCTCGAGCACCGGCAGCAGCGGCTGCAGGCCCGAGAGCTTCTTCTCGTGGATGAGGATGTAGGGGTTCTCGAGCTCGCACGTCATCTTGTCGGCGTTGGTGATGAAGTACGGCGACAGGTAACCGCGGTCGAACTGCATGCCCTCGACGACGTCGAGCTCGGTCTCGAGGCTCTTCGCCTCCTCGACCGTGATCACGCCCTCATTGCCGACCTTCTCCATGGCCTTTGCGATCATCTCGCCGATGTCGGCCTCGCCGTTGGCGGAGATGGTGCCGACCTGGGCGATCTCGCCCGATGAGCTGATCTTCTTCGAGCGCTTGGCCAGATCGGTGACGATCTGCTCGACCGCGAGGTCGATGCCGCGCTTGAGGTCCATCGGGTTCATGCCGGCGGCAACCGCCTTGGAACCCTCGCGGACGATGGCCTGGGCCAGCACGGTCGCGGTGGTGGTGCCGTCGCCGGCCTGGTCGGAGGCCTTGGAGGCCACCTCCTTCACCATCTGCGCGCCCATATTCTCGAACTTGTCGGCGAGCTCGATCTCCTTGGCGACGGTGACGCCGTCCTTGGTGATGCGGGGTGCGCCGAACGACTTGTCGAGAACGACGTTACGGCCCTTCGGGCCGAGAGTGATCTTCACCGCCTCGGCGAGAATGTCAACGCCGCGCAGCAGGCGCGCGCGGGCATCCGTCGAAAAGCGGACTTCTTTAGCAGCCATGTTTCAAATCCCTCCTTAAGCGGCCTTCTTCTTGGCCGAGGCACCGCCTTCGATGATGCCCATGACGTCGGACTCTTTCATGATGAGGTACTCGACCCCATCGATCTTCACCTCGGTGCCCGACCATTTGCCGAACAGGATGCGGTCGCCCGCCTTCACGTCGAGCGCCTGGATCTGCCCCTTCTCGTCCCGCGCGCCAGGTCCGACGGCGACGACCTCGCCCTCCATCGGCTTCTCCTTGGCGGTATCGGGAATAATGATGCCGCCGGCCGACTTGGTGTCGCCGTCGACCCGCTTGACCACCACGCGGTCATGCAGCGGCCTGAACTTCATGTTGACCCTCCATTATCGTCTTTTGGAACCCGAAGGACGCGCTTGTTAGCACTCGCCTTCAGTGAGTGCCAAGGAGGTAGGCGCAGGCCGTCTCCCTGTCAAGGGTAAGGACAAGCTTCGGCAGCACTCTTTTCGGTCGGCTGCTAAGATATTGAAAATAAGAGATTAAAATTGTGACGTCAGGCCGACTCATGGCACGCTTCCTCAAGTCGGAAGGTTGTCCACGTGCCTTACCCCGAAAGGAGCGTAAATGAGCGATCTGGCCCGTCAGTTGGATGGCTACCGCCTGACCACGGCGGAGATTCTCTACCACCTCCCCGATCATCCGGTGCTGCTGCAAAGCTATGTCTGGCAGGCTCTGGACCTGGCGCCGCGCTTCCCGGTGCTGAAGCGCTTCCTCGACTTCTGGACGCGCAACCTCGACGGCAAGCTGCATTCGGTGAAGGTCTGCTCCACCGGCATCGTCAAGCCCGCCGAGTTCCGCCTCGTCGGCAGCGAGTTCCGCTTCCACTGAGGTGATAGACTCCGCCCCATGAGGGGCGGGGCGTCTTGATCCGTCACCCGATCCTCGGATCGGTCGATCCGAGGCAGGTGATCATGAGCTGGCATGTCGGCGCGCGCCGACGGCCGGGGCTCGCGACAACGCGGCCCGAGTTCCTGACCGTGCTGCCCCGCGACCTCGCCTCCTTCCTGCACGTCCCCGAATCCTGGTCGACGGCGGCGGAGTACCTCCGTACCTATGTCGATGTGCTGCTGCTCGAGGATGAAAGCCTGAGCGTGCCGGCGGTGCTGGAGGTTCACTGGCTCGCCAATCGGCACTTCGAGCTCTATATCGGCCGCAATCCCTGGGATAAAGCCAATCGCCGCAGGAACCAGAACGGCAACTGGCTGATCATGTCGAATCTGCGCGAGCAGGAGCATCTCGATGCGCGGCTCACGCTGCTGTCGCTGATCGAAGCCGTCGAGGGCGCGGCCGCCGCGCGGGGGCTTGCGGTCAGCTTCGACCGGATCAGGGGCGACCGCGGGCCGATGGTTCAGATCGGGCGCTAGCCTGTCGCGGCGCTTGACGCGCCGGACCGCGCCGCGCACTCTAACCCTCTATGCAGTTACAGCGTTCTCCCGCCGAGCCGGTGCTGACACACGGCCGGGCGATCCTGCTCTTCGCCGTCATGTGCCTGATCTGGGGCCTGACCTGGATCGCGATCCGCGCCGGCGTCGAGGCGCTGCCGCCGGTGTTCTTCGCCGCCTGCCGCTTCCTTGCCGCGGGGCCGCTGCTGCTGGCAATGGCGTGGTTCGCCGGGCACCGCGCGACCGTGCGCGGCCACGGCTTCAAGATCTTCTATACGGCGATGCTCGCGAACACCGTCTGCTACGGCACGCTGTTCTGGGGGCTACGCTACGTGCCGACCGGATTCTCGGCCGTCATCAACCTCTCGCTGATCCCGGTCGGCGTCTTCGTCATTGCCGTGATCGCGGGCCAGGACCGCTTCTCCTGGACCCGCATGGCCGCGGTCGCGCTCGGCGTCGCCGGCCTCTTCGTCATGTTCCGGGGTCGTGCTGCGATCGACCCCTCGCCGGAGGCGCTGGCCGGCGCCGTCTCGATCGTCATCGGCACGCTCTCCTTCTGCCTCGGCTCGGTGCTGACGCGCCCGCTGGCGCGCGCACTGCCGGCGCTCGTCCTCGCCGGATGGCACTGCATTCTCGGCGGCGCCGGGCTTGCCATCGTGTCGCTGTTGCTGGAGTCGCCCACGCTCGACCTCTTCGCCGCCTTTGCCCAGCCGCCGGTGTTGGCTGGCTGGGCCTTCCTGGTCTTCGGAGGCTCGATCGTCGCCTACACGATCTTCCTCCGCCTGCTTGTCGCCTGGGGGCCGACGGCGGCCAGCGGCTATTCCTTCATCTCGCCGGCGATCGCAGCCCTGGTCGGCGCTGCGGTGCTCGGCGAGCGTTACACCGCCGCCGAGGGCATCGGCGCCTTGATCATGTTCTCGGCGACCTTCCTCATGCTGCGCACGACCGGACGGTGACCATGTCCAAGTTCACGCTCTACGCGCTCGAGGGTTGGGGATCGGCGATCGTCGAAGCGGCGCTCGCGACCGCCGGCCTCGACTACGTGATCGAGACGGTCGACCCGCGTGGCGAAGGCCGGGACCGTCTCCTCAGGCTCAACCCGCTCGGCCAGCTCCCGACGCTGGTCCTGCCCGACGGGCGCGTCATGACCGAGAGCGCGGCCATCATCCTCCACATCTCCGAGCTCAGGCCGGAAGCGGGGCTGGCGCCGTCGGCTGACGATCCGAGCCGGCCGGAGTTTCTGCGCTGGCTGATCTTCCTGATCGCCGCCGTCTATCCGACCTTCGCCGTCGGCGACCTGCCGGAACGCTGGATCGCCGGCAAGAAGGCGCAGGCCGATCTCACGCGCGGCGCGATCGAGCAGCGTTGCCGTACCTGGCGCATGGTCGAGGTCGCGGCGAAAGGCCCCTGGTTCCTGGGCGAGCGTTTCTCGGCGATCGATCTCTATATCGGCGCCATGACGCATTGGCGTCCGACGCGGTCATGGTTCGAGGCGAACTGCCCGAAGCTGCACGCCATCGCGCTCAAGGCCGATGCGCATCCCGGCGCGGCCAAGGTGTGGAAGCGGAACTTCGCCTAAGCCGCGACCGGGCGGCGGCCGATTTCCTTGAGGCAGCGGTCGATCCAGAGGGCGGCCAGCTTCTCCTGGGCGCCGTTCTGCGAGAGCCGCGCGCGCAGCATGTCGAAATCGACGCGATTCAGCGGCTGATCCTGGTTGAAGCAGGAGAACACCACCGTCTCCTTGCCGGTCACCGGATCGACCTGCGTCTGCAGGCACTGGGCGCAGATCTCCTTCATCATGCATTGCATCGGCGAGTTGATCGAGGCGATCGCGACCAGGCTCGGCTTGAGATAGGCCTTGAGCACGCCCTCGCGGGCGTCGGCGACGGCCGACATCATGCGGTCCGAGCCGATGACGATCAGGCGATCGGCCTCCTTGGGATCGATCGGCCGCGATCCGAGCTGGCCGCGGGCATAGGCGGTCATCGCCTCGATGATGTTCCCTTTGAAGGTCAGGTCCTGAGGCCGCGTCGGCGTCAGGCCGCCCTCATCGCAGGACCAGACGATGACGTCGGCCGCCGCCTCGATCTCCTCGACCTTGTAGCGGTCGCCCGCCTGCTTGTAGCCGGCGAAGTAGAGCACGCGCGAGCCCCGGGCGCGGAGCGCCGCGCCGATCGAGAACTGGACCGCATTGCCGAGGCCGCCGCCGACCAGGATCGCGGTCTCGCCTGCCGGCGTCTCCGTCGCCATGCCGGTCGGGCCCATCAGGATCACCGGCTCGCCTGCCCGCAGCTCGGCACAGAGATCGGATGATCCGCCCATCTCCAGCACGATGGTCGAAACCAGGCCCTGCTCGCGGTCGACGGACGCGCCGGTCACGGCGAGCCCTTCCATGGTCAGCACCGTCGAGCCGGCTCGTCGGGCGCGCGTCTCGTAGTTTTGCAACCGGTAGAACTGGCCCGGATGGAAGGCATGCGCGGCGAAGGGTGCCTTGATCACGATCTCGACGATGGCCGGTGTCAGGCGGTGGATCGCGTGGACGCGGGCCCGGAGCCCGTCATCGAGCTTTGCGAGCATCTCCTTGGGCGTGACGGGGGTCGGCGCGCGCTTCGCCAACGTGCGGCTCACCACCGGATAGCCCTGCTTCGTGCCGCCCATCGCCTTGACGACATTGCCAGCGAAGGTCGGGTGCAGGTCGCCGAAGAAGCTGAGCGCGCGGCCGTCGGCCTCGATCGCCGCCAGGACGTGCGGCGCCGCCGGCTTCGCCACGCGCTCGGGCGTCACCGGGTTGCCGTCCTCGTCGAGGGTGCGGAAATACTTGCCGTCGAGCTCGAGGCGGCCATCCGTCTCGCGCGCAAGCACGGTGTTGGGCTGGGTGCCGGCCGCCATCAGCACGGAGCGGGCCGGCAGGCGCACCGAGGTCCCATCGCGCGTGAAGACGACGGCGCGCACATGCTCGTAGGCATCGATCTCGACCTCGACCGGGGTCAGATTCTCGGCGAAGCGGATGCCTTCCTCGAGCGCCTTCTCGACCTCTTCGTGGTTGAGCGTGTAGCTCGGCGCGTCGATCAGGCGCCGGCGATAGGCGATGGTGACGCCGCCCCACCGGTCGATCAGACCGTCCTTGTCGGCGCCGGGCACGGCCAGCGCGGCGGCGTGGGCGAGGAACTCCTCGGCGACCTCGGTTTCCTCCAGCGTCCAGCCGGCGCGCACGGCGTCGACGCCGCGATCGGCGACCAGCGCCTCGTAGCGCTGGCGAAACTTCTCGACCTGGATCGGGTAGTAGGCGCGCGCCTCGGTGGCGGTGTCGATCGCAGTGAGGCCGCCGCCGAGAACGACGGCGGGAAGCCGGATCTGTAGGTTGGCCAGGCTCTCGACCTTGGCGGCGCCGGTGAGCTGAAGGCCCATCAGGAAGTCTGAGGCGGCGCGCACGCCGCGCGCGAGCCCGTTCTTCATCGAGACGATGGTCGGACGGCCGGCGCCCATACAGAGCGCGATGTGATCGAAGCCGAGCGCGAAGGCGCCGTCGACGGTGAGCGTGCCGCCGAAGCGCACGCCCCCATACATCGCGAACTGCGACCGCCGCTCGAGCAGGAGCCGCACGACCTTGAGGAAGTTCTTGTCCCAACGGACGGTGATGCCGTACTCGGCGACGCCGCCGAAGCCTGCCATCACGCGATGATCGAGCGGCTCGTTGAGCAGGCCGATGTCGCGGATCGGCTGGAACGGCGTGCGGGCCCCCAGCGCCTCGACGCCCGAGATTTCGGCCGGCAGCGGCTCGATCTTGAGCCCGTCGACGGCGGCGACCATGTGGCCGTCATTGACCAGGTGATGCGAGAGGTTGAAGCCGGCGGGACCAAGACCGACGACCAGCACCTTGTAGCCCGACTCCGGCTTCGGCAGCGGCCGGCGGACGTTGAGCGGATTCCAGCGGGTCAGCAGGCCGTAGATCTCGAAGCCCCAGGGCAGCGACAGCACGTCCTTCAGCGTCCGCGTCTCGACCTGCGGAATGTCGACCGGTTCCTGCTTCTGATAGATGCAGGCCTTCATGCAGTCGTTGCAGATCCGATGTCCGGTCGCGGCGCAGAGCGGGTTGTCGATAGCGACGATGGCAAGCGCGCCGACCGAATGGCCCTGGCTCTTCACCAAGTTCATCTCGGAAACCTTTTCCTCGAGCGGGCAGCCGGCGAGCGTGATGCCGAAGGCGCTCTTCTGGAACTGACCGGTCTTGCGATCCCTGAGCCCCTTCGAGCAGCTGTCCTTGCCCTGGTTGTGACACCAGATGCAGTAGGTCGCGTGATCGAGCGCGCCCTTGAGGTCCATTCCGGGATCGGTCAGCGCAAAGCCGCCGCGCCGGCGGAGGTGACGCGGGTCGAGGCGCAGCATCTCGACGCCGTCGAGAACGATGGTCTCGACCGGCACGAGATGCACGGGGTCGACTTTCCGCGGTGCCTTGAAAAGCACGCCGCGGCGATGTTTGGCCCTGCCCTCAGCCGAGTGCACGGCCCAAGCCGCGTACTTCTTCGCGACCTCGATCGCATCCGTGTTCTGCGACTCGTCGGCGAGCCAGCTCGTGACCGCAGCCGCGTAGCTCTCCTCGGTCAGCGTGCCGCCGATCAGCGCCTCGAGATTGCGGGCCAGCGCCGTCCCGTCGAGGGCCGCGGCGGCATCGACGCCGATCTCCTTGATCGCGCGCCGCTGCACAAACAGGCGCTTCACCTCGTAGAGCGGCGCCAGAACATCGTGTTGCGCCGCAAGGGTGCGGGTCTCGGTCTCGATGCGGAAGAGGCGGGCGGTAAAATCCTCGAGATGCGGGGCGAGGTCGATGATCAGCTGGGACTCATCCTTCGCTGCCACGGAGTCCGGTCGGGCCCGGGCTGCCATGAGCCGGTTGAAGAGGCCGGCATCCGCCGCCTTGAGATGCGCGCAGAACTTGCCGTCCAGGCGAGTGAGCCCGTCACGGTCATAAAGATCGGCAAAGGCAAAGCCGTCGGCGAGCTGAAGCGTCTCGGTCAATTCGGAGATCCGCGCATCGGGGAAGTGAGGAGTTAGCGCGAAATATGGGGAGCCGTCATCCCGATTCGGCGACGGTTTTCGTCTCTTTTGGCTCCCGTTTCGACAAAACCCCATGGTTCGTTGCCCAGCGACGCTTGGTCGCTCTGGTGTCGCCGGAAGGCCCTCCGCATAGTGCGGCCATGTCGGATGGAGCCTCGCGCCCGGTCGTCGTATGGCTTGTCCTTGCCGCTGCCATGGTTTTCATCATGGCGGTGATCGGCGCGATCACGCGGTTGACCGAATCCGGCCTCTCGATGGTCGAGTGGCGGCCGCTCATCGGTGCTCTCCCGCCGCTCTCGGAGGCCGACTGGCAGAGGCTGTTCGCCGAGTACCGGGCGACGCCCGAGTTCCGTAAGCTGAACGCGTGGATGCAGCTCGACGACTTCAAGACCATCTTCTGGTGGGAGTACATCCACCGGCTTTGGGGGCGTCTGATCGGCCTCGTCTTCGCGCTCCCGCTCGCCTGGTTCTGGTGGCGGGACCGGCTTCCGTCCTGGCTCAAGCCCTGGCTGCTGCTGGCGCTGGCGCTGGGCGGGCTTCAGGGGATCGTCGGCTGGTGGATGGTCGCCTCCGGCCTCGTCGATGCCCCGCATGTCAGCCATTATCGGCTTGCCGCGCATCTTGGCCTCGCTGTTCTCGTCTATGGCCTTCTTCTCGCCTTGGCCGAACGCCTCGTACCGGCGCCGCTCCTGCCCGCGTCGCGCGGGCTGCGCCGGATGTCGGCGTCGCTGATCGCCTTTGCCTTCGTCGTGATTCTTTCGGGCGCGCTGGTCGCCGGCCTCGACGCCGGGCTCGTCTACGACACCTTCCCGCTGATGGGCGGCCAGTGGATTCCCGACGAGGTCCGGCTCGCCGATGACGTCGGGACGTTCCTGTCGACGCCGGCCGCCGTGCAGTTCCTGCACCGCTGGCTGGCGAAGCTTCTGGCGCTCGGCATCTTCGTATTCTGGGGCATGGCCCGGCGCGAGTCGTTGGCGCCCGCGCAACGAATCCCGCTGGACGTGCTGGCGGCCATGGCCGCGGTTCAGGTCGGCCTCGGCATCCTAACCCTGCTCTTCCATGTGCCGGTCTCGCTTGCCACCGCTCACCAGGCCGGTGCCCTGATCCTCTTCGGCCTGCTCGTCTGGTGCGCGGGCCGGCTTCGACGACTCTAATCGGCCTCGGCGGTTCTATACCGCGAGTCAGGCCGTAGTTAGCGCCCGCTCCAACATCGCGCTCAGCAGCACGTTGCAGCCGGCGGTCAGGTCTTCCGCCTTGACGTTCTCGACCTCGTTGTGGCTGATGCCGTTTTCGCACGGCACGAAGATCATCGCCGTCGGCGCCACGCGTGCGACATAGACCGCGTCGTGGCCGGCGCCCGAGACGATCTCGCGCGACGGATAGCCCAGGCGCTCGGTCGCCTTGCGCACGGCATCGACGCAGGCAGGATCGAAGGGTGTCGGCGGAAAGTACCAGAAATCCTTGACCTCGACAGTCAGCCTGGCGGCATGCGCGATGTCGCGGCAGGCCCGCTTCAGCTCGCGGTCCATCTCGGAAAGAGTCGCGTCGTCGGGATGGCGGAAGTCGACGGTAAAGAAGACCTTGCCCGGAATCGTATTGCGGCTGTTCGGGCTCGACTGGATGAAGCCGACCGTGGCGCAGGCATAAGGCGGATGCGCGAGCCCGATGCGGTTGACCGCGTCGATCATCCGCGACGCGCCGACCAGCGCGTCCTTGCGCCGGGGCATCGGCGTCGGCCCGGCATGGGCTTCCTGGCCCGTCACGGTGATCTCGTACCAGCGCTGACCTTGCGCGCCGGTGACGACGCCGACGGTCTTGCCTTCGGCTTCCAGGATCGGGCCCTGCTCGATATGCGCCTCGAAATAGGCGGCGAACGGACGCCCACCGACCTTCGTCTCGCCGGCATAGCCGATGCGCTTCAGCTCGTCGCCAAGGCGCTTTCCGTCCACGTCCTTTTTGTTCTCGATCTCCTCGACCGGCCAGATGCCGGCGAAGACGCCTGAGCCCATCATCGCCGGGGAGAAACGCGAGCCTTCCTCGTTGGTCCAGACCGCGACCTCGATCGGCGCCTCGGTCTCGATGCCGTGATCGTTGAGCGTGCGCACGACTTCGAGCCCGGCCAGCACGCCATAGACACCGTCGAAGCGGCCGCCGGTCGGCTGCGTGTCGAGATGGCTGCCGGTCACGACCGGGGGCCGATTGGGATCGCGGCCAGGGCGGCGGATGAAGACATTGCCGATGCGGTCGACCGAGATGGTGCAGCCGGCCGCCTTGGCCCAGGAGACGAAGAGGTCGCGGCCTTGGCGGTCGAGATCCGTCGCCGCCAGGCGCGCATTGCCGCCCCTGGCCGTGGCGCCGACCTTCGCCATCTCCATCAGGCTCGTCCAAAGCCGGTCACCATCGATCGCGAGGTTGCGCTTCATCGCCTCTCCCCTGTTTCCCCGCCCATTGTAGCCGGGGCGAGGCCGTTCGATACTGCGGCGCATGCGCGTTTTCTTCTCTCCCGATCATCTTCGCCACGATCCGCGGACCTTCATCTTCCGCGGCAAGATCGTCGACAGCCCGGAGAAGCCCGAGCGGGCCGAGGTGCTGCTCAAGGCGCTCAGCGCCGCCGGCCATCGCATCGAGGCACCGACGCGTCACGGCACGGCCGCGGTTGAGGCGGTTCATGACGCGGGCTATCTCGAATTCCTGAGGGACGGCCACCGGGCGTGGCAGTCCCTTCCCGGTGCCTCGACCGAGATCGTGCCGAATGTTCATCCCGGACGGAACATGGGAACTCTGTCCGCGCATCCCGTGGCACGCGCCGGCTGGTATCAGGCCGACACCGCCTGCCCAATCGGCGAAGGCACCTGGGAAGGCGCGCTCGCCGCCGTCGACTGCGCGTTGTCGGCAACCGAGGCCGTGATCGCTGGTGAACGTGCCGCCTATGGGCTTTGCCGTCCGCCCGGCCACCATGCATATGCCGATCAGGCAGGAGGCTTTTGCTTCCTGAACAACGTCGCGATCGCGGCCGAGCTTGCGACCAAGGCCAAAGGACGCGTCGCCATCCTCGACGTCGATGTCCATCACGGAAACGGAACGCAAGGAATCTTCTGGCGGCGGCCGGACGTGCTGTTCGTCTCGCTTCATGCCGATCCGGCGACGTATTACCCGTTCTATTCCGGCTACGCCGACGAGATCGGCGGTGGTGCCGGTGCCGGCGCCACACTCAACCTGCCGCTGCCGCCGGGCACGGGCGATGGCCCGTATCTGCGTGCCCTGGCCCGCGCGATTGACCGCATCGACGCCTTCAGGCCGGAGGTTCTTCTGGTTTCGCTCGGCTTCGATGCGGCGGCGGACGATCCGCTGGGCGTCCTTAAGATCTCGACGGAGGGTTTCCGGCGGATTGCGTTGAAGATCCGCACGCTCGGCCTGCCCACCGTCCTCGTCCAGGAAGGCGGCTATCTCGCCGCCAGCCTCGGCCCCAACGCTACGGCCTTCCTCTCAACCTTCGAGGACTAACGGATCTCACGAATATAGGCGACGAGGAAGCGCCTGACGTTGGTGTCGAGCTGCTGATCGAGGTCGCGCATCACGCCTTCGATCAGCTCGTAATGAACCCGGTCGAGCTCGTTCGGCGAGATGCCCTCGGCCACGGTTCGGCTGCGCTCCGCCCTGGCGGTGGCGATGGCGTCGCTCGGCATGTTCGCCGAGCCGGGCCGCACCTCGATGCTCGCCTCGACAATGACCTCGTAGCGTGCGGCCTGTTCCTTGGTGAACACGCCCTGCACGCCGGGCGTTACGCGCAGGGAGTGCTCGAGCACGCGCGCATCCTTGATCGTGACGATCGCGACGCCGCTCCTGCCGACCGGAACCAGCCGGTCACGAGCCCAGCGGTCGATCGCACGGGCCGGCGGCACCACGACCTGATGCTCGATGTTCGGCAGGCGGAACGGCGGCTGGTACTGATCGACGATCTGCACATCGGCGACGTCTAGAAGAAAGCGCGGCCGGTCGGTGAAGGTCATGTCGGGAAGCTGCACCGGTGGCGGCGCAGCGCAGGCCGGGAGAAGGACGACGGCGAGAAGGGCGAGCCTTTTCAAGAGCGACATGGAGACCTCGTCTCGATCGGTCGGCGGCGATCGCCGACGCTTAGGCGGCCTAAGCGGCTGGGCGGAAAATACCACAACCCGATACCGCGGCGGCTAGCTCGCCCGCAGCGCCTGGACTTCGGCCTCCGAGAAGATGTTGCTGGCGTTGCAGAACTGGCAGGTGACGATGAATCGCCCGTCGACCATGAGATCGGAAAGCTCGGCCTCCGGCACCAGCCTGAGCGCTCCTTCCGCGCGCTCGCGCGTGCATCGGCACCTGGCCTCGACCGGGCGAGGCGAGAACACGCGCACGCCCTCTGCATGGAACAGCCGATAGAGCAGGTCTTCGGCCCTGAGATCCACGTCGAGCAGCTCTTCCTCGGTCAGGCTGGCAAGCAGGTGCTCCGTTCGATTCCAGGCATCCGGGTCCGGGGTTTCGCCAGGCAGGCGCTGAACCATCAGCGCCGCCGATCGCCAGGCGGTCGACAGGCCCGCGGCCATCACGAGCCGGGTCTTGAGCTGCTCGGATTGCTGGAAATAGTGATCGACCGCGTCGGCAAGCGTGTCCTCGCCGAGCGCGACGATGCCCTGGTAGCGTTCCGTATCGGGGCCTTGGTCGATGGTAAAGGCGAGCTGCCCCTTGCCGACGAGGTGATCCAGGCGCCGCTCGTCGGCGGCGATCGGCCGCCCTGCAAGCTGGGCGTAGCCGCGCAGATGACCGGCCGAGCTCATGTCGACCACCAGCAGCTTGACCGGCCCGTTGCCCTTGGCCTGGATCGAGAAGACGCCGTCGAACTTGAGCGAGGAGCCGACCGCTGCGGCCAGCGCCAGCGCCTCGCCGAGAAGCCAGCTCACCGGCCGCGGATAGGCGTGCTGGCGGAGGATCATGTCGAGCGCCGGCCCCAGCCGCGCGACCCGGCCGCGGATGTTGAGGCCATCGACCTGAAACGGCAGCACCACGTCATCGGTGCGGTCCGCACCGATCCTCGCCGCCCTCAATGCCATCCTACGAAAGACACCAAGAAAGTATCGCCTTCTGCACATGGAGGCGGTTTTCCGCCTCGTCCCAAACCACCGACTGCGGCCCGTCGATCACGGACGCTGTGACCTCGTCGCCGCGATGCGCCGGCAGGCAGTGCATGAAGATGGCGTCGGGCTTGGCCAATTTCATCAGGCGATCGTCGACGCGGTAAGGGGCTAGAAGGTTGTGCCGGGTCTCGCCTTGCGTCGTGTCGTTCATCGACACCCAGGTGTCGGTGACGACGCAGTCGGCGCCGCGAGCGGCGGAATCGACATCCTCGGTGACATAGACCTTGCCGCCTTCCTTCTGCGCCCAGCGGATCAAGTTGTCGGGCGGGTTGAGCTCGGTCGGGCAGGCAAGCCTAAGCTCGAAATCGAAGCGGACCGCGGCATGCACCCAGGACGCCGCGACGTTGTTGCCGTCGCCTGACCAGGTGACGACCCTGCCGGCGATGGGCCCGCGATGCTCCTCGAAGGTCATGACGTCGGCCATGAGCTGGCAGGGATGGCTGGTGTCGGTGAGGCCGTTGATGACCGGAACCGTTGCGTACTGCGCCAGCTCGTGCAGCTTCCAGGGCTGGAAGGTGCGCATCATGATGATGTCGACATAGCGCGAGAGCACGCGGGCGGTATCTGCCAGCGTCTCGCCACGGCCGGTCTGCATCTCCGCGGCCGAGAGCATGATGGTCTCGCCGCCGAGCTGGCGCATGGCGACGTCGAAGCTGACCCGCGTGCGGGTCGAGGCTTTCTCGAAGATCATCGCCAGCGTCTTGCCTTCGAGCCTGAGCGCGCGCTTGCCCTCCTTGAGCTCTCGCTTCATCTGAGCGCCCTCGTCCAGGATGGAGCGGAGCGTCTTCGCCTCGAACGCGTCGAGGTCGAGAAAATGCTTGGGCGCCATGGGACTTGCCCGTCAGGCGGCGAGCTGCGAAGCGGCCTTGTCGATCTTCTCGACCGCCTCGCGGATATGGGTTTCGTCAATGATCAGCGGCGGCACCAGGCGCACGACGTTCTCGCCGGCACCGACAGCGAGCAGGCCGTTCTCGCGCAGCTTGTCGACGAGCTGGGTGTTGGTCACATGGCAGCGGAGACCGACCATGAGCCCGGCGCCGCGCACCTCGATGAACACCTTGGGGTGACGCTTGACCGCGCCGTCGAGCTCCTTCCAGAGCACGCGCGCGATCCGGTCGACACGATCGAGGAAGCCCGGCTCCAGCATCACGTCCATGACGGCGTTGGCAACAGCCATTGCCAGCGGGTTGCCGCCGAAGGTCGAGCCATGCGTGCCGGCGGTCATGCCGACCGCGGCCTTGTCGGTCGCCATGAAGGCGCCGACGGGAAAACCGCCGCCGAGCCCCTTGGCGACGCACATCACATCCGGCGTGATGCCGGCCCACTCATGCGCGAACAGCTTGCCCGAACGGCCCATGCCGCACTGGACCTCGTCGAAGACGAGCAGAACGCCGAACTCGTCGGCGATCTTGCGCAGCTCGCGAAGATAGGAGAGCTGCGCGGGCTTGATGCCGCCCTCGCCCTGCACCGGCTCGACCAGGATCGCCGCGGTCTTCTCGTCGATCGCGGCGCGGAGCTCGTTGAGATTCCCGAAGGCGACCTGGCGAAAGCCCTCGACCCGCGGATCGAAACCTTTCAGGTACTTCTCATTGCCGGCGGCGGCGAGCGTCGCCAGCGTGCGGCCGTGGAATGCGCCGGAGCAGCCGATGACGACGTAGCGTTCGGGGTGCCCGGTGTCGTCGTGGTATTTGCGCACCAGCTTGATCGCGCCTTCGAGCGCCTCTGCGCCCGAGTTGCAGAAGAACACCTTGTCGGCGAAGGTGTGCTGCGTCAGCTTCTCCGCGAGCCTCTCCTGCTCGGGGATGCGATAGAGGTTGGAGACGTGCCAGAGCTTCGCTCCCTGCTCGGCCAGCGCCTTGACCAGCTTCGGATGCGAGTGACCCAGCGCGTTGACGGCGATGCCGGCGGCGAAATCGAGGAAGCGGCGGCCGTCGGTCGCGTAGAGATAGGGACCTTCGCCTCTCTCGAAGGCGATGTCGTAGCGACCATAGGTCGGCATCACGGCGGCGGTCACGGTCGGCTCCCGGAAGAAGGAGCCCCCGGGACATAGCCCCGGGGGCGGAAACTATCAACTATCCGGGCGGCTCCCAACCCTGTCAACCGCACGACTGACTTGATCGTGGCCGCATGTGCCGCTAGGTGGGGCGGCCCGGAAACTGGGGAGCGTTGCCTTGAAGATCTGCATCTATGGTGCCGGCGCGGTCGGTGGACATGCGGGGGCGCTCTGGGCCCGGGCCGGGCACGAGGTCACGCTGATCGCTCGCGGCAGCCAGCTCGAGGCCATCCGAAAGAAGGGCCAGCTCAGCTACATCGCCAAGGACGAGCGCTTCGCCGCGCCTGTCCGGGCGGCGGCGACACCCGAGGAAGCGGGCGTCCAGGACGTCGTCGTCCTGACCGTGAAGGCGCCCTCGCTCAGTGAGGTCGCAGACCGGCTCGGGCCGCTGCTCGGACCGGAGACGCCGATCATCGCCGCGCTCAACGGCATTCCCTGGTGGTTCTTCTCCGGCATCGGCGGCGCGCTCGACGGCCGCAGGCTCGCCACGCTCGACCCGGACGGCCGGATCGCCGCCGGCATCCCGATCGAGCGCGTGATCGGCTGCGTGCTCTACATCGCCGCCGAGGTGACGGCACCGGCCGAGATCACGCACTCCTTCGGCGGCCGCTGGGTGTTGGGCGAGCCGAAGAACGGGGTGACGCCGCGGCTCGAAGGCTTGATCAAATCGCTCACCGTTCCGGGCCTGACGATTCAGGCCTCGGCTGCGATCCGCGGCGACATCTGCCACAAGCTCATCGGCAACATGTCGGGCAACACCGTGAGCGCGCTGACCTACGCGACCTCGATCGAAATGCTGGAGCATCCGGGCACCAGCGGGGTGATCATGGCGATGCTCAAGGAAGGCATTGCCATCTCCAAGGCGCTCGGTGTCACGATTCCGGGATCGATCGAGGAGCGCGTCGGCATCATGAAGAGCCTCGGCAACTTCAAGAGCTCGACGCTTCAGGACGTCGAGCGCGGACGCCCAATCGAGGCCGATGGGTTGATCCTCTCCGTGCAGGAGATCGCGCGCCTGATCGGGGTCCCGACGCCGACCATCGATGTGATCGGCGCCCTGATCGCGCTGAGGGCGAAAACGCTGCTTAAGGCGTTGAGCGCTTGATCGCCGCCAGGCTGGCGCCGACCGCGACCAGGGCTCCGCCGGAAAGCCGTTCGCGCCAGACCGCGACCTTGGGCCCGACGAAGGCGCGGCGCCCCTGCGCGGCAAGCCAACCGTAGACCGCCAGCACCGGCATCTCCGAGAGCACGCAAGCGGCGGCAAACAGCGTGTATTGCAGGACGAGATTGCCGGAGGGATCGATGAATTGCGGCATCAGGGCGCCGAAGAACAGCACCGACTTCGGATTCGCGAACCGGGTCAGCATGGCCTGGGTGAAGGGCCGCGTCAGCACGCCGGCGAAGGAGCCTTGCGGTTCGGCGGCACGCGTCGCCTGCCAGATCGTCCGGAGGCCGAGATAGATCAGGTAGGCGGCGCCGACATACTTGACGATGTGGAAGAGCGCCTCGGAGGTCGACAGGATGGCGCCGAGGCCGACGGCAGAGAGCAGGAAGTAGATGCCGTTGCCGGTCTGGACGCCGAGGGCGGCTTTCAGCGAGGCGCCCCAACCCGACTTCATGCCGTGCGAGACCGTCAGAAGCACCGCCGGACCCGGCGTGATCGCGAACAGCGTCTGGGTCAGGGTGAAGACGAGCAGGACCTGCCAATCCACACGAGCGCTCCGTTGATGTTGCGGCGCACAATAAGAGGCTGAGATCGACGGCGCAACGGCGTCGGTGCTAGAGACGGACAGGCTTTCGAGGAAAATCGCGATGGAAGACGCCTTCGATCCGGCGATGACCAGAATGACGATCGCTGCGGCCTTCTGGGTCCTCCTTCACGTCGTGCTTGCGGGTTCGCCCTTGCGCTGGATCGTCGCCGGCAAGATCGGGGAGAACGGTTTTCGCGGCTTGTTCTCGATCCTGTCCGTGATCGGCATCGTCTGGCTGGCGATCGCCTATGGCGACGCCACCTCGGCCGAATCATTCTACGGCATTCGGCTCGTCGAGCCATGGATGCTGTGGACGCCGGCCGTCCTCATGGTTCCGGCGGCGATTCTCCTCGTCGGCTCGGTCACTCAGCCGAACCCGACCATGGTGATGGGCGAGCGCCATCTGAAGGATGAAGAGCCTGCGCGCGGCATCCTCCGCGTCACCCGGCACCCGATGCTGTGGTCCTTCCTCCTGTGGGGGATCGGGCACTTCATCGCCAATGGCGATCTCGCCTCGGTCTTCCTGTTCGGCAGCATCATGCTCGTCGCGGCCGCGGGCATGAGCTCGATCGACCGAAAGCAGGCGAGACGCGATCCGGAGCGATGGAGGCGGTTTGCCGCCGTCACCTCGGTCGTGCCGTTCATGGCGATCCTCGCGGGCAAGAACCGCTTTGTCTTTTCTGAGATCGGCTGGAGCCGGATCGCGATCGCGGTGGCGCTTTGGGTCGCGATCGTGGCGCTTCACCCGCTGGTGGCAGGCGTGCCGGCGCTGCCGTCCTAAAGATACGATCCGTCTCGAAGTCCCCGTCGCCGATGCGCTGGGGCCAGACGCGTCCGTCGGCTACTCCGCCGGATGCGGGCGAGGCGCCGCGCTGCGCGGCTTGCCGCCATGCGCGGGTGTAGGACCGGCGACGGCCTCCTTCTTCTCAAGCGCCGTGATCGCCTCGGCGACGTGGCTCGCCGCCTTGGTCCTGGTCGCCAGCAGCAGGTAGAAAACCGGAATGACGAAGAGCGTCATCACCGTGGCGAAGAGCACGCCGCCGACGATGACGTTGCCGATCGCCTGACGGCTTTCGGCACCGGCGCCGGTGGCAATGGCCAGCGGCAAGGCGCCGATCGCGGTCGCGATCGATGTCATCAGGATCGGTCGCAGTCGAGCGACAGATGATTCCAGGACGGCGTCGTAGATGCTCTTGCCCTCATCACGCAGCTGGTTGGCGAACTCGACGATCAGAATGCCGTTCTTGGCGACGATGCCGACGAGCATGATCATGCCGATCTGGCTGTAGACGTTGAGCGTCAGGCCCTGGAGCATGATCGTGCCGAGTGCGCCGGTGACCGCTAGCGGGACCGCGAGCATGATGACGAACGGGTGGATGTAGCTCTCGAACTGCGCCGCCAGCACCAGGAACACGGTCAGCAGCGCGACGCCGAAGGTGAAGTAGATGGCGGCCGAGCTCTCCTTGAACTCGCGCGCCTCGCCGCGATAGCTGATGCGGGCCTGCGACGGCAGCTCGACCGCTGCCGTGCGCTCGACGAACTCGATGGCCTCGCCGAGTGTGTAACCGGGCGCCAGGCTGGACGAGATCGTGATCGAGCGCAGGCGGTCCATGCGATAGAACTCGCTGGCGCCAGCCAGATCGCGCATCCGGACGATGCTCGACAGCGGAATCAGGGCACGCGTCGTCTGCGAGCGCAAAAAGATGTTGGCAAGATCGCTCGGCGTCGCACGGTCTGATGGAGCAGCTTGGAGGATGACGTTGTATTCCTCGCCCCGATCCGAGAAGGTCGTGACGTTGCGTGATCCCAGCATGGTCTCGAGGGTGCGCCCGACCTCGTCGATTGCGACGCCGAGGTCGGCGGCACGGGCGCGATCGATCTCAACGCGGAACTGCGGCTTGTTCTCCTCGTAGTCGGCGTTGACGTTCTGCAGGTTCGGATTCTCGCGCATCCGCTGCATGAGCAGGTCGCGCCAGCCGACCAGCTCTTCATAGGTGTTGCCGCCGATGACGACGCGAAGCGGAAGCTGGAAGGCGGGCTGGCCGAGACTCGGCGGGTTGATGGCGATGGCGCGGACGCCAGGCAGCGCGTTGAGCTTCGGGAACAGCTCGCGGACGATCTCCTGCTGCTTCTGCTTGCGCTCGGCCCAAGGCTTGAGGCGAATGTTCATTGAGGCTTGGCGGACGTCGCCGGGCCGCCCGAAGGACGGCGCGACGTTGGTGAAGACGCGCTCGACGGCGCCCGAGTCGACAACCGGCTTCAGGATCTCCTCGATCCGGCGCACTTGCTCGCGCGTGTAGTCGATCGACGCGCCTTCCGGCGCCGTGATCGAGATGAAGAAGTATCCGCGATCCTCCAGCGGCGCGAACTCTCGCGGCAGTGCCTTGAACAGCAGGTAGGACGAGGCGGAGACGACGATCGCAAGCGCGACGACGATCACAGGCGCACGAAGCGCCTTGACCAGGAGCCAGCGATGGCCGGCGATCATACCGATGAAGATGGGCTCAGTCAGCTTGTGCAGGAGGCCTTCGCCTTCGACGGGCTTAAGGAGCTTCGAGCACAGCATCGGCGTCAGAGTGAGCGCGACCAAGCCAGAGAACAGCACCGCCGCGGCAACCGAGATGCCGAACTCGCTGAAGAGGCGTCCGGTGATGCCGGGCAGCAGGGACAGCGGGATGAACACCGCGATCAGCACGAGCGTCGTCGAGATCACCGCGAATTCGATCTGGCGGGCGCCGCGCACGGCGGCGAGCAGCGGCGGCTCACCCTCCTCGATGTGGCGGTGGATGTTCTCGAGCACGACGATGGCATCGTCGACAACGAGGCCGATCGCCAGCACGAAGGCGAGCAGCGTCAGCACGTTCAGCGAGAAGCCGAAGGCGGCGAGGATGATGAAGGAGGCGATGATCGAAACCGGGATCGCGATCGACGGGATGAAGGTGGCGCGGAAGGAGCGCAGGAAGAAGAAGATCACGGCGACGACCAACAAGAGCGCGATGCCGAGCGCGTGGAAGACCTCGTAGATCGACTGGGCGATGAATAGCGAGGTGTCGAAGGAAACATCCATCGATACGCCCGCCGGCAGCGTCGGGGTGATGACCTTGATCATCTCCTTCGCTCCATCGGCGACATCGAGGGTGTTGGCTTTGGACTGCTTGACGATGCCGAGTCCGATCGCCGGCTTGCCGGTGTTGCGGATGTCGCCGCGGGTGTCCTCGGGCCCAAGCTCGATCTTTGCGACTTCACCCAGGCGGATCGGGTAGCCGTCCTTGACGGCGAGCACGATGTTCCGGAACTGCTCCGGCGTTTTCATACCGGTGTCGGTGCGGACGGTAAATTCGCGGCGCGTGGATTCGACGCGGCCGGCGGGGAGCTCGACGTTCTGCTTGCGTAGCGCGCTCTCGATATCCTGAACGGTGAGCTCGCGCGCGGCCATCTCGCGGCGGTCCAGCCAGACGCGCATCGAGTAGCGCCGCTCGCCGCCGATGCGGACGGTGGCAACACCGTTGATGTTAGAGAGGCGGTCGACGAGGTTGCGCTTGGCGTAGTCGGTGAGCTCCAGCGACGACATGC
Source organism: Alphaproteobacteria bacterium (assembly GCA_016869285.1). GTDB lineage: Bacteria > Pseudomonadota > Alphaproteobacteria > SHVZ01 > SHVZ01 > SHVZ01. The sequence continues at coordinate 25,598 of VGEN01000010.1, forward strand.
GGTCGGATGAGAGCGAGATCCAGATGATCGGCCGTGCGTCGGCCTCGACCTTGGAGATCACCGGCGGATCGGCGTCGACGGGCAGGCGGGCCAAGACCCGCCCGACCTTGTCGCGGACGTCGTTGGTGGCGCCGTCGATGGCGCGGTCGATGCGGAACTCGATCGAGATCGACGACGAGCCCTCGCGGCTCGACGAGGTCATCACCTTGATGCCTTCGATGCCGGAGAGCGAGTCCTCAAGGATCTGGGTGATCTGCACCTCGATGACGTTGGCGGAGGCACCCTTATAGGTGGTCTGCACCGAGACGATCGGCGGATCAATGTCCGGGTATTCGCGGACCGTAAGGCGCTGGAAGGCGAAGAGCCCGAAGACTACCAGCACGAGGCTGATGACCGTGGCGAAGACCGGGCGCTTGATGGCGATGTCGGAGAGGACCATGAACGCGCCTTTTGCTGGGCGAAGGAGATCAGGTGCCGGTTCGGACCGGTGATCCGTCGCGAATCTTCTGGATGCCGCTGGTGACGACGACCGAGTCGGGATTCAGGCCTTCCCGGATCTCGACCTCGCCTGGAAGGCGCGAACCGAGCTTGACCTCGGTCTTCACCGCCCTGCCGCCGGTGACGACAAAAACGTATTGCCGGATGCCTTCCGGCACGACCGCTTCCTCGGGCACGATCATCGCGCCGCTGCGCGTGTTGAGCCCGAGCTTGACGGTCAGGAACATGCCCGGCTTGAGGGCGCCGTCCTTGTTGGCGAACTCCGCCCTTACCTCGACCGCACGCGTCGTCGCGTCGACGCGCGTGTCGATGCTGGCGATGGAGCCGGTGAAGGTGCGGCCGGGCGCGGCATTGCCGGAGGCGGCGACGTTTGCACCAGGCCTTATGGCAGCAATAGCGGCTTCCGGGACGAAGAAGCGGAGCTTGATGGTCTCGACATCGTCGAGCGTGGTGATGATCGTGCCGACCGAGATCAGCGAACCCAGGCTGACGCGGCGAATGCCGACACGGCCCGAGAAGGGCGCGACAATCCGCAAATCCTGCAATCGCGCCTCGATCACCTTCACGCGCGCGGCAGCGGCGCGATAGGCGCCCTCCAGGTCGTCGACGCGGGCCTGCGGCGCGTTGCCGGTCGAAAGCAAGCGACTGGCGCGGTCGAGCGCTGCCTTCGCCTGATCGCGGGTCGCCTTGGTGGCTTCGAGATCGGCCGCGGGCTCGCGATCCTCGAGCTCGAGAAGGACGGCGCCGGCCTTTACCGACTGGCCTTCCTCAAAGCGGATCGCCTTTACCGTGCCGGCGATCTTCGAGGTGACGGTAAGGCTTTCATTGGCGAGGGCGGTGCCGACCGCTTCGACGATGTCGTCGACCGGGCCGATACGTACCTTTTGCGCCTCGATGGGGATTGCGCGCTGGGCCGGCGTCGCCGTCGCGCTCGCCTTCGCCGGCTGGCCGGGAAGCCACGCGTCGCGGTAGTACCAGCCGCCTGCCGACACCGCCGCCAGGACGCCAACCACGGCAATCTGAGCAACGACCTTCATTATCTCTCAGCCCCTCCCGCCCGGAGGCGGCGCGACTTTAGCTCAACGTTTCTCAATCTGAAACTAGCATCAAACGGCTGCATCTTGGCGACGATCCGCCCGCGGATCGAGGGGCGATGCCTCAGGTGTGATCGCCGCTTCCGCAACGAATGGGGACTGGTCTGACACGGGCCGACCGACGCGCTTCCTGCGGCGGTACGAGGTGAACAGCGCTAGTGACATGCTGAATGTTGCGGCGAGCCAGAAGAGAGCCGAAGGCCCGAACGCATCCATCAGGGGGCTCGCGGCCAGCGGCCCGGCCGTCGCTCCGACCGACCATAGGAGCAGCAGGCTGCCGCTGACGGAAACGACCTGGCTGCGCTCGATGAAGTCATTCGTATGTGCAACGCAGATGGGATAGATCGCCCCCGAAAGGCCGCCGAACAAGGCGATGAGCACGTATAGGGAGATGATTGACCAGGACCATGCAACCGCAAGTCCGATAGTGGTGAGCGCCATGAGAATCGCCGTGGTCAGCAGCACCAGGCGGCGGTCGAAGCGATCCGAGAGCCACCCGATCGGCCACATGAGGACAAGGCCGCCGACGGTAAGCACCGCGACGAACTGGCCGACGCCGACCGGCGAGAGGCCGATCTGCTGGGCGAAGACCGGCGCCAGGCCGGAGATCGAGGAGCCGATGAAGCCCGCCAGCAGCACGCCGACGACGCCGAGCGGCGAGGCGCGGTAGAGCTCGGCCAGCGGCATCCGCCGGGAGTCTTGGATCGGCGGTGCCGTCTCGACGGTCAATGCCACCGGCAGGAGAGACAGCGCATAGGCGATCGCCGGCACCATGAAGAGGAGCTGGCCTGCCGGGTCGGCGAGCCCGAGCAGGAACTGTCCGCCGCCGAAGGCGAGCTTGTTGACGATGGTGTAGACGGCGAGCACGCGGCCGCGCTCGTTGGCTCGCGTCCGATGGGTGAGCCAGCTCTCGGTGATCATGAACATGCCGGCGGCGGCGGCGCCGTTCAGCGCGCGCAGCGCCACCCACGGAATCGTCGAGATGGCGAACGGATAGAGGAGCGTGAAGGCGCAGGTGGCGCCCGCGAGCACGGCAAAGGCGCGGATATGGCCGACGCGACGGATCAGCCGCGGCGCGAAGCGGCAGCCGGCGAGAAATCCGACCGAGTAGGAAGCGACGACGAGACCGATGGAGCCGGTCGCGAAACCCTCCAGCGACATGCGCAGCGCAAGAAAAGTCGAGAACACGCCGTTGCCGACCAGCAGCAGCGCCGTCCCGGTCAGGATCGGCGCGACGGCCAGGAGGGCGGCCTGCATCGGCGGAGCGCCTAAGGCTGCTCCGGCTGGCAGGCCTTGAAGGCGGGCAGTTTCTCCATCTTCTTCGAATGCGCTTCGAGCCGCTTGTAGCGTCCCTCCGGCACGAGGTGCGGCGCACCGCGCTTCAGATAGCCGAAGACGACGGCAGTGGTGACATCGGCCTGAGTGAGCTTGGCGCCGGCGAGGTAGGGCTTGGCCTTGATCGCGTTCAGCGCCTCGAGTCCGCCGGTCGCTTGGCTCTCGAGATGCTCGAGCCAGGGCTGATGCACCTTCTCGGGCGGGCGGCGCGACTTCTCATAGGCGGCGGCGATAGCCTTCTCGGCGGTGCCGAGGGCGAGAAAGACGATGCTGTTGACGCGCCGGCGAGCCGCACCCTTACCCGGGGTGAGCGCGCGCCGCCCGGCCTTCTCGTCGATGTGATCGAGCATCGCGGTCGAGTCCACCAGGACCTCCGCATTCCTGCCCTTGCCGAGGATCAGCGCCGGTACACGCCCGATCGGCGTGATCTTCAGGATCTTCTCGCGGTCTGCGGCGGTCGAAAGCACCAGCCGCTCGAATTTGAGCCCGGTCAGAGCCAGGCTGACGCCGACACGGCGCACGAAAGGCGACAGATAGCGGCCGACCAGGATCACGGCTTTCTCCCTTTATCGAGGTGTTGGGCAGCGCAACTTTTCCGCCCAGACGGGCTTAACACGGGAACGAGACAACCGAGTAGGCCTGCAAAATCATGCCACTAGCCCTGTCAAGGCAACAATCCATTTGACAGTGGCATCAATGTCACGGAGAAGGCCGGCATGGCTTTTTCGCGTCTTTTTATCCGATTGGCAGCCGCGGTCGCCCTGCTTCTCCCGGCCGCTGCCGTCGCCGGGCCCAACCCGTGCACCGCGAGCGTTGCGGAAGCTGAACGGACCTATGGCATACCGGAGGGACTCCTCCAGGCAATGGCGATCAGCGAAAGCGGTGTCAGGGGGCAGCCCTATCCATGGGCGCTCAATGTCGGCGGCCGCGTCGTCTATGCCGGGAATCTGGATGCGGCGCAGAAGATCCTGGACGAGCGACGCGCCAAGGGCCGAAAAAATCTCTTCGCCGGCTGCATGCAGCTCTCGGTGCATCACCACGGCAGCGCCTTCGGCTCGTTGCGCGACCTGCTGCAGCCGAAGCGCAACGTCTCTTACGCCGCCAAGTATCTCGCCACGCACTACGAGGACTACAGCGACTGGGAGACGGCCGTCCGCCGCTACCAGGGCGGCAAGGCGCGTCAGTCGGCCGCCTATTTCTGCAGGGTGCTGCGCATACTGCGCGACATCAAGCCGAACACCGCCCACGAGTTGGACAATGGCCGCTGCGGGCCGATGCCTTCGATCGCCGAGACGCCCGAGCCGTTGATCGCCCCCGCGGCGACGCCGCTCTCCCGCGAGGATCTTCGCGAGCTGTCGTGAGCCGTCTTCGCAATGAGGTCTTGATGCCGTCGCCAGCCTCCGTTCTCGTCGCCGGCTCCGGCGTGATGGGAACCGGCATCGCCGCCGCTTTCCTGCGTTCCGGTGCCAAGGTCGGAATCCTGAGCCGGAGCCCCGAACGGGCCGCCGAGAAGGTGCCGGGAGCGACTGGCGTCGCCCGCCTTCCCGACGAGGCGCCGGATCTCATTGTCGAATCCATCCCCGAGAAGCTCGACCTCAAGAAGCAGCTCTACGCCGAGATCGAGGCGCACTATGGCGGCCGACCGATCGTCGCCACCAACACCTCGGGGCTTCCCCTCGAGGATCTCGCCTCGGGGCTCGCGCACAAGAAGCGCTTCCTGGGCCTCCATTACTTCATGCCGGCGGACGTCATGCCGCTGGTCGAGGTCATCCGCACCATGGAGACCGAGGATGCCGCCGTCGACATGGTCATGTCCGGGGTGCGCGCCTGCGGCCAGAACCCGCTTCTGCTGAACAGGCCGATCGAGGGCTTTCTCATCAATCGCCTGCAGCACGCGATCCTGCACGAAGCCTACTACCTGATCGAGCAGGGGATCTGCGGGCCCGAGGAGGTCGATCAGGCGGCGCGCGAAATGTTCGGGCCGCGCATGTGCGTGACCGGCCTGATCGAGCAGAAGGATCTGAGCGGCCTCGACACCCATGCGCTTGTCCAGCGTGCGATCGTGCCGCACCTCAACCACTCATCCGAGCCGAGCCGGATCGTCCAGGATATGTACGCGAAGGGCGACATAGGCGTGAAGTCGGGCAAGGGATTCTACGACTGGTCCAAGCGCGATCCGAAACGGCGTCAGGCCGAGGCCAGGAACCATCTCGCAGAGATCCTGGCGCTGTTGGACCGGCAGAGGCGAAAGGGCGGCTGAGCCGCCATCCGCTCGCCGCATGCCGAGGCGCTTGATCGCGTGCGCCGGTCTCGGGCACCATCGGCTCCTCCCGTTCGCGTAGCCTTCGGATGAGCGAAGGCGCGCGCATCACTTCCCGGAGGACAACCGATGGCCGCGGCCGGCTCCCGACGGCGCAAGACCTACGACGATCTGCGTTCAAAGCGCTGGTACGGCGTTGCCGATCTGCGTGCTTTCGGTCATCGCTCGCGCACGCTGCAGATGGGCTACACGCGCGAGGACTGGGCGGGCAAGCCCGTCATCGCGATCATCAACACCTGGTCCGACATCAACCCCTGCCACAGCCACTTCAAGATCCGCGTCGAGGAGGTGAAGCGCGGCATCTGGCAGGCCGGCGGCTATCCGCTCGAGATGCCGGCGATCGCGCTGGCCGAGCCGTTCCAGAAGCCGACGACTATGCTCTATCGCAACCTGCTGGCGATCGAGACCGAGGAGTTGCTGCGCTCATACCCGGCTGACGGCGCGGTGCTGATGGGCGGCTGCGACAAGACAGCGCCGGCGCTGCTGATGGGCGCAATCACCATGAACCTACCGGCGATCTTCGTGCCGGCGGGGCCGATGCTGCGCGGCAATTGGCACGGCAACTTCCTAGGCTCGGGCACCGACTCGTGGAAATACTGGGCTGAGCTCCGCGCCGGCACCATCACCGAGAAGGATTGGGAAGAGGTCGAGGAGGGCATTGCGCGCTCCTACGGCACCTGCATGACGATGGGCACGGCGGCGACGATGATGAGCATGGCCGAGGTGCTGGGCTTCACGCTGCCGGGCGCGTCGTCGATCCCGGCGCCTGACTCGAACCACTCGCGCATGGCCTCGCTCTCCGGCCGGCGCATCGTCGACATGGTGTGGGAGGATCTCAAGCCCTCGGACATCTTGACCGGGAAGTCCTTCGACAATGCGGTCACGACGTTGATGGCGATGGGAGGCTCGACCAATGCGGTCGTGCATCTGCTGGCGCTCGCCGGCCGCGCCCGCGTCAAGCTGACGCTCGACCGCTTCAACGAGATCTCCAAGCATGTGCCGATGATCGCCAATGTGCGCCCGTCGGGAAAATACCTGATGGAGGATTTCTTTTACGCGGGCGGCCTTCCGGCGTTTCTCAACGAGCTTGGCGATCTGCTCGACCGCAAGGCTGCCACCGTGAACGGCAAGACGCTCGGCGAGAACATCAAGGATGCCAAGGTTTACAACAAGGACGTCATCGTCAGCCGCGACAAGGCGCTCTATCAGTCGGGCGGACTCGCCGTAGTGCGCGGCAACCTCGCGCCGGACGGCGCCGTGATCAAGCCGACCGCGGCGGATCCCAAGCTATGGAAGCACACCGGCCCCGCGGTCGTCTTCGAGGACTACAACGACATGGCGGCGCGCATCGATCGCGACGACCTCGCCGTCACCAAGGACTCGGTACTGATCCTGAAGAATGCCGGTCCCCAGGGCGGGCCCGGCATGCCGGAATGGGGAATGCTGCCCGTGCCGAAGAAGCTGCTGAAGGAGGGCGTGCGCGACATGGTGCGCATCTCCGATGCGCGCATGAGCGGCACCAGCTACGGCACCTGCGTCCTGCATGTCGCGCCCGAGGCCTATATCGGCGGCCCCTTGGCGCTGGTGAAGGACGGCGACCTGGTCCAGCTCGACATCGAGGCGAGGACGCTCAACCTCAAGATCTCGGATGCCGAGATGGCGAAGCGGAAGGCGGCGTGGAAGAAGCCGCCGCCGCGCTTCGGCCGCGGCTGGGGGGCGCTGCATGCCATGCACATCACCCAGGCCGATCAGGGCTGCGACCTCGACGTGCTGCGCGACGGACCGCGCGTACCGGAACCGGAGATCCATTGATGCTGACCGACATGCCGATCAACCGCTTCAAGCACGCGCTCGCGGCCGGGCGCGTGCAGATCGGTCTCTGGTCGAACATGCTGCACCCGATGGCGCTTGAGGCGCTGGCCGGTTCCGAGCCCGACTGGATCCTGGTCGATTGCGAGCACGGACCGGGCGATCCCAACGAGGTGCTCTCGGCGCTGCAGGCGATGCAGGGGACGACGGTGACGCCGGTCGTGCGCCCCGCTTGGAACGATTCCGTGCTGCTCAAGCGCTATCTCGATCTCGGCGTCCATGCCGTGCTGATCCCGATGGTGCAGTCGGCGGCGGAGGCGAAGGCCGCCGTCGCAGCCACCCGGTATCCGCCCGAGGGCATCCGCGGCGTCGCCACCGGCACCCGCGCCAACCGCTTCGGCCGCGTGAAGGATTACTTCGCGAAGTCTGCTTCCGAGATGTGCGTGCTGGTTCAGGTCGAGACCAAGCCGGCGCTCGACCGCATCGAGGAGATCGCCGCGGTCGAAGGCGTCGATGGCGTCTTCATCGGTCCCTCGGATCTCGCCGCCGCGCTCGGCCATATCGGCAATGCCGCTCATCCCGATGTGCAGGCAGCGATCCAGGCGGCGCCGAAACGCCTCGGCGGCAAGCCGGCCGGCATCCTCACGCCGGTCGTCGCCGATGCCAAGCGCTACCTCGACTGGGGCTACAAGTTCGTCGCGGTCGGCATCGATCTCGCGATCCTGGCCCGCACCTCGGAGTCGCTGGTCCAGACGTTCAAGTCGTAGACGTCGTCGCCGTTCCGGCCAGCATCGCCGCCCCTACCGGACGGCGTGAAGCGCGTTCTCGTCCTCGGGGCTCCAGTGCCGGCAAGTCGACGCTCTCGCTGATTCTCGGCGAGCGCTGGCGGCTGCCGGTCGTGCACCTCGACGGACATTACTGGCGATCGATTCCTTCGCCGGCCACACGGTGGTTTTCACCCCGCCGGTGGATGTCGCGCGGTGGTTGGATACGCTCGCACCGCAGTTGCCACGCGGCTCTCCGCCGTCATAGCCTCCCGGAGAACAGGCTTTGGGAGGACAGAATGCGTCGTTCCTTCGTTTTCGCCGCCGTCATTGCGGGACTCGGTCTCGCCTCCTCGGCTGCGTCCGCCGCCGATACCCTTCGCTTCATGACCGGACCGCAGGGAGGCGCCTGGGTGCCGCTGGCAGGATCGCTGAAGGCCATGTGGGAGAAGGCGATCCCCGATGTTTCGGTCCAGACCAGCCCCGGCGCCGGCATCGCCAACGTGCTCGGCGTGCATCAAGGAAAGGCGGACATCGCCTTCGGCAACTCGATCTCGACGGTCGACGGCATGCAAGGCGCGGAGCCTTTCAAGGAGAAGACCGCGAACGTCTGCCAGATCGCCTCGCTTTATCCGCAGTACTTCAAGGTGGTCGTGCTGGCCGACGCCGGGATCAACTCGATCGCCGACCTCAAGGGCAAGTCCGTCGCAATTCAGCCGCGCGGCAATACCGCCGAGGTGGCGACCGCGCACATCCTGCAGGTCTTCGGCATGAACTACGCCGCGCTCGGCAAGGCGAATTTCATTCCCTCGTACAGCGATGCCGTGTCGATGATGAAGGACGGGCATGCCCAGGCCTTCACGCTCGGCACGACGATTCCTTCCTCGGCCGTGATGGATCTTGCCTCGGCGCGCGACATGAAGGTGCTGCCGTTCGATGATGCCACTGTCGGCAAGATGCGTCAGATCAATCCGGGCTACGCCAAGGTCTCGATCCCGGCCAATACCTATCCGAAGCAGACCCAGCCGGTGCAGGTCGTGGGCTACGCCGCGCACCTGATTGCCTCGTGCAAGCTGCCGGCGGAACGCGTCTATGCCATGACCAAGACCATGCATGCCAACTTCAAGGACCTCGTCCTCATCAACAAAGCGATGGATGCAACCACGCCGAAGATGATGGCCGAGGACATCGGCGTCCCCATGCATCCGGGTGCTGCCAGATACTTCAAGGAAATCGGCGCGCTCTGAGCGCCGAGGAACGAACGAACAAGCAGGGCCGGGATCAACCCGGCCCTGATTAATTTTGGGGGGCGGATGGGAGGCTATGTTGGGATCGTGCGGAGCCTCGTGGCGGTAGTCGCCGCCACGATGTCGCTCTGGCACATGTGGATCGTCGCGTTCGGCCCGCCGGAAGTTCTGTTCTTCCGGGGCGGGCATCTGCTCTTCGCGCTCGTCTTGCTGTTTCTGACGCTGGGCGCCTCGGGGAAGTCACGCGACCTTGGTCCGAGCCCCTTCGATCTGATGCTCGTCGCCGCGTCGATCGTCTCGGTCGGCTATCTGTTCGTCAACCACGCGCAGCTCGTCCAGCGCATCCCCTACATCGATGATCCGACGACTGTTGAGATAGTCCTCGGCGTGCTCTGCATCCTTCTGGTGCTGGAGGGGACGCGGCGCATCCTTGGTCTCGCGTTGCCGCTGACGGCGCTCGCCTTCCTCTTCTATGCCTTCTTCATCAATCGCGTCGATCCGTTGACGCTGCTCGATCAACTCTACCTGACGACCGAGGGAATCTTCGGATCGACCATCGGCGTCTCGGCCGGATACGTCATCGTCTTCGTGCTCTTCGGCAGCTTCATGGAGCGGACAGGGACCGGGCAGCTGTTCATGGACTTCGCCCTCGCGCTCACCGGGCGTCAGGCCGGCGGCCCGGGCAAGGTGGCCGTCGTCTCCTCGAGCCTCTTCGGCACGATCTCGGGCTCGGCGGTCGCCAACGTGATGGTCGACGGGCCGATCACCATCCCGCTGATGAAACGGACTGGCTTCCGTCCGGCCTTCGCGGCCGCGGTCGAGTCCGTCGCCTCGACCGGCGGGCAGATCATGCCGCCGGTCATGGGCGCCGCCGCCTTCGTGATGGCCGAGTTTCTGGCGACCAGCTACTTCCAGGTAACGCTCTGGGCCTTGATCCCCGCGGTCCTCTACTATGTCGCCTGCTTTGCCGCTGTGCATTTCGAGGCGAAGCGTCATGGGCTCGTCGGAGTGCCGGAGCAGGAGGTGCCGCGCCTCGGCCGTGTGATGGCCGATCGCGGACACCTCTTCATCCCGGTGCTTCTGGTCCTCGGCGGGATGATTCTCGGTTATTCGGCACCGCTCTCGGCGTTCGTCGGCGCCCTTTCCTGCGTTCCTGTGGCCCTCATGCGCAAGACGACGCGGTCCGGGATTACCGCAAGAACGGTCTGGGACGCGCTTCAGGACGGCGCCCGCCAGGCGCTGGGCGTCGCGCTCGCCTGCGCTACCGCTGGCATCATCATCGGCATCATCGCGCTCACTGGCGTCGGAATCAGCTTCACCGCCCTCGTCATCGCCCTCGCGCAGAACAGCCTGGTACTCGCGCTCATCCTGACCATGGCGGCCGGCATCGTTCTCGGCATGGGAATGCCGACGACGCCCGCTTACATCGTCATGGTGTCGCTGCTGGTGCCGGCGCTGATCAAGCTCGGCGTGGTCGCGCCGGCGGCCCATATGTTCGCCTTCTACTTCGCGATTCTTTCGGCGATCACGCCGCCTGTCGCGCTCGCAGTTTTCGCCGCCGCCGGCCTGGCAAAGGCCGATCTCTGGGAGTCGGGATGGGCGGCGATGAAGGTCGGCGCCGCAGGCTTCATCGTGCCGTTCATGTTCGTCTACGAGCCGGCGCTGCTGCTGATCGGCGACCCGTGGCTCAGCCTGCGCGCGTTTGCGACCGCATCCATCGGATGCGTCTGCCTTGCAGCGGGTCTTCATGGCTACTTCCTAGGCACGGCGTCCCTCTGGCAGAGGGGAGCTCTCATCGGTGCCGCCCTGGGCTTGATCGACCCGACACCGATCACGGATCTGATCGGAGCCGTGCTGCTCGCCATCGTCGCGGCTGCGCAGTGGCGAGAGCGCAAGCTCGCGCGGACCTAAGCCGCGAACTCCTCGCGGCGGTATCCCTGGAGGTAGAGCAGGGCCGTCAGGTCGCCATGGCGAACCTGCACAGAGATCTCGGCGTTGACCACCGGCTTGGCACGGAAGGCGACGCCGAGGCCGGCAGCCGCGAGCATCGCCATGTCATTGGCGCCGTCGCCGACGGTGACCGCATCCGCCATCCCAAACCCACGCGCCGCCGCGAGCTCCTTGAGGCCGTCGAGCTTGGCGGCCTTGTCGAGGATCGGGCCGACCAGCATGCCGGTGAGCTTGCCTTCGGCGATGCCGAGCATGTTGGAGCGGTGCTCGTCGAAGCCGCATTGCCGGCCGATCTCCTCGGTAAAGTAGGTGAAGCCGCCCGAGATCAAGGCGGTGTAGCTGCCGTGCCTTCTCATCGTCTGGACCATCGTCCGCGCGCCCGGGGTCAGCTCGGTCGCGGCCAGCGTCTTCTCGAGCGCTTCGACGCCCAGATCCTTGAGCATGGCGATACGCTCGCGGAGCGCGGTCGGGAAATCGATCTCGCCATTCATCGAGCGGCGCGTGATCGCGGCGATGACCTCCTTGAGCCCCGCGAAGGCGGCGATCTCGTCCAGGGTCTCCGTGGTGACGACGGTCGAATCCATGTCGGCGATCAGCAAGCGCTTGCGCCGGCCCTCGGTCGGTATCAGGTTCGCATCGACTGGCGAGCCGCCGAGCGCTGCACGGATCCGGGCGATGTTAGTACCGACCGTCACGGGCACATCGCAGGCGACCTGCGGCGCGAGCCAATCGGGCTCGCCGGCTTCGCCGGCGGCCCTGCAGGCGAGGTCGACATGGCGTTGGTCGAGCGACGGTTGGCCGGGATCGACGAGGAGCGAGAGCACGAGGGACATGGTGCCCCATAGCCGAGAGCCGACGACGATGTCCACCGATGTCGTGCTGGTCGCGGGACCGACCGCCAGCGGCAAGTCGGCGCTCGCGCTCGATCTGGCCGAGCGCTTCGGCGGGGTCGTCATCAACGCAGACGCCATGCAGGTCTATGGCGAGATGCGGGTGCTGACGGCGCGGCCGAGCCTTGCCGACGAGGCGCGCGTGCCGCACCGGCTCTACGGCTTCCTGCCGGTGACCGAGATCTGCTCGGCGGGCCGATGGCGCGCGCTCGCGGTCGAGGCAGTCCATGCGGTGCACGCGGCCGGTGGGCTGCCGATCATTGTCGGCGGCACCGGGCTCTACCTGAAGGCTCTGACCGAGGGCCTGTCGCCGGTGCCGCCGATCCCGGCGGCGACGCGGACGAGCGCGCGCGCGCGGCTCGAGACGCTCGGCGCCAAAGTCTTTCACGCAGCGCTCGCTTTGCGCGATCCGGTGATGGCAGCTCGGCTCCGCCCTTCCGATCGCCAGCGCCTCGCCCGCGCCATGGAGGTGATCGAGGCGACCGGAGTCTCGCTCGCCGATTGGCAGGGGCGTGCATCGGCGAAAGAAGGCTTCCGCTTCTTCACGCTCCTGCTGGCACCGCCGCGGGGCGCCCTCAACGCTGCGTGCGATGCACGCTTTCGCAAGATGGTCGAGGCCGGAGCGCTCGATGAGGCCCGCGCCATGCGCGTGCTCGATCCTGTCCTGCCGGCGACACGCGCGGTCGGGCTTCGCGAGTTGATCCGGCACCTCGACGGCGAAATCGCGCTCGAAGAAGCGGTTTCGCTGGCCCAGGTTGCAACGCGGCAATACGCCAAGCGACAAATGACGTGGTTTCGCAATCAGTTACACGATCCGACCGTTCTCGGAGAGCAATATTCAGAAAGCGCGCGACAAGAAATCTTTTCGAAAATTGAGCATTGGCAGTTGACCCTGCCCAAGGCGAGCGACTAGGGTCCGCCTCCCGCTCAGCCGATTCGCGGCCGGGCCCCTAGGATCCGTGCCATGACGACCGCCACCCAAGCCCCAGCGACCGCCGCCGAAATGACCGGCGCGGAGGTCATCCTGAAAGCGCTGGCGGATCAGGGCGTAGAGGTCGTCTTCGGCTATCCCGGCGGTGCCGTGCTGCCGATCTACGATGCGATGTTCAAGTCGAACTACGTCCGCCACATCCTCGTCCGCCACGAGCAGGCGGCCGTGCATGCGGCCGAAGGTTATGCACGCTCGACCGGCAAGGTCGGCGTCGTGCTGGTGACCTCGGGCCCCGGCGCGACGAACGCCGTGACCGGGCTCACCGACGCGCTGATGGATTCGGTGCCGATCGTCTGCCTCACCGGCCAGGTGCCGACGCATCTGATCGGCAATGACGCATTCCAGGAAGCGGACACGACCGGCATCACCCGCCCCTGCACCAAGCACAACTACCTGGTGAAGGATGCCGACACGCTGGCGCGCACGATCCACGAGGCGTTCCACGTCGCCAAGGCCGGGCGTCCCGGCCCCGTTGTGGTCGACCTTCCGAAGGACATCCAGCTCGCCAAGGCGCCTTATGTTGGGCCGGAGGCGATCGAGCACCGCACCTATCGCCCGAAGCGCACGCCCGACGCGGCAGCGATCGAGAAGGCGGTCGAGCTGATCTCAAAGGCGAAGCGGCCGCTCTTCTACTGCGGCGGCGGCGTGGTCAATTCCGGCCCGCGCGCCTCAGAGCTCTTGACCGAGTTCGTGCGCATGACCGGCTATCCGGTGACGCTGACGCTGATGGGACTCGGCACGGTGCCGGCTTCCGAGCCGCTGTTCCTCGGCATGGTCGGCATGCACGGCACCTATGAGTCGAACATGGCGATGCACGACTGCGATCTGATGATCAATGTCGGCGCGCGGTTCGACGACCGCGTCACCGGCAAGCTCGCGGCCTTCGCGCCGAACTCAAAGAAGATCCATGTCGATATCGATCCCTCCTCGATCAACAAGAACGTGCGGGTCGACCTGCCGATCGTTGGCGATGCCGGAGAGGTGCTGGCGGCGCTGATCGCCCAATGGAAGAAGAAGAAGGCGAAGGTCGATGGCGCTGCGCTCGCCAAGTGGTGGGACCAGATCGAGAAGTGGCAGGCGCGCGATTGCCTTCGCTACAAGGCGTCGAAGACGATCATCAAGCCGCAATACGCGCTGCAGCGCCTCCACGCGCTGACCAAGAACCTCGATCCCTACATCACGACCGAGGTCGGCCAGCACCAGATGTGGGCGGCGCAGTTCCTGAAGTTCGAGCGACCGATGCACTGGATGACCTCCGGCGGCCTCGGCACCATGGGGTATGGCCTGCCTGCCGCGATCGGCGCGCAGATCGCGCATCCGGACCGGCTCTGCATCGATGTCGCTGGCGAAGCCTCGATCCTGATGAACATCCAGGAGATGTCGACCGCCGTGCAGTACCGGCTGCCGGTCAAGGTCTTCATCCTCAACAATCAGTGGATGGGCATGGTCCGCCAGTGGCAGGAGCTCATCCATGGCGGCCGCTACTCGGAAAGCTACACCGAGGCGCTGCCGGACTTCGTCAAGCTCGCCGATGCCTTCGGCGGCGTTGGCTTCAGGGCCGCCAAGCCCTCCGAGGTCGACGATGTGATCAAGGAGATGATCAAGGTCAAGCGGCCGGTGATCGTCGATTGTTGCGTCGACCAGAAGGAAAACTGCTTCCCGATGATCCCCTCCGGGGCCGCGCACAACGAGATGTTGCTCGGGCCCGAGGACCAGGCGCAGAAGCCGACCTCGGAAGAGGGGATGGTTCTCGTATGAGGGCATGAGCCCTCGTCCTCGCCGCTCCGTCCCCTCTGTTTTCAATCCGAGCCATGGCAGACAAGATCGAAACTCATACGCTGAGCGTGCTCGTCGACAACGAACCGGGCGTCCTTGCCCGCGTCATCGGCCTGTTCTCGGGCCGCGGCTATAACATCGAGAGCCTGGTCGTCGCCGAGGTCGATGCTTCGCGGCACCTCTCGCGGATCACCTTGGTGACTTCGGGCACGCCGATGGTGATCGAGCAGATCAAGGCGCAGCTCGACCGGTTGGTCCCGGTTCACACGGTTCGCGACCTCACCACCGAAGGCGCGCATGTCGCGCGCGAGATGGCGCTGATCAAGGTGGTTGGGACCGGAGACAAGCGCGTGGAATCGCTGCGCATAGCCGATATTTTCCGCGCCCGCGCCGTCGACTCGACGATCGAGAGCTTCGTCTTCGAGATGACCGGCAGCCCGGAGAAGATCGACGCCTTCGTCAATCTCATGCGGCCCTTGGGCCTGGTCGATGTCAGCCGTACCGGCGTCGTCGCCATCAGCCGCGGTGCCAAGGGCATCTGAAATTCCAGTTCGATAGGGGAGAAGCGTGATGCGCGTTTACTACGATCGCGATGCCGATGTGAACCTGATCAAGGCCAAGAAGGTCGCGGTCATCGGCTATGGCAGCCAGGGGCATGCCCATGCCCAGAACCTGCGCGACTCCGGCGTCAAGGACGTGGTGATCGCGCTCCGCGCCGGCTCAGCGACGGCGAAGAAGGCCGAGGGTGCCGGCTTCAAGGTCATGACCGCAAGCGAGGCGGCGAAGTGGGCCGACGTCATGATGGTGGCGACGCCCGACGAGCTGCAGGCGGCGCTGTGGCGCGACGAGCTTAAGGCCAACATGAAAAAGGGCGCGGCGATCGCCTTCGCCCATGGTCTCAACATTCACTTCAACCTGATCGAGCCGCGTCCCGACATCGACGTGTTCATGATCGCGCCCAAGGGTCCCGGCCACACCGTGCGCTCGGAGTACCAGAAGGGCGGCGGCGTTCCGTGCCTCGTCGCCGTGCACCAGAACCCTTCGGGCAATGCGCTCGAGATCGCGCTCTCCTATGCCTCGGCGATCGGCGGCGGCCGCTCGGGCGTGATCGAGACGACCTTCAAGGAGGAGTGCGAGACCGACCTCTTCGGCGAGCAGGTCGTGCTCTGCGGCGGCCTCACCGAGCTGATCATGGCCGGCTACGAGACCCTGGTCGATGCCGGCTACGCGCCGGAGATGGCCTATTTCGAGTGCCTGCACGAGGTGAAGCTGATCGTCGACCTCATGTACGAGGGCGGCATCGCCAATATGCGCTACTCGATCTCGAATACCGCCGAGTATGGCGACTACACGCGCGGACCTCGCATCATCACCAAGGAGACGCGCGCCGAGATGAGGCGCGTGCTCGACGACATTCAATCCGGCCGCTTCGCGCGCGATTGGGTCCAGGAGAATCTCGCCGGCACGCCGAGCTTCAAGGCGATGCGCCGCCGCGGCGCCGAGCACCCGATCGAGGTGGTCGGCGAGAAGCTCCGCGCGATGATGCCGTGGATCAAGGCGAACCGGCTCGTCGACAAGACCAAGAACTAGCCCTGCAGAGCCCATCTCGGCGAAGAGGCGTGCCGGCGCGGGGCGACTCGCGCAGTGAATGCAGCTTCCGACGGTAAACCCTGCCAATAGCTTGCAAATCCACGGCCTCCAGGCGTACAAGGAGGCCGTGGCGACGGGTTAGGGGCCGAGACCCGAGAGAGCCGCGGCCCGAGCCTTTAGCGCGTTGTTCTTGTTTGGTTTTTGCTTTCTTGCGGGCATCGGCGGAGCGTGCCGGGGGCGGTTCCGATTCGCGCAGATGGCTGGAAGGCGGGGCGGGATGGGCTCGGCAAAGGACCGCGTCCTCATCTTCGATACGACGTTGCGCGACGGCGAGCAGTCGCCGGGCGCATCGATGAACCTGGAGGAGAAGCTCAAGATCGCGCTTCTGCTCGAGGAGATGGGCGTTGACGTCATCGAGGGCGGATTCCCGATTTCCTCCAACGGCGACTTCGAGGCCGTCCGCCGCATCGCCGAAACCGTGAGGGACTCGACCGTCGCCGGTCTCGCGCGTGCCGCGAAAGGCGACATCGACCGTGCTGCCGAAGCGCTCTCCAAGGCCAAGCGCAAGCGCATCCACACCTTCATCTCGACCAGCCCGCTGCACATGAAGTTCAAGCTCCAGATGGAGCCGGAGCAGGTGCATCAGGCGGTCGTCGACTCGATCAGCCATGCGCGCCGCTACACCGACGATGTCGAGTGGAGCCCCGAGGATGGCTCGCGTACCGAGCACGACTTCCTCTGCCGCTGCGTCGAGAGCGCGATCAAGGCCGGCGCCCGCACGATCAACATCCCGGATACGGTCGGCTATGCGGTCCCGGCCGAGTTCGGCGCGTTGATAGCGATGCTGAGGAACCGTGTGCCGAATATCGACAAGGCGGTGATCTCCGTTCACTGCCACAACGATCTCGGTCTCGCCGTCGCCAACTCGCTCGCTGCCGTGCAGGCAGGCGCGCGCCAGGTCGAGTGTACGATCAACGGCCTGGGCGAGCGTGCCGGCAATGCGGCGCTCGAAGAGGTCGTGATGGCGCTCCGCACGCGCCCCGACTTCATGCCCTACACGACCGGCGTGAAGACCGAGCTGATTACCAAGGCCTCGCGCCTGGTCTCGCAGATCACGGGCTTCGTCGTGCAGCCGAACAAAGCGATCGTCGGCGCCAATGCCTTCGCCCATGAGAGCGGCATCCACCAGGACGGCGTGCTCAAGAACGCGCAGACCTACGAGATCATGACGCCGGAATCCGTCGGCCTCACGCGCTCGAAGATCGTGCTCGGCAAGCTCTCCGGCCGGGCCGCCTTCAAGGCCAAGCTCAAGTATCTCGGTCTCGAGCTCGGCGACAACGCCCTGCAGGAGGCGTTCCGCCGCTTCAAGGAGCTCGCCGACCGCAAGCGCCACGTTTATGACGAGGACATCGTCGCGCTGGTCGATGACGAGCTCGGCCGCGCCGACGAGCGTATCCGCTTTCTCTCGCTAAAGGTCGTCTGCGGTTCGGCCGGACCGCAGACGGCAGACCTCGTCCTCCGCATTGACGGCAAGGAGCATGCGGTCCAGGCGCACGGGCAGGGTCCGGTCGACGCCACCTTCAACGCGATCAAGGCGCTGTTCCCGCATGAGGCCAAGCTGCAGCTCTACCAGGTGCATGCGGTGACGGAGGGTACGGACGCCCAGGCCCAGGTCACGGTGCGCATGGAGGAGGCCGGAAAGTCGGTCAACGGCCAGGCCTCCGACATTGACACGCTGGTCGCCTCCGCTCGCGCCTATGTGCACGCGCTCAACAAGCTCCTCGTCAAGCGCCAGAAGCAGGCGCCGGCTGCGATCTCCGCATGACCTCCCCCGCCCGTTCACGGATGAAGGACCGAACCAACTAGATGTTCTCCAAAGTTCTCGGCTGGCTTTCTGCCGACATGGCGATCGACCTGGGCACGGCGAACACGCTGGTCTACGTCAAGGGCCGCGGCATCGTCCTCAATGAGCCTTCCGTCGTCGCCATCGCCAATGTGCGCGGCAAGAAGACCGTGCTCGCGGTCGGCGATGAAGCCAAGCTGATGCTGGGCCGCACGCCTGGCAACATCTCCGCCATCCGCCCGCTTCGCGACGGCGTCATCGCCGATTTCGAGGTGGCAGAGGAGATGATCAAGCACTTCATCCGCAAGGTTCACAACCGCCGCTCCTTCGCCAGCCCGCAGATCATCGTCTGCGTGCCTTCGGGCTCGACCGCGGTCGAGCGCCGCGCCATCCAGGAGTCGGCGGAGTCGGCCGGCGCCCGGCGCGTGTTCCTGATCGAGGAGCCTATGGCAGCGGCGATCGGCGCCGGCCTTCCGGTAACCGAGCCGACCGGCTCGATGGTGGTCGACATCGGCGGCGGCACGACCGAGGTCGCTGTCCTTTCGCTCGGCGGTATCGTCTATTCGCGCTCGGTCCGGGTCGGCGGCGACAAGATGGATGAAGCGATCATCGCCTATATCCGCCGCAACCATAACCTCCTGGTCGGCGAAGGCTCGTCCGAGCGGATCAAGAAAGAGATCGGGTCGGCTTGTCCGCCCGAGGACGGCGAAGGCCGGACCATGCACATCAAGGGACGCGACCTGATGAATGGGGTGCCCAAGGAGCTGGTGATCTCCGAGCGGCAGATCGCCGAGAGCCTGGCCGAGCCGATCAGCGCGATCATCGAAGCGGTCAAGGTCGCGCTCGAGCATACTGCGCCCGAGCTTGCCGCCGACATCGTCGACAAGGGCATCGTGCTGACCGGAGGCGGCGCCTTGCTCGGCAACCTCGACCTCGTTCTCCGGCACGCAACCGGCCTCCCGGTCTCGATCGCCGACGATCCGCTCTCTTGCGTCGCTCTCGGCACCGGACGCTGCCTCGAAGAGATGGGTACGCTCAGAAGCGTGCTCATCCCCTCCTACTAGGGCTTGAGCGGGGGACGGAGGGATGCGCGAACCCGGATATCGCTTCGCCAGGCGGCTCGCTGTTCCGCTTCGCGGTCTCGCGCATCGCTTCGTCTATCCGCTGCTGGTGCTTGGCGCTTTCGCGCTGATGATCCTCGGCAAGGCCGACCTGATCCTGATCGAGCGCATGCGCGCGACCATGGCCGATGCGCTGGCGCCGATCCTCTCCTTCATGTCGGAGCCCGCGGCGCGTGTCGCCGATGTGATCGAGCATGGGCGCGAGCTGGTCCGGCTGCGAGAGGAGAACGTCCAGCTCCGGCAGGAAAACGAACGGCTGCGCCAGTGGCAGGTCGTCGCTAACCGCCTTGAGCAGGAGAACGCCCAGCTCCGAGACCTCGCGCGGCTCACGGCCGAGCCGCCTTCGAGCATGGTCTCGGCTCGCGTCGTTGCCGATGCCGGCGGCATTTTCGTCCATTCAGTCCTGATCGGCGCCGGAGCCAAAGCCGGCGTCGGCAAGGGCAATGCGGTGATGACGTCCGAGGGGCTGGCAGGCCGCGTCGCCACGCTTGGCGATCGCTCGGCGCGGGTTCTGCTGCTGACCGACCTGAACAGCCGCATCCCGGTGATGATCGAGTCGACGCGCGAGCGTGCCATGCTGGCTGGCGACAACTCGCACCAGCCGCGGCTCCTCTATCTGCCCTCGACGGCGCACCCGAGCGCAGGTGAGCGTATTGTGACCTCCGGCGATGGCGGCAGCTTTCCGCCGGGGCTGCCGGTCGGCGTGATCACCGACATAGGCACGCTCCGTGTTCAGCCCTTCGTCGACTTCAACCGGCTCGAATTCATTCGAGTCATCGATTTCAAGATCGAGGGGCCTGTGGTGCAGACGGAGGTCCCGCGCGGACGCGATCGCCGATGACCCCCACAGCCGCCGAGCGCATGGATGACTGGGGGCGGCGGCTTGCCCCGTTCGCGACGGTCCTCGTGCTGCTGTTTTTCGGCCTCGTTCCTTTCGGTGTTCCCGGTCTCCCATTGATCGCACCGGCGGGAACGCAGATCGCGGTCTTCTACTGGGCCGTCTATCGCCCCGATCTAATGCCGCCGCTCGCTGCGTTTGGGCTCGGCTTCATTCAGGACGCGCTGGCGGGCACGCCGCTGGGGATCGCCTCGCTCGCCTTCCTGATCCTGCACGGCATCGCGGTCAATCAGCGCAAGACCTTCATCGGCAAGCCTTTCCTGCTCGTCTGGCTCGGGCTTGCAGTCGGTGCGCTGCTTGCCGCTTTCGCCTCCTGGGCGCTAGCCTCGGCGCTGCTCGGAGGAGTCATTCCGCTGGAGCGACCCTTGTTTCAGGCGCTCGCGACGATTGCGCTGTTCCCCTGCTTTTGCTGGGTGCTGGTCCGCATCCATCGCGGCGTGGTGCACTAGGAGCCCGCATGCAAAGCTGGAAGGACAAGGACCAGGACCGCGGCAAGCTGTTCAGCCGGCGCGCGGCGCTGCTCGCCGGCGGCAAGATGCTGCTGCTCTCGACGTTGGTTGGGCGGATGTACTACCTGCAGGTTGTCGAGTCCGACAAGTACCAGAAGCTCGCCGAGGACAACCGTATCAACCTTCGTCTTCTGGCGCCGCCGCGTGGCGTGATCTACGATCGTCACGGCGAGATCCTCGCCCACAACCAGCAGAACTACCGGGTCGTCGTGGTGCCGGAGCAGGTGAGCGACGTGACCCTGGCGTTGGATGCGCTCTCGGAAGTCATCGAGGTGCAGGACTTCGTCCGCAGGCGCGTCATGCGCGAGATCCGGCGCAAGCGCTCTTTCGTTCCGATCACCGTGCGCGACAACCTGACCTGGGAGGAGGTGAGCCGGATCGAGCTCAACGCCACCAGCCTGCCGGGGATGCAGATCGAGGTCGGCGTGACGCGGGCATATCCCTTCGGCCCGTCGGTCGTGCATGCCGCGGGCTATGTCGCGGCGGTCGCCGAGAACGACCTGACCGGCGATCCCTTGCTCGAGCTGCCGGACATGCGGATCGGCAGGAGCGGCATCGAGCGCCAGCACGATCAGGCGCTGCGCGGCACCGCCGGGACCAGCCATGTCGAGGTCAACGCTTTCGGCCGCGTCATCCGCGAGCTCAGCCGCGAGGAAGGTCGGCCGGGCAAGGCGCTGACGCTGACCCTCGACATGGGGCTGCAGAGCTTCGCCAATTCCCGGTTGGCGAGCCATGAGAGCGCGACCTGCGTGTGCCTTTCGATTCCCGAGGGCGAGATCCTCGCGCTGGCGAGCCATCCGGCCTACGACCCGGTGCCGTTCGGCCGCGGCCTGACCAGCGCCGAGTGGCAGGAGCTGCTGCACCACCCCTACGGCGCGCTCAACAACAAGACGATTGCCGGACAGTACCCCCCAGGCTCGACCTTCAAGATGACCGTGGCGCTGGCGGCGCTCGAGAGCGGCATGATCTCGCCGAGCCAGCGGTTCTCCTGCCCCGGTCACTTCGTGTTCGGAGACCAGAAGTTCTTCTGCCACTGGCATAAATATGGAGGTCACGGCTCCGTCGACATGGCGGAGGCCATCGCTAAGTCGTGCGATGTCTACTTCTACAAGGTCGCGCTCAAGGTCGGCATCGAGCGGATCTCGGCCATGGCCCGGCGCCTGGGACTCGGCGCACCGACCGAGCTGGACATTCCCGGCGAGCGCTCCGGCCTCGTCCCGACGCGTGAGTGGAAAAAGGCGACGACAGGCGACATATGGCACCAAGGCGAGACGGTGAACCTCGGCATCGGCCAGGGCTACATCCTGACGACGCCGCTCCAGCTTGCGGTGATGTCCGCTCGGATCGGGAGCGGGCTTGCCGTGAAGCCGCGGCTGACGCGTGCGATCGGTGGCGTGCCGGTGGACGTGCCGCTCCCTGAGTCGCTGGGTCTCTCTCCGCAGAACCTGGCGGTCGTGCGGGCCGGCATGCACTGGGTGGTCAACAGGGAGGGCGGAACCGCGTTCAAATACGCGCGCATCAAGGAACCGGGGCTCGAGATGGCCGGGAAGTCGGGGACGGCGCAGGTCAGGCGCATCACCCAGCGCGACCGCGACATGAAGAACACCGACACCAAAAAATGGGAGTGGAAGTATCGTGAGCACGCGCTGTTCGTGTCCTACGCGCCGACCCACGCCCCCCGCTACGCCTGCGCCGTCGTCGTCGAACATGGAGTCGGCGGCTCCGGCGTCGCCGGCCCGATCTGTCGCGACGTGCTGCTGGAGGCGCAGAAGCGCGACATCATGAGGAGCGGCGGCGTCAGGATGGCCCGCGCCGACTAAGCGGCGTCGAGCCCCATCAGCGAGCGCGCGAAGGCCGTGGACTCGAACGGCCGGAGATCCTCCGCCGACTCTCCGACCCCGACCGCGATCACCGGGATCCTGAACGCGTCGGCGAGCGCGACGAGCACGCCGCCCTTGGCGGTGCCGTCGAGCTTGGTCACGACGAGGCCAGTCAGCGGCAGCGCTTTGGAGAAGACCTCTACTTGATTGTGCGCGTTCTGGCCGACGGTTGCATCGAGCACCAGGACGGTATCGTGCGGCGCGGTCGGGTCGAGCTTGCGGATGACGCGGACCAGCTTGGCCAGCTCCTCCATCAGATGCGCCTTGTTGTGGAGGCGGCCGGCGGTATCGATCGCCAGCACGTCGACGCCGTCTCGCCTGGCGCGCTCGAGCGCCTCATAGGCGAGTCCGGCCGAGTCCGCGCCGGCGGCCCCGGCGACGACCGGCACGCCGGCCCGCCCGCCCCAGGCCTGGAGCTGCTCGACAGCAGCGGCCCGAAAGGTGTCGCCGGCAGCCAGCATCACGGAGAGGCCATCCGCTTTCCAGCGATGGGCGAGCTTGCCGATCGTCGTCGTCTTGCCGCTGCCGTTGACACCGACGACAAGCACGACGTGCGGCTTGCGGGCAGGTTCCGGCCGAAGCTGCGAGGCGACGGGAGCCAGGATCTCGGCGGCGGCGGCAGCAAAGGCCTCGCGGACCTCGTCACCGGTCACTTCCTTGTCGAAGCGCTCGCGTCGCAGCCGTTCGACCAGCTTCGCCGAGGTGGCGACGCCGAGATCGGCCTGGATCAGGGTTTCCTCCAGCTCATCGAGCATTGCCCGATCCAGGCGCCGCTTGGTGACGAGAGCGGAAATGCCTTGGGTGAGGCGGGTCGCGGTCTTGCCGAGCCCGGCCTTGAGTCGCGAAAGCCAGCCGGTCACGAGATCGGACGGCCGAGGAGGCGATCGCCGTCGCGGGCGGCGAGATGCAGCGAAAGAACCGTGCCGGGCGTGCCGCCGTCGATCGCGACCGGCGAGAAATCCTCGGCGCGGGCGAAGGCCTCGGTCTCGACCACGGCACCTACGGTGCGGCCGATCTGCCGATCGAGATGACGGAGAAGTGCAGCCGATCCGGCGTCGCGCAGTCGCTGGGCGCGGATCTTGCGCGCCGGCTTCGGCACGGGGGGCATCCGCGCGGCCGGCGTGCCTGGACGCTCGGAATAGGGGAAGACGTGGAGATAGGCGAGATCCATCTCCTCGACAAGGGCGAGGGTGTTCTCGAACATCGCCTCGCTCTCCGTCGGAAAGCCAGCGATCAGGTCTGCGCCAAAGGCGATCTCGGGGCGGAGGCTGCGCGCGCGGCGGGCAATGGCGAGCGCGTCGGCTCGGGAATGGCGGCGCTTCATGCGCTTCAGCACGAGGTCGTCGCCGGCCTGCAGGCTCAGATGCAGATGCGGCATCAGCCGCGGCTCCTCGGCGATCAGGCGCCAGAGATCCTCGTCGATCTCCACCGGATCGAGCGATGAGAGTCGGAGGCGCGCGAGGTCCGGCACCTGGGCCAGCACACGGCGCACCATCTGGCCGAGCGACGGCTTGCCTGGAAGATCGACGCCGTAAGACGTGATGTCGACGCCGGAAAGGACGATCTCCGGATAGCCGGCATCGACCAGCGCCTGCGCTTGGCGGGCGATGACGCCCACCGGCACCGAGCGGCTGGCCCCGCGCCCGAGCGGAATCACGCAGAAGGTGCAGCGATGATCGCAGCCTTGTTGTACCTGCACGACCGCCCGGGCCTTGCCGTCGAAGCTCTCGATCAAGTGGTGCGCGGTCTCGCGCACGCTCTGGATGTCGTTGACGCGCACGCGAGCTTCCGCGGGAAGGAAGCCTTCGACCGTCAGCTTCTCGGAATTGCCGATGACCTGATCGACCTCCGCCATCGCGGCATAGCGTGCCGGATCGATCTGCGCGGCGCAGCCGGTGACGACGATGCGCGCCGTCGGCCGCTCGCGGCGGGCGCGGCGGATCGCTTGCCGCGCCTGGCGCTCCGCCTCGGCGGTGACGGCACAGGTGTTGACGATGACGGCATCGTCGAGCCCGGCGGCGCCGGCAAGGCCGCGCATCACTTCCGACTCGTAGGCGTTGAGCCGGCAGCCGAAGGTCAGGACATCGAGCCCGGACATGGATGTCCTATGCCGCGTGCTGAATGTCGAAGGTGCCGGTGAAGGCCGTGGCGACGGGGCCGGTCATTATCACATGGCCGTCCTTGAGCCACTCGATCTCGAGCGCGCCCCCGTCGAGAACGACGATCACCCGACGCTCGACGAGCCCGCGCCGGACGGCGGCGACGAGCGTGGCGCAGGCGCCGGTGCCGCAGGCACGCGTGATCCCAACGCCGCGCTCCCAGACGCGCATGCGAATCTCGGTCGGCGACTTCACCTGCGCCACCTCGATATTGGCGCGCGCCGGGAACAGCTTGTGCCGCTCCAGCGGCGGCCCGAGCGCGGCGAGGTCCACCGCTTCGGCATCAGCAACGAAGAAGACCGCGTGCGGGTTGCCCATGTTGACGCCGACGGGATCGGAAAGCTGGCCAAGATGGATGCCGAGATGCAGCGTGTCCTTGGGCTCGGCGAGGGGGATGTCGCGCCAGTCGAGCTTGGCCGGGCCCATGTCGACGGCGACACGGCCGTCGGCAGCCGCCTCGGCGTCGAGAAGGCCGACCACGGTCTCGATCACCGCATGGTCGCGGCCTTTCTCCGCCATCAGGAGGCTGGCGACGCAGCGCGCTGCGTTGCCGCAGGCCTCGACCTCGCCGCCATCCGCATTGCGGATGCGCATGAACGCATCGGCGAGACCCGCGCGCGGCGGCTCGATGACGATGAGCTGATCGCAGCCGATGCCCGTGCGGCGGTCGGCAATCCGTCGCGCTAACCCGTCATCGAGCGCAAGCGATTGATCGCGCGCGTCGATCACGACGAAGTCGTTGCCGAGCCCGTGCATCTTGCGGAATGCGATCGCCATCGCCGGCCTTATAGGCCCGCCGCGCAGACCCTGTCCATGTGTGTCGGAGGTCGGGCGAAGCGCCCGCCCGGCAAGGTCAGCCGACCTTGTAGTAGTCCAGATATTCCTGGATCTGTTTCTTCTGTGCCGGGTGGAGCAGGAAGAATCGTGCCGCGAGACCTTCGTCGTCGACGCGCATGACCAGCACGTCCGCGTCGAAGTCGATGTTGAACTTGTCGTCCTTGAGCTTGATCGTCACGCGTGAGCGCTGCTTGGCGATCAGGCCGCCATTATAAGGGCCGACAAGGATGCCCTGCGTCGACCAGTTCTTCAGACGATAGTTCTTGCCGTCGATGATGACAGCCGCCTCGCCGCGAGCATCCACGCGTGGCGCCTTGCGCCTATTGGCGCCCGCATCTTCGGTGAAGAAATTCTTGATCTGCTTGAACATGGCTCCCACCTCACCGGGGCGGCAATTTCCCTGAGAAAGCTCGACGCCCTGATGCGAATCACTTAGACCTGATGCGAATCACTTAGACAAGTCTGGAAGACCCTAACCGAAAGTCAAGCGGAAAGGAGCGAATTCCTTTAGTGATTCCTGGGACTTAGCTAAATTACCCACAATCCCACAAGACCAAGCGTAACAACGCTTAACCCGCCTTATTCACAGCGATCATGAATAGCTGATTTTTCGCGGCAATTGAGAATCGAGGCTGCCACGGTTTCAAAGGCTTGCGATATCAGCCATGTGAGCGCCCACTTAGTTTTCTTGAGAATAGCTAAAATCATCGTGAATAAGCTCGGTTAAGCGCCCACTAGGTGTAGCGGGCCAAGTAATCCTGGACCTGTTTCTTGTCGGCAGGGGCGAGATAGTAGAAGGGGCTGTCCCAGATAACTACCTGAGATGACGCTTAACCCATTGTTTGATCTGGGTTAGTTGCTTGGATGGGTCACTGGTGTTGAAGCGCCACTCGCACTCTTTCAAGAATAGCCCGAAATG
>VGEN01000011.1 GCA_016869285.1 Alphaproteobacteria bacterium
CTCTCGCTGCGTCCCGGCCGCTCGCGCATCGTCTCCCAGGCCGGGACATTTCCGACCGACCTCTATGTCGTCCAGGGGCTGAAGACGCTGAGGCCCGAGCTCGAGCTCCGTCTCGTTGCCGACGGCGCCTCGGTCGAAGCAGCGATCGACGAACACACCGCCGTCGTCTATCTGAGCCAGGTCGACTATCGCAGCGCCCGGCGGCTCGACATCGGGGGCCTGACGGCTGCCGCCCATGCCAAGAGCGCGCTGACCGTCTGGGACCTTTCGCACGGCGCGGGCGCGGTGCCGGCCGATCTCGATGCCGGAGCCGCCGACTTCGCCGTCGGCTGCGGCTACAAATACCTCTGCGGCGGGCCGGGTGCGCCCGCTTATAGCTTTATCGCCCGGCGCCATCAGGAAGCAGTGAAGCCGGCGCTTGCCGGCTGGATGGGCCACGCCGATCCCTTCACCTTCTCGACCGACTATGCGCCGGGACCGGGCATGGCGCGCTTCATCGTCGGCACGCCGTCGGTGATCGCCAACGCCGTCATGGAATGCGCCTTCGACATCTGGGCCGAGGTCGATCCGTCCCAGGTCTTCGCCAAGCATGCCGCGCTCGGCGACCTGCTGATCGGGCTGACAAGCGGCGTGCTCGATCTTGGAAGCCCGGCCGATGCCGGCGAGCGCGGCGGCTTCGTTGCCCTCCGCCATCCTGCCGGCGCGGCGATGGTCGGTGCGCTCGCCGACGCCGGCGTCGTCTCTTCATTCCGCCCGCCCGACAGCATCCGCTTCGGCCTCAGCGCGCTCTATCACCGCTATGTCGACATCTGGGAGGTCGCCGAGCGCCTTTGCCGCATCGTCAGGGACGAAACCTGGAAGGACGCTAAGTATCGGAAGACGAAGACGATCTAGGCTTTCTACTCCTCTAGAGTAACTTTCTTTCTCTGGCCACCGATGGCTCTTGCCTGGGAGAAACTCGGAAAATTACTATAGAGGAGTGAGGCAGGAGCCACGCCCGCAACGCACAGCACAGCACCGCCGCCCGGCCAAGCTCGGAGGCGCGAAGAAGTATCGTGATCTCGCCGACAGCCTGCTCACCCGCATCGAGGCCGGCGAGTGGAAACCCGGCGACCAGCTTCCAGCCGAGACCGAGCTGGCGAGTCTCAACGACGCCAGCGTCGGCACCGTGCAGAAGGCGCTGCAGCAGCTCGCCGATGACGGCGTGCTGGTCAGGCGGCATGGCAGCGGCACCTTCGTTGCCATCGGCAATGTCCGCGACGAGCAGATTCGCCACTTCCGCTTCCTCGCCGAAGACGAGCAGTCGGTGCTGCCGATCGCGATCGAGACGATCTCGGTCGATATGCTCGGCGAACAAGGCCCCTGGGCACGCTTCCTCGGCAGCGAGACGAGCTATGTCCGCGTGCTTCGCCGCATCGGCATCAACGCCGAGTTCGAGATCGTCTCCGAAGTCCTGCTGAGCGGCCGGCAGTTCGGCCAGGTCGCCAAGCTCGAGCCCAAAGAGCTGAGGCACGTCCGCGATCTTCTCAGCGCCCGCTATCACCGACCGACGCTCAAGGTCGAGCAGACCGTGTCGGTGCAGGTTCTGCCGCCTCGCGCCTGCCGGCTCATGTCGGTTCCGCCCGGGACGACCGGGCTCGTCTGGGTGATCCGCGGACGCACCTATCGCGACGCGCCGCTGTCCTGGCAGCGCGTCTTCGTGCCGCCCTCGGACCATCCGTTGCTGTTCACCGCCTGGCGCGGCTGAACTTACCTGTACAAAGGGAGGACACCATGCATCGCCTGACCACGCTGCTCCTCGGAACCGCGCTCACCGCCTTCGCAACCGGCGCGTCCGCCCAGACCGTCCTTCGCGTCGTTCCGTCCGCCGATCTCCGGGTCCTCGACCCGGTCGCGGTAACCGTCAACCTCACGCGCATCCACGGCATCCAGATCTACGAGTCCCTGTTCGCTTGGGACGACAAGTTCCGGCCGCAGCCGATGATGATCGAGAGCTACGAGAAGACGCCCGACGGGCTCTCCTACTCCTTCACGCTGCGACAGGGCCTCAAGTTCCACGATGGCTCGACGATCACCACCAAGGACGTGATCGCCTCGCTGAACCGCTGGATGAAGCGCGACGCCATGGGCCGGGGCATGGCCGCCGCCGGCGGAAGCTTCGAGGCCAAGGACGACCGTACCCTCACGCTCAAGCTGAAGGAACCCTTCGCCTTCGTCGAGTTCTCGCTGGGGTCGGGCGTCGGCCAGCTGCCGATCATCATGCGCGAGAAGGAGGCGATGACCGATCCGGTGACGCCGGTGACCGAAGCGATCGGCTCCGGCCCATGGAAGTTCAACAAGGCCGAATGGGCCCCGGGATCGAAAACCGTCTACGAGAAGTTTGCCGACTACAAGCCCCGCACCGAGCCCACCAGCGGCCTTGCCGGCGCCAAGCTGGTCAAGGTCGACCGCATGGAATGGATCGTGCTGCCGGATAGCACGCAGGCTGCGAACGCGCTCGGCCGCGGCGAGATGGACTTCATGGAGCAGCCAGCCCCCGACTCGCTGCCGATCCTCAAGCGCATGCGCGACGTGACCATCGGCACGGCGGTCCTGCTCGAAAGCCAGGCCTGGATCCGTCCGAACCACCTCTTCCCGCCCTTCAACAACATCAAGGCGCGTCAAGCGCTGGCCGCGTCGCTGAGCCAGCAGGACTACATGATGGCCTTCGTCGGCGACACCGAGCGCTTCAAGGAGTGCTACGCCTACTTCACCTGCGGCGGCCCCTTCGACACCAGCGCCGGCTCCGAGGCCTATCGCAAGCCCGATGTCGCGCGGGCTAAGCAGCTCCTCGCCGAGTCCGGCTACAAGGGCGAGAAGGTGTACCTCCTCGCCTCTAACGAGGCGGCGCTCAGCAAGTCGATGTTCCCGGTTGCGGTCGAGCAGATGAAGGCCGTCGGCTTCAATGTCGAGGTCATGAACTTCGATTGGGGCGCCACGATCGCGCGCTGGATCAAGAAGGACAAGCCGGGCGAGGGCGGCTGGAACCTGTTCGTCGCGGGATCGCCCGGCGCCGTGGTCTTCCACCCGATCGGCAATTTCTATGTCGACCTCAGCTGCGGCGGCACCAACGGCGCCGGCTGGCCCTGCGATGAGGAGGGCGAGAAGCTGCGCCAGGCTCTGCTCAAGACCACGACCGAGAACGATAGAAAGGCAGCGCTCGACGCCTTCCACCGTCGCCTCTGGGAGCATCAGCCGTTGATCCTCGCCGGCCAGTATCAAGTGTTCAGCGCCTGGCGGAACAACATCGAAGGCGTCATCAAGGCGCCGACCCTCGCCTACTGGAACATCTCGAAGAAGTAGCCATGAACGACAACCCGAGCGCCGTCAGCGTCACCAGAAACGTCGCGTGCAGGCTCCGCGACGGCACCATCCTCCGTGCCGATGTCTATCGGCCGGAGGGTGGGGGCAGACACCCGGCGCTGCTGTGCCGTACGCCCTACGACAAGTCGGGCGATCTCTATGTCCGCGACGCGCAGGCGATCGCGGCACGCGGCTACATCGTCGCGGTCCAGGACGTGCGCGGCCGCTACGCCTCGGACGGCGAGTACAACTGGATGTTCGGGCATGCCGGTGCCCGCCAGAACCGGCCGGACGGCTACGACTCGGTCGAGTGGGCAGCCGCGCTCGACGGCTCGACCGGCCAGGTCGGCACCTGGGGGAACTCTTATCCCTCCTCGCTCTGCTGGCTGATGGCGGGGGAGCAGCCGCCATCGCTGAAGGCCATGTACACGAGCGGCATGGCGATGAAGCACACGGAGATGAACTACGGCATCCTCGAGACCGGCCGCCGGCTGCAATGGATCCACACCATGGCAGCGAACGCCCGCAAGCGCGCCGGCGACCCCTTCGGTCCCTATAAGCGCGCCGAGGCCGACGATGCCTGGACCCGCGTCGACCGCGGCAAGTGGATCTGGCGGTTGCCGCTGGAGACGATCCCCAAGGACGTCTTCTCTACTCTGACCGAGCAGACGCATCGCCACTTCCGCGAGGCGCATCACGACTACTGGGCCTTCGACCAGGCGCATCCGAAGGTCCAGGTGCCGGTGAGTTGCACCACCGGCTGGTGGGACCGCCTCGGCGGTACGACCAGCAACTACATCGGCATCGAGAAAAATGGCCCGGCCTCGCTCAAGGGCAGGCACCGTCTTGTCATCGGCCCCTGGGGGCACTCGACCGAGAAGTGGGTGGGGACGCTGGGTCCGCGCGACTACGGTCCACGCGCCAACGCCTCATATCCGGCGGAGCTGACCCGCTACTTCGATCGCGAGCTCAAAGGCATCGAGAACGGGCTTGAAGGCGAGCCGCCGGTCAAGGTCTTCGTGCTCAACGACAATGTCTGGCGCTTCGAGAAGGAATGGCCGCTGGCGCGGACCAGGTTCACCGAGTTCTTCCTCTCGAGCGGCGGCAAGGCGAACACGCCGGCCGGCGACGGCACGCTGACCGCCGAGCCGAAGTCCTCCGAACCCGATCGCTACGACTACGATCCCGCCGATCCGGTGATGAGCCTGATGGGCCTGGACGCCCAGGCCGCGCCCTGCGACCAGGCGATCCTCGGCCGGCGCCGCGACGTGCTGGTCTACCAGACGCCGCCACTGGAGAAGGACCTGCTGGTGATCGGGCCGGTCTTAGTTCATCTCTGGGCCGCCTCCGACTGCCCTGATACCGATTTCGCCGCCAAGCTGATCGAGGTCGGTGCCGATGGCGTCGCGCAGAATCTCTGCTACGGCATCATGCGTGCGCGCTTCCGCCAGGGCTTCGACAAGCAGGTCATGCTCGATGCCGGCGTGCCGCAGGAATTCGTGATCCCGATGATGCAGGTCGGCATCCGCTTCAGGAAAGGCTCGCGGATCCGTCTCGACATCGCCAGCTCCGACTTCCCCAATTTCGACCGCAACCACAATACCGGCCGCGACTTCTGGTCCGATCCGGAGCTCAGGGTCGCCCGTCAGACTGTCTTCCACGACCCGCGCCATCCCTCGCGGATCGTGCTGCCGGTAATCCCCGACTGATTATGCGGCTCACCCTTCTCGGCACTGGCACGCCCTCACCCTCGGTCAAGCGCGCCAGCTCCGGCTATCTCATCGAGGTCGGCGGCGACGTCATCGTGATGGATCACGGAGCCGGCGCGCACCAGCGGCTACTCGAATCCGGCCGCACCTCGACAGACGTCACTCATGTCTTCTTCAGCCATCTTCACTCCGACCATTGCCTCGACTATCCGCGCATGGTGCTTCAGCGCTGGGACATGGGCGCCGACCGTATTCCCGAGCTCAAGGTCTTTGGGCCGCCGCCGATCCGGCGCATGACTGACCTATTGTTCTCGCGTGAGGGCGCTTTCGCACCGGACATCAATGCGCGGATCGAGCACCCTGGCAGCATCGACATGCTGATCGCCCGCGGCGGAAAGCCGCCGCGCAAATGGCCGAAGCCGGAGGTCGCGGAAGTCAAGTCCGGCGACGTCATCGACGGCGGCAAGTGGCAGGTCACCGTCGGCACCGCCTCGCATATGCAGCCGCAGCTCACCTGCTTCGGCTACCGGCTGGAGTCCGACGAGGGCTCGGTCTGTTACTCCGGCGACAGCGGCGGCGTCTGCCGCGACATCATCGAGCTCGCGCGCGGCGCCGATGTGCTGATCCATATGACACATTTCCGCGCCGGCACCGAGCCTTCGGCGGTCTATCGCGCCTGCGCCGGCTGCCATGTCGACGTCGCTACCGTGGCGCGCGAGGCCGGGGTGCCGACACTCGTGCTCTCGCACATGCTGGAGCAGATCGATCAGCCCGGTATCCGTGAAGAGATCCTGCGCGAGATGATGGCGATATATTCCGGCACCATCATCTGGGGCGAGGACCTGATGGAGGTCCCGATCCGCGGCGCCAAGATGGCGAAGTTCCTCTAAGAGCCCGACATGCCGCACTCGACCTACCTTGCCGACCAGATGGGCTCCGCAACTCTCGAGCCGACCGGTTCCTTCGAGGCCGGTTCCTACGGCTCCTTCACGCTCGCCTACACCGCCGGCCCCTTCGGCATCGACGACAGCGGCGGGATCAAGATCTCGTTCCGCACCACGACCGATATGGGGAAACCGCAATTCACCGACCCCAAAGGCCGCAACTACACAACGGCCGAAGCGAGCAACGGGGCGGCGCTGCATCTTCTCTTCGACCGCATCAACATCCGGCCTTGGGTCCATACGCTCTACGTCCGGTTAATCGGCGGCTTCCTCCGTGCCGGAGAGAAGATCACGGTCCGCTTCGGCGACCGCCGCCAAGGCAGCGAGGGCATCCGCCTGCAGACCAATGCCGAGACATATTTCCCGTTCAAAGTCTATGTCGACGCCTTCGCGACATACGACTTCACTGAGCTGCCGGACTCGCCCGCGATCGACCTGGTCCCCGGTCCGGTCTCGGAATGGCGCGTGATCGCGCCGACCCTGCGACGACCGGATGAGAAGTTCCGTCTCGCTCTCGTCAAGCTCGACCGCTGGGGCAATCCCGGCGCCAGTGGCGGCGGCCGTTTCACGCTCACCTGCACCCTGCCCGTCAAAGGGCTGCCGGAGCGGATCGCGGTCGGCCCCGACGAGGGCACGGTGCTGCTCGACGAGCTTGCAGCAAGCCAGCCAGGCGATCTCGTCGTTGCGCTCACCGACGAAGCCGGCAACGCCATCGCACGCAGCAACCCCACGCGTGTCGTCGCCGGCAACACCTCGTCGTACTGGTCCGACTTCCACGGGCAGAGCGGCGAGACCGTGGGCAGCGGCACGGCGCGTGATTACTTCGCCTTCGCCCGCGACCAGGCGCTGCTCGACATCGTCGGCCATCAGGGCAACGATTTCCAGATCACCGAGGCCTTCTGGGACGAGCTCAACCGGCTCACCCGCGAATTCCAGGAGCCGGGCCGCTTCGTCACCATGCCGGGCTACGAGTGGTCGGGAAACACCGGCGTCGGCGGCGACCGCAACGTCTTCTTCAAGCGCGAGGGCCGCGTCATCCACCGCTCCAGCCATGCGCTGGTGACCGATGGACGCGATGGAAACACCGCCGCGCATACCGCGACCGACCTGTTCAGCGCGCTCGCCGACCAGGAGGCCGTGACCTTCGCCCATGTCGGCGGCCGCTATGCCGACATCGCCGTCGGCCATGACGGCCGCATCGAGCGTTCGGTCGAGATCCATTCGACCTGGGGCACCTTCGAGTGGTTGCTGCACGATGCGTTCCGGCTGGGATACCGCGTCGGTGTTGTCTGCAACAGCGACGATCACAAGGGCCGCCCCGGCCTCGCTTCGCCTGGCGCTTCCTTGTTCGGCGCGATCGGCGGCCTCACCTGCCTGCGCCTCCCGGCGCTGACCCGCGATCATGTATTCGAGGCGCTGCGGCGGCGGCACCACTACGGCACTACCGGTACTCGGCTTCACCTCGATATCCGCGCTTCCTTCGACGAGGGCGAGATCTTCGATGAAGATCCGTCGCTCGGGCCTGCCGCATCGGGACGGACGACGACGGCGACCATGGGCGACATCGTCCGAACCCGAGGCCCGGTTCGGCTTGCCGTCGACGTCGCAGCACCGGCGCCGATCGAGAAGGTCGATATCTTCCGCGGCACCGAGCTGATCGCGACCAGACGCCCCTACGATGCGAGCGGGCCTTCGCGGCGACTGCGCGTGATCTGGGAAGGAGCGGAGTATCGCGGCCGCGGCCGCCAGGTCACCTGGGACGGCGAAGCGCGACTGACCGGCAACCGCGCGCTTCGCGCCGCGCCGGTCAACTTCCTCAACCCGGAACGGAGGCTCACCGCCGATGGCGGCACGCATCTGCGCTGGGCTTCGGTCACCACCGGCAATCTGGCGGGCATGGAGCTCTGGCTCGACGATGCGAGCGCCGGCGAGATCGCGATCTCGACCAAGCCGGCTTCGCCGAAGTGGAAGATCGCCGAGATCGGCTACCAGGAGACCGTAGTCGAGGCCGGCGGCCTCGGCCGCCGGATTCGCGCCTATCGCCTACCCGAGGAGAACACGCACCGCGCCTTCGCCTTCAGCCTCGACGTGCCGGTTGCCCCGGAGCGCGACAACCCGATCTATGCACGGGTCACGCTCGAGGACGGGCACCAGGCCTGGTCCAGCCCGCTCTACGTCATCCCATAGGCGGCAAGCGGCCCTCGGGCGACGGGCCCCTTTCGCCCGGCCCCCTCTCAGAGCTTCGGCCGCACCTGCGCCCAGGGTCGCACCTTCTCGAATGCGCGCGAGGCCTGCAGTACCGTGTCGTCGCGGAAGCGCCGGCCGACGATCTGGATGCCGACCGGAAGGCCCGCGGGCGTGAAGCCGCAGGGGCAGGTCGCCGCCGGGTTCCAGGTGAGATTGAACGGATAGCTGAAGCCGGCCCAGCGGATCCAGTCCCACGGGTGCTGCTCCCAGTGCAGGGGGATCAGGTCGCCGGCGCGGAAGGCGGCGACGGAGAGCGTCGGCGTCAGCATGAGGTCGTAGCGGCGGAAGAACTCCTGGACCTTGTCTGCATATTCGAAGCGACGTAACCGCATCATCACATATTGAGCGGCCGTGTGGGAGAGACCCGCGCGCGTGCACGCGACGAGCCCGGGGTCCATGTGCCTCTCCCACTTGCCGAGGAGCGGCCCGAGGCTCGCTGCGTACCATGACGAGTAGAAGAACAGCTCCATGTCGGTCGGATCGCCCCATCCCGGATTGTCGACCTGCTCGACATGCGCGCCGAGCTCCTCGAAGGCCTTCACCGCCTTGGCGACGGGCCCGGCAACCTCCTGGTCGACCTTGAGGTAGCCGAGGTTCGGGCTGAAAGCGACACGTAGCCCCTTGATGCCTTTGTCGAGGCCTTTGAGATAGTCGGGCGGCGTTCCCTCCAGGCTGGTGGGGTCCCGATCGTCGGGCCCGGCCATGGCGTTCAGCATCAGTGCCGCATCGCCGACCGTGCGTGTCATCGGGCCGATGTGGGAGATCTGATCCGCGGCTACCGGCGGATACGCGGCGATGCGGCCGAAAGAAGGCTTCAGCCCATAGATGCCGCAGAATCCGGCGGGCATGCGCACCGATCCGGCTCCGTCGGAACCCTGGTGAAGCGGGCCGACGCCGGCAGCCGCGAAGATCGCCGCACCGGTCGAGGAACCGCCGGCGTTGTATCCGAGCTTCCACGGATTGTGCGAGATGCCGGTCAGCGGGCTGTCGCCGCACCCCTTCCACCCAAGCTCCGGCACGGTCGTCTTGCCGAAGGAAATGGCGCCCGCAGCCGCCAGCCTCTCCGCCGCCGGCGCATCCACCTCGGGGACGCGCGTCGCGAACAGATGGCTGCCGCCCATGGTACGCACGCCCTTGGTGAACAGCAGATCCTTGAGCGTGATCGGGATGCCGTGAAGCGGGCCTAGCTTCTTCCCCTTCATCACCGCCGCTTCCGCCTTCTTGGCGCGCTGGCGTGCGGTATCCGCGGTCCAGGTCGCGATGGCGTTGAGCCTCGGATTCAAGGCCTCGGCGCGTTCGAGCACCGTGTCCATCAGCTCGACCGGCGACAGCTTCTTCCTGGCGATCATGTCGGCGAGCCTGGTCGCCGGCGTGAAGCAGAGCTCTTCCTTGTTCATCTCCCCTCCCCTGATCTGGTCCCCACTAGAGCAGGCCTGGTTCCGCTCGGATAGCAATCTTGTTCCGCTCCGAAATGCCTGCCTGCTAGGGTCAGGGTTCCGAGCTACCCATACAGCCGAGAGCCGACATGAGCCTGAAGACGATCGTCTACGTCTCCCACGCCGATGGCGGCGATGTCCATGCGATGGAGATGAACCCGGAGAGCGGCGACCTCTCTCTCATCGAGAAGATCCCGGTCAGCGGTGTCGCCATGCCGATGGCGGTCAGCCCGGACCGGCGCTACCTCTATGTCTGTCTGCGCTCGGAGCCCTACTCGGTCGCGAGCTTCCGCATCGACCCGGAGACGGGCCGCCTCTCGCCGATCGCGACCACGCGGCTCCCCGACAACTTCGCCTATATCAGCACGGACCGCGGCGGTCGGTTCCTGCTCGGCGCCTCGTTCGCGGGCAACAAGATGGCCGTCAACCCGA
Source organism: Alphaproteobacteria bacterium (assembly GCA_016869285.1). Taxonomy (GTDB): domain Bacteria; phylum Pseudomonadota; class Alphaproteobacteria; order SHVZ01; family SHVZ01; genus SHVZ01. The sequence goes on from VGEN01000011.1 coordinate 10,111, forward strand.
TCGGCCCCAATGGCTGGGTCCAGGAGCGGCCGGTGCAAGTCTTCGGCACGCCGCGGAACGCGCATTGCGTCGTCGCCGATCCGTCGAACCGCTTCGTCTACGTGCCGTGCCGCGACGGCAATGCCCTGGTGCAGCTTCGCTTCGATGCGGCGACCGGCATGGTCTCTCCCAACGATCCGCTCTTCGTTGCCGCTGCGACAGGAGCCGGTCCGCGCCACGCCGCCTTCCACCCCAACAACGCCTTCCTCTATCTGCTGAACGAGACCGACGGCACGGCCTATGCCTACGCGGTCGATGCGACCTCAGGCACGCTTTCTCTCAAGCAATCCGTCGATGCGAAGCCGCCAGGCCTCACCGGAAACCCGGCTGCCGCTGACATTCACCTGACGCCGGACGGCCGCTTCCTCTACGGCACGGTGCGGGCCTCGAACACGATTGCCGGTTTCAAGGTCCATCCCGAAACCGGGCTGCTCGATCTCATCGGCCACTGGCCGACCGAGGAGCATCCGCGCGGCTTCAACATCTGCACGCGTGGACGCTTCCTCTATGCGGTCGGGCTCCATTCCCACCATCTGCAGAGCTACCGTATCGACGGCGAGAGCGGGAAGCTCAAGCCGCTGAAGCGGCTGGCGATGGGCCAGGGTCCGAACTGGATCGAGATCGTCGACCTGCCCTAACGGCCGAAGACCTTGGCCGCCCGCGCCACCGCCGCTTCCGGCACGGTGACGCCCACCTCCTTCGCCGCTTCGAGATTGACCTGCAGGTCGTAGACCGAGGCCTCGACCGGCTTCAGCGTGCCGGGGTCCTTGCCGAGCAGGACGGGAATTGCGAGCTCCTTCGCCCAACCCTTGCCGGCCTCGTATTGGTTCTGCGCCATCGCGGCGATGGCACCGCGCTGAACCACCGAAACGTCGAGGGCGAAGAGCGGCTTCTTCGCATCGCGCGCCGCCTTTACGACCGCCTCATAGGCCGAGGAGACAGTGTTGTCCTGCGCCGTCAGGATCGCATCGACCTTGGTCACGAGCGTATCGGCCGCGGTCTTGACTTCGGCCGAGGAGGCGACGGTTGCCTCGACCCAGGTGAGGCCGCGCTTCTCGGCTTCGGCCTTGGCGATCTTGTTGAGGTTGATGGAGTTGGTCTCGGACGCGTTGTAGAGCGTGCCGACCGTCTTCATGCCGGGCTTGATCTGCAGGAAGAGGTCGAGGCTGCGGCCGACCGGCGGGATCGAATAGTAGCCGGTGACGTTAGTGCCGGTCGGCTTGTCGACAGCCGGGACGACCCCCGCCTCGACCGGATTGGTGACGCAGCCGAAGACCACCGGTGTCTTGCCGCCTTTGGCTAGCTGGATCGTCGCCATCACGTTCGGCGTCGTGCAGGGCGCGAGCAGATCGACGCCCTCCGTCAGGAATTTCTGCGCGATGTTGCGCGCGTTGCCGACGTCGCCCTGGGCGTTCTGGTAGTCGAGCACGAGATTCTTGCCGACGACGAAGCCGGCTGCGGCAAGCTCGTCGACGAAGCCCTGCCGGGTCGCGTTCAGCGCCGGATGGTCGACGATCTGCGAGAAGCCGACCTTGTAGGTCTTTCCGGGAACCGGCTGCTGCGCCGTTGCCGGCTGCGCCAGCGCTCCGGCAAGCAATGCCAGGGTGAGGAGTCTCAGCATGGTTGTTCCTCCTTGATTTCAGGACAGCAGCAGGCGGTCATCGGCGAGGTCGCGATGCCCCGCCTCGTGGAACTTGCGGACGAGGCCTTCGACCGTCAGCGCCGCCTTCGCCGCGCCAGCCGCCTCGAAGATGATGCGCCCGCGGTGCATCATGACCAGCCGGCTGCCCCAGCGGATCGCATCCGCCATGTTGTGCGTGATCATCAGCGTGGTCAACCGGCGCTCCCGGACCAGCCGATCGGTCAGCCCCATGACCAGCTCTGCGGTCTTGGGGTCGAGGGCCGCCAGATGCTCGTCGAGCAGCAGCAGTCGCGGATTCGCCAGCGTCGCCATCAGGAGCGCAATGGTCTGGCGCTGACCGCCGGAGAGCAGGCCCATACGAGTTTCCAGGCGCCCCTCGAGACCGAGCCCCGTCTCCTTCAGCGCCGCACGAAAATTCTCCCGCAGGACCGGGGTCACCGCCCGGCGGAGCCCGCGCACCCGTCCGCGCTTGGACGCCATCGCCAGGTTCTCCTCGATGGTCATGCCGGCGCAGGTGCTGTCATTCGGGTCCTGGGCGATGCGGCCGAACCAGCCGGCGCGGCGGTGCACCGGATCGCTCGTGATGTCGCGGCCGTCAAGCAGGATGCGGCCCGCTTCCGGCCGAACCAGCCCGACGATCGCCTTGAGCAGCGTCGACTTGCCGGCGCCGTTGGAGCCGATGACGGTGACGAAGTCGCCATCGCCGATCGTCAACTCGACATCTTCAAGCGCACGCACCTCGGAGGCTTCTCCGGCGAAGAAAGTCTTGGTGAGACTCTCGAGCGTCAGCATCAGCCGAATCTCAGCCGGTGCCGAAACCTCGGCAGCGCCAGCGCAAGCAGCAGCAGGACCGCGGTGATGAGCTTCAGGTCGATCGGCTGCAAACCGACATAGAGCGCTAGCACGACCAGCAGGCGGTAGATCAGCACGCCGACGATGGCGGCGAAGATCCACACGCCGATCGTACGATCGGCGAAGATCGCCTCGCCGATCAGCACCGCAGCGGCGCCGGTGACCAGGATCCCGATGCCCATGCCGATATCGGCGAAGCCGTGGTTCTGCGCGACCAGCGCCCCGGACAGCGCGATCAGGAAGTTGGAGAGCCCGAGGCCGACCATCTTGGTCCAGTCGGTATCGACGCCGAGCGCCTTGATCATCGTCTCGTTCTCGCCGGTGGCGCGCACGGCAAGCCCGAGATCGGTGCGCAGGAACGCCGCCATGGCCGCGGCGACGACGGCGACGAAGACCGCGAGGATCGCGATGTTGGCGACAACGCTTTCGCGCAAAGGCAGTCCGAAGGCGTTGAGCGCGGCGACGATGTCGCCGAACACCGATGGCGTGGTGAGAAGGGGCGTGTTGGCCCTGCCCATGACCCTGAGGTTCACCGTATAGACCGCGGTCATGACGATGATGCCGGCGATGATCGCGTTGATGCGGAGCCGCGTGTGGACGAGCGCCGTGACGATGCCGGCGAGCGCGCCGGCCAGCGCGGCGGCGAAGGTCGCGGCGAAGGGATTGACGCCGGCGACCAGAAGCGCCGCGGCCACGGCGCCGCCGAGCGGATAGCTTCCCTCGGCGGTGAGATCAGGAAAGCGGAAGAAGCGGAAAGTAAGCAGCACGCCGAGGCCGAGGAAGGCGAAGAGCAGTCCCTGCTCGAAGGTGTTGCCGATCAGGGTCTGGACGATGTTCATGCGTCAGCCGCGCTTGAAATAGTCTTCCAGCCTGATCCGGTCCTCACCGGGAATGCGGCGGCGCTCGAACTCGGCTTCACGGCCGAGCGGCTTGGTCGCGTCGACGATCAGCTTGCCCCAATGATCGCGATGCGGATCGCGGTAGAAGCCGGGCACGTCGGCGATCACGGTCGTTCGCGTGTCCGCGCGGCCGCGGGTCAGGAACGCCCACCAGACATCGTGCAGATCGTGGATGTCGACATCCTCGTCGACGACGATCACCGCCTTGTTGTAGTCGAGATGCGAGCCGATCGCCGCCATCGCAACGTGCCGCGCCTGGCCTTCGTAGGTCTTCCGGATCTTGACCACCGTGCAGAGCAGGGTCGCGTGCACGGAAACGTCGAGCACGCCGCGCGCCTGGCCGATCAGCGCCTTGTAGATACGCGCCGACGTCGCTTCCTGCAGAAGCACGATATCCTCGGGCGAGCCGCAGAGGAGCCCATGAAAGATCGCGCCGCCGCGATGGCTGACATGCGTTACCTTGAAGACGTGATTGTCGCCGACCGGCACGTAGTAGCCCATGAACTCGCCGAAAGGGCCTTCCGGCCGGCGGATATTCGGCAGGATCTCGCCCTCGATGACGATCTCGGTGTCGGCCGGCACCGTCAGGTCGATGGTCCTGCAGGGCCGCATCTCGACCGGCCTGCCGCGGATCTGGGCGGCCGCCGAGAGTTCGTCCGTCTCGATCGGCAGAGAGGCCGCGGCGGCGAGGAAGATGTCCGGCGCCGTGCCGATCAACGCCGCCGCCGGCAACCCCTTCCTTTCGGCCTCGGCCTTCTGGTGGTAGCGTGTCAAGTCATGCGTCGTACCGAGGCGGATGCGCAGCTCCTCGTCGTTCACATACATCGCACGGTGGAAGGAGAGGTTGGCGACGCCGGTCTCAGGGTCCTTCGCCAGGAAGATCGCCGAGGTGAAGTAGGGGCCGGCATCCCGCTCCCAATAGGTGATCTGCGGCAGCGCCGACATCGTCGTCTCGCGGAGGTCGCCCGGCATCGGCACGGGCTTGAGGAAGCGCTCTTCGCTCGCCTGCATGCCCTGGCAGAGATCGAGCCAGCGGCGGCTGAAGCTGCCGTCGGCGGCTCCGACCATCTCGTGGATTCGCCGCCGGCTGCCGTAGAGGTTGCTGACCACCGGCATAGCGGCGCCGCGCACCTTGCGGAACAGGATCGGCAGATCGTCGCGCGCCTGAGAGTTCTTGATCACGGCGGAGAGCTCGAAACGCGGGTCGACCTCGCGCTCGACCACATGCATCTCGCCGCGCGCCATCAGCCGTTCGACATAGTCCCGCATATCGGTCCTCCGGCTGCGGACCCTATCGGCCGCCCGGCGTTCCGGCAACGGCCCGTCGGGCGTGACGGAACTGCCCGTTCGTGCGAGGCTCCCGGCGGGAGATAACGTCATGCCCAAGATCCTCTCCGACGAGGCCGTGAAGGCCTACCACCGCGACGGCTACTACGCCCCGGTCCGCGTCATGAGCGAGGCCGATGCCGGCCGATACCGCGCGTCGCTGGAGGCGCATGAGGCCAGGACCGGCGCACCGCTGCAGTCGAATTGGCGGCACAAGACGCATCTGCTCTTCACCTGGGCCGACGAGCTCGTCCACCACCCTAAAATCCTCGATGCGGTCGAGGACGCGATCGGCCCGGACCTCCTGTGCTGGACCTCGACCTTCTTCATCAAGGAGAAGAAGAGTCCCGGCTTCGTCTCCTGGCACCAGGATTCGACATATTGGGGTCTCGACCCGGCCGACGTGATCACCGCCTGGGTCTCCTTCACCCATTCGAACCCGGTGAGCGGCTGCATGAAGGTCATGCCAGGCACTCATGTCGGTGAGCAGATCCCTCACAACGACACCTATCACAAGGACAACCTGCTCTCGCGTGGCCAGGAGGTCGCGGTCGAGGTCGACGCCTCCAAGGCCGTCGACCTGGTCCTGAAGCCGGGAGAGATCTCGCTGCATCACATCAAGCTCGTCCACGGCTCCGAGCCCAACACCAGCGACGACCGCCGCATCGGCATGGCGATCCGCTATATCCCGCCGCATGTGCGCCAGCTCAAGGTGACGGACTCGGCGATTTTGGTGCGCGGCAAGGACAAGTACGGGCACTTCCTGGCCGAGCCGCGCCCGAAGGCTGACATCGACGAGGCGGCGCTCGCCGCCCACAAGACCTCGGTCGAACGCCAGATCGGCGCGCTCTATTCAGGCACCGACAAGAAGGTGTTCAGAGCGTGAGTGGGGGCGTGAGCAAGGTCGCGATCGTCACTGGCGGCGCCCGCGGCATCGGCCGCGGCTGCGCCCTGGCGCTCGCCCGCAGAGGCTTCGACATCGTGCTCGTCGACCGGCTCGAGCCCGAGATGGAACGCACCGCCGGCGAGATCGTAGCCGAAGGTCGCAGTGCGCTCCGCTTCGCCGCTGACGTCGCCGAACATGCGCGTGCACGCGAGATCGTCGATCGGGTGGCGAGGGAATGGGGACGCATCGACTTCCTGCTCAACAATGCCGGCAAGTCGATGCCGAAACCGATTGTCGAGATCACTGAGGAGGAGTTCGACCGCACCATCGCGATCAACCTGAAAAGCTGCTTCAACTATATCCACGCGACCGCGCCGATCATGCTGCGCCAGGGCGGCGGGCGTATCGCCAGCATGTCCTCGCTCAACGCCTATACCGGCGGCGTCACTAGCGCCGTCAGCAAGTTCGCCTATGCCGCAGCCAAGGCCGGCATCCTCGGCATGACGCGCGCGCTGGCGAAGGAGCTGGGACCGACAATCTCGGTTAACGCGATCTGCCCCGGCGTGATCAAGACCGAGCTCGGCAACGCGCTGACCAAGGCGCGCGAGCCCGAGCTGATCAAAGGCATCGCGCTCGGGCGACTGGGCTCGCCAGCCGATGTCGCCGAGTTCGTCGCCTTCCTCGCCACGGTGGAGCCGAACTTCATCACCGGCCAGGACTTCAAGATCGACGGCTTCCAGTGGGTGATCTAGCGGCGCAGGCGGGCGTACCGGATTGGGCCAAGGCGCTCGCGGCGACACTCACCATGCAGACGACGGCAGCGCTGGCGACGCGCGTTCTGCCCGTCGTCGGTCCCGCGGTCACGCTCGCCGCCGGGGTGCCTCCCGAGAGCATCGGTCACGTCGCCGCAGCAACGGCGCTCGGCACCATGTGGTTCCTGATGAGCGGCATCCCGCTCCTCTCCCGCCTCGGCCCTGTTCGCCTGCTGCAGCTCGGCGGCGCGCTTGGCGCCATCGGCATGCTGGTCGCGATGACCGGCTCCTGGCCGCTGCTGCTGCTCGCAGCCTTCCTGATCGGCATTGCCTACGGTCCCTCGCCGCCGGCCGGGAGCGACATCCTCAACCGGCATGCGCCGAGCGGCCATCGAAGCCTCGTCTTCTCGGTCAAGCAGAGCGGCGTACCCCTGGGCGGCGCTATCGCCGGGCTGATGGTGCCGGCCGCCGCCGGACTCTGGGGCTGGCAGGCAGGGCTCCTTGCTGCCGGGATCGTCATTGCCGCCAGCGCGATCGCGGTCCAGCCGCTGCGCGAGCGGCTCGACGCCGATCGACGCCGGGAGGGGCCGATCCCCCTCCGCGAGATCTTCGCGTTTGGCCGCTTCATCGCCCCCTTCCGCGCGCTCGGCTTAGCTCCCGGCATGACCGCGCTCACCGCGTCAGGATTCTCTTTCGCCATGGTGCAAGGCGCGGTCTTCAGCTTCTACGTCACTTACCTCGCCGTCGATCTCAGCTTCGGCCTGATCGCTGCCGGCGCTGCCTTCGCGTTGATGCAGGGCGTCGGCGTCGCGTCCCGCGTCGTTGTCGGCTGGGCCGCGGACCGCATCGGCTCGGCGCGGAAAACGCTGATTCTTCTGGCGCTGGGATCAGCGACGATGGCCACGATCATCGCGCTCCACGGTGCCGGCTGGCCATGGTACGCAGTGCTGACCTCGGCCGCGGTCTCGGGCGTAGCCGTGTCGAGCTGGAACGGGGTCTACCTCGGCGAGGTCGCGCGCATTGCGCCTAAGGAGCATGTTGGCGAGGCAACGGCGGGGTCGGGCTTCTTCGCTTTCCTCGCTTACGCGATCAGCCCGTCGCTCTGCTCTTTCATCATCGCCTCGACCGGCAGCTATCGCGCCGCGTTCCTCACGGTGGCGGTGGCGCCGATCTGCGCCGTCCTGCTGCTGTTCCGCAACCGGGAAGGATGAGCATGTCCGACGAGCTCTACGAACGCCTCGGCGTCCGCCCCTTCATCAATTGCTGCGGCACGCGCACGGTCCATGGCGGCAGCCTGATGCTGCCCGCGGTGCGCAAGGCGATGGTCGATGCCGCGGGGCGCTTCGTCAATCTGAACGAGCTGATCCTGGCATCCGGCCGCCGGATTGCCGCCCTCACCGGTGCCGAGGCGGCTCTCATCACCTCGGGCGGCGCCGCTTCGCTGGTGGCTGCCACCGCCGCGGCGATGACCAAAGGCGATCCCGAGCGCATGCTGCGCCTGCCCAACTCCGACGGAATGCCGGCGCAGGTGGTGATGCCCAAGGGCGCGCGCTTTACCTACGACCACGCCATCCGCACCGCCGGCGCCCGCGTCGTCGAGGTCGCCGACCGCAAGGCGATGGCCGAGGCGCTACGCTCGGGCACCGCGATGGTGGCGACCATCGGCACCAAGGATGCGGATCTGCCGATCCGCCTGGATGAGTGCGTGGCGCTCGCTGAGCCGCTGGGCATCCCCGTGCTGATCGACGCCGCCTCCGAGCACCTGGAAAGGCCAAACCCCTATCTCTCGCGCGGTGCCAGCTTGGTCGCCTATAGCGGTGGCAAGTACCTGAAGGGGCCGCAATCGACCGGCCTCCTGCTCGGCAAGCGGCAATGGATCGAAGCGGCCCGCCTCAACGCCTCGCCGCACCACGCCATCGGCCGCCCAATGAAGATCAGCAAGGAGGAGGTTGCAGGCCTTCTCGCTGCCGTCGAGTTCTGGGCCGAGGGCCGCGACCATGAGGCCGAAAAGGCCCGCTGGACCGGCGACCTCGAGACCATCGCGCGGCTCACCCGCGAGGTCGGTTCCGTCACCGCAGAGATCGAGGTCCCGGCCAAGAGCCATGAGCAAGTACCACGGCTTCGCATCGCCTGGGATCGTGGGCGTGTCGGGGTTGGCGGGCTCGATCTGCGCGAGCTCATGCTCGCCCACGAACCCAAGATCATGCTCGACGACCGCGGCGCCACCGACCGCTCGATCTTCATCCTGCCGTTCAACCTGGAGCCGGGTGAGGCCGAGATCGTCGGCAGAGCGATCGCCAGGGCCTTGGCAACGGCGACGCCGTCACCTCGGCCCGTAGTAGATGAGCCTCCTGCCGCCGACCTGACTGGGCTCTGGGCGGTCGAGATCGCCTTCGCCGCCGAGCGTACGCCCCATCGCGTGCGGCTCCGCCAGTCAGGCACGCGCCTCGAGGGCACGCATACGACGCTCGATCTGGTGGCGCCGGCCAGCGGCACGATCACGGGGTCGCGCGTCGCCTTCTCGAGCCTCCATCCCTATGAAGGCAGCAACCTCTCCTATGCCTTCACGGGCGCGGTCGCGAATGGTGCGATGTCCGGCACCGTGCTGCTCGGCACTTCCGGTGACTCGGCCCCGGGCCCGCTCAACATGCGGGAATTCGGCAGCGCTACCTGGGACGCGCGACGGCTCGGTTAGCTCAAGATCCTCGATGTATTCACAAGAATACATCGCGCTGCTATCGTCGCTCGATGTATCCGGTCAGATATATCGCTGCGGCACTGGCCGCTTTCTGGCTCACGCTGGCACAGCCTGCCTCGGCTCAATCCGGTAGCGTGCTGGTGTTCGCCGCCGCCAGCCTCAAGGGGACGCTGGACGACGTCGCCGCCCAATGGCGGAGAGAGACGGGCAAGCGGGCGACCATCTCCTATGCCGCGAGCTCGGCGCTCGCCCGCCAGATCGAGCAGGGCGCACCGGCGCAGGTATTTCTCTCCGCCGATCCCGACTGGATGGACTATCTGTCCGACAAGAAGCTCATCAGGCCGGAGAGTCGCTCGAATCTTCTCGGCAACCGAATCGTGCTGATCGCTCCGAAGTCGGCGGCGGCGGCCGTACGGATCGAGCCCGGCTTTCCGCTCGCCTCGATGCTCGGCAAGGGCCGCCTCGCCATGGCCGACGTTCGCGCCGTTCCGGCCGGCAAGTATGGCAAGGCCGCGCTCGAGTTCCTCGGCATCTGGGCGCCCGTCGCCGATCGTGTAGTGCAGGCCAAGGACGTGCGCGTCGCGCTCGTGCTGGTCGCGCGCGGTGAAGCGCCTTTCGGGGTCGTCTACCGCACAGATGCGGTCGCCGATCCGAGCGTGAAGGTGATCGGGACCTTCCCGGAGGAGAGCCATCCTCCGATCCTCTACCCGGTCGCGCTGACGGCGACAGCGACGCACCCGGATGCGGTCGGCTTTCTATCCCATATGAAGTCGGATGCGGCCCGGCCGCTGTTTGCGGCGTCCGGTTTCGCCCTGCTCGACTGACATGAGCTGGCTCACCCTGACTCCGGAAGAGTGGGACGCCATCCGTCTCAGCCTCCGCGTCGCCAGCGTCGCGATGGTGACGACCCTCCCCTTCGGGCTTGCGATGGCGCTGCTGCTGGCGCGCGGTCGCTTCTGGGGCAAGAGCCTTCTCAGCGGCATCATTCACCTGCCGCTGATCCTGCCGCCGGTCGTCACCGGCTTCCTGCTCCTGGTCCTGCTCGGACGGAAGGGGCCGATCGGCAGCTTACTCGACGATCATCTCGGCATCGTCTTCTCATTCCGCTGGACCGGCGCAGCGCTTGCCGGCGCGGTGATGGGATTTCCCCTGATGGTGCGGGCGATGCGGCTTTCGATCGAGGCGGTCGACAGGCGCCTCGAATCCGCTGCCGGCACGCTCGGCGCCAGCCCGCCCTGGGTCTTCCTGACGATCACGCTGCCGCTGATCCTGCCCGGCATCGTCGCCGGCATGATCCTCGCCTTCGCCAAGGCGATGGGAGAGTTCGGCGCAACGATCACCTTCGTCTCCAACATCCCGGGCGAGACGCAGACGGTTCCATCGGCGATCTATGCACTCACCCAGACCCCCGACGGAGACGCAGGAGCCTATCGGCTGACGCTCGTCTCCATCGCCGTGTCGATGGCGGCGCTGATCGCTTCCGAGTGGCTGGCGCGGCGGGTCGACCGCAGGATCGGTCCGGAGTGAGCGTCGAGATCGACATCGGCCACCGGCTCGGCGCTTTCACGCTCGAAGCGCGCCTGTCGGCACCGGCAGGGCTGACCGCCCTGTTCGGCCCTTCCGGCTCCGGCAAGACATCGCTCGTCAACATCGTCGCCGGCCTCCTGCGACCCGATCGCGGTCGTGTCGTCGTCGATGGCGAGGTGCTGGTCGACATCGAGCGCTCGATCTTCGTGCCGGCGCATCGACGCCGCGTCGGCTACGTCTTCCAGGAAGGCCGACTCTTCCCGCATCTCAGCGTGCGGCAGAACCTGCTCTATGGCCGCTGGTTCGCCTCCGGCGGCAACGATCGAGACGCGGGTCACATTATCGATCTTCTCGGTATCGGCGCCCTGCTCGATCGCCGCCCGGCGGCGCTCTCGGGCGGCGAGAAGCAGCGGATCGCGATCGGCCGTGCGCTGCTTGCAAAGCCGCGCATCGTGCTGATGGACGAACCGCTCGCCTCGCTCGACGAGGCGCGAAAGGCCGAGATTCTGCCATATATAGAGCGCCTGCGTGACCGGAGCCGCGTGCCGATCGTCTATGTCAGCCATTCGCTGGCCGAGGTGACGCGGCTTGCGACCACCCTCATCGTCCTCGCGGACGGCAAGGTTGCGGCAACCGGCCCGACCGATCAGATCATGCAGCGCCTCGACCTTCTGCCGCCCTCGGCGCGGGCCGAGGCCGGCTCGTTACTGGAGAGCAGGGTCGAGTCCCATGATGACGCCTTTGCGCTCACCACCTTGCGGACTCGGGCCGGAACCTTCCGCGTGCCGCGTGTCGACCTGGCCATCGGCCATCCGGTCCGTATCCGCGTGCGCGCCCGTGACATCATCGTCGCGACCTCGGCGCCGCAGGGCTTGAGCGCTATCAACACGCTTCGCGGCGTGGTCACCGAGATCGGCGTGGCGGACGGCCCTGCAGTCGACATCCGCATCGACTGCGCCGGCGATATTCTGGTCGGGCGCTTGACCCGCTACTCGGTCGAGACCCTCGGTCTCAGGCCCGGCCTGCCGGTCTATACCGTCGTCAAGAGCGTCGCCTTCGACCGCCGCAGCATCGGCGCTCCGATGCAGGGCGCGTTCGACGAGGATGCCTAAGTCCGCTCCAGCGGACGTCCGGGGATCGAGCGCGCGCCGTATTGCCGATCCCAATCGTCCTGCGCCGCCTGCAGCACGCGCATTGCGGGCAGCACCGAGGGGCCTGAGGCTGTCGGTTGGCGCCCCTTCTCGATCGCCTCCAGGAAGTCGAAGATCACGCGCGCGCAATTGTCCTGCTCGCTCTCGATCGGCACCGTGTCTGCCACGGTCTTCAGCGTTCCGGCGAGGATGTCGTAGAGATAGGTGTCCCTGTCGGTGACGATCAGCTTGTCGTAGAGCCGGTACGTCGCGTGATAGGAGCCATGCACCATCAGCGTCTGGTCCGCCTCGGTCTCGACCAACAGCACGCATTCCATCGGGATGCCGGTGGCCGGGTGCAGCGGCCCGAGCGAGCTCTGGACGCGGCGGATCGGCGCGCCGTCGAAAAGGTACATGCCGAGATCGGCAAAGTGACAGAAGTGATGCCAGAGGATGTTATCGCTCCAGCTCCGCTTATAGCCGGTGGCGCCGATGTTCACGAGGCGCTTGATGAAGAAGCGCCCGGCGACATGCCGGATCTTCTCCTGGCCCGCCTTGACGCGCGCGCGGAGCGCCTCGCGTTCGCGGCGGAAGCGCATCGGATGGCAGAGGCCGTAGATCCTGCCGCTCTTCTCGCCGGCGGCGACGACACGCTCCGCACCCTTCAGGCTCATCGCGATCGGGATCTCGAGCAGCATATGCTTGCCTGCCTCGAGGACCTTGACCGCCTGCTCCTCATGCACTTCGCTCGGGCTACCGACGATCACTGCATCGATCGCCGGATCGGCGAGCGCTTTCTCGAGCGACACCGTCCACTTCCTGTAGCCATAGCGCCGAGCGAACTCCTGGCTAGCCTCGGGCCGACGACCGACGACGGTATGCAACGTGGCTTTGGTCTTTTTGAGCGCCTCGGAGTGCCAGACGCCCATCATACCGTAGCCGACCATGCAGATGTTCATACCCGCCCCTCGCCTTGGTCCATCGCGCCCACGACGCTAGGCTCGCACAGGTTCTCGTCCGAGGTCATCCCATATGAAGATCGAACACCTCCGCCTCTGAATGCGCGCGACAGGACCGGCCGGGCCGGGGCGTCGAGGTCTACGAGGCGTCCGGAAGGCTCGATCGCATACCTCTAGCGTCCCCTCCTCGCCTTCGGCACCGCCGGACGCATTGCCTCGATGCCTGCCTGGAGCGCGCTCTGCAAGAGCCAGATGTCGCCCATATAGGCGATCATGCGGAAGCCCTTGCGGATCCACTCCTTTCCCCATTGCGGATTGCCGACGAGGTTGCCGGCGACCTTGCCGTGGCGCTTGCAGGCGGCAGCCACCGCATCCCGCGCCTTCACGAACTCCGCATGCTCGAACTCGAGCGGCTTCTGCAGCGAAACCGAGAGGTCGGTGTGGCCGACAAAGGCAACGTCGATGCCAGGCACCGACATGATCTCGTCTACGTTCGCCACACCCTTCCGGGTTTCGATCTTGACCATGACGAGCGCGCCGGCATTCGCCGCCTTCATCGTCTTGCGCGCATCGCCGATGATGTAGTCGTCATGGGCGACACCGAAGGCGGAGCCTCGACGACCATGCGGCGGGTAACGGGTCGCGCGCACGATCGCCTCGGCCTGCGCCTTGGACTCCACCACCGGGACCAGAATCCCCTTGGCGCCGAGATCGAGCGAGCGCGTGATCAGGTTGAAGTCGTCACCCGGCGGGTTGACCAGAGGCACCAGGCCCGCGCCGCGCGCGAACTGGATCTGGTCCTTCACCGTCTCGAAGCTCCAGCCTGAGTGCTCCATGTCGAGGATGAGGAACTCGCATCCCGTCGACCTGACGATGCGGGCGAGCCCCGGCGAGTCGAACTCAAAGGCGAAGGTTCCGAAGACGGTTTCGCCACGGGCGAGCCGGGCCTTGAGCGGGTTGTCGCGCATTGCTTGAGTTCCCCCTGCCTGTTTCCGACCCTGGAAACGGTCTAGACTAAGGTCCCGTTCGGGATCGAGAGAGCAAGCGAAATGGACAATTGCCGGGTCAAGGGCCAGCCGGTGCCGAGCGAGCTGATCCACGAGATGAGAGACAGCGCCTCGCTGCTCGACGACCCTAGGGCGCTTCGCGCCCGCCTCGCCGAGGATGGCTTTCTCTATCTCAAGGGCGTGGTCGATCGCAGCGCGATCATGGCCGCGCGCCAGGAGGTCTTTGCCCGCCTGGTCTCGGTCGGCGAGATCAAGGAGCCGGCGATCGACGGCATCGCCACCGGCGACAGCCGGCGCAAGGAGCTTCAGCCCGATCTCGGCGTCTTCTGGCGCTCGATCAGCGAAGGCAAGAAACTGCGCGCCGCCAGCAACGGCCGCGACATGCAACGGATCATGTCGCTGATCTTCGGCGAGCCGGCCCTCAATCAAGACTATATCTTCCTTCGTGCCGGCATCCGGGGCCGCGCGACCGGGCTGCACTTCGACTATCCGTTCTTCACCCGCGCGCATGACAAGGTCTGCACGGTGTGGATGCCGATCGGCGACGTGCCGGTCGAGGACGGCCCCGTTGTCGTCGTCGAGGGTTCGCAGCACTACCGCGACCTGATCGACCCGATGATCGGCTTCGACATCTCCAAGGATGGCACGCGCAAGGCCGATTTCGGCGCGGATGCAATCACCTTCGCCAAGGCGCGCGGCACGCGGCTGCTCACCCGCAACTTCGAGGCCGGCGACATCGCGATGTTCGGCATGTACACCGCGCATGGCTCGCTCGACAACCATTCGCCGATCGACCGTGTGCGGCTCTCCTGCGATCTCCGCTGGCAGCCGGCATCGCTGCCGCTCGACGAGCGCTATTTCGGCAATCCTCCCTCGGGCACCACCGGCGTCGGCTATGGCGAGCTCAACGGCGCGAAGCCGCTGACCCAGGAGTGGCACGTCAGGTGACCGACCAGTCCTCGACCCGCCCGCCGCGCGACCGCAACGAGATCCGCGCTCGCTGCACGCGATTCCTGACGCGCCAGCGTGCGCTCTCCCCGAAGGAGGCGCTGCAGGCGCTGGCCGACCATGCCGGCGTCGACGAGCGTCTTGATATTTACGGCAAGGGCAAGCTTATCGAGGATTTCGAGCGCGAGATTGCGGTCATTCTCGGCAAGCAGTCGGCCGTCTTCATGCCCTCCGGGACCATGGTGCAGGCGATCGCGCTCCGCGTCTGGTCCGAGCGTCGCGGCATCCAGACCGTCGGCCTGCACCCCTTGAGCCACCTCGAACGCAACGAGTCCCAGGCCTATCGCAGCATGCATGGGCTCGCCGCCTGCTACCTCGGCGACGATTCCCGCCAGTTCACGCGGAAGGACATCGAGGCCGTCGCCAAAAAGCTAGGCGCGATCGTGCTCGAGATGCCGCTGCGCCCGCTCGGCTGCGTGCTGCTGCCCTGGGAGGAACTCGTCTCGATCTCGAAGCTCTCCCGCGAGCGCGGCATCCCGCTTCATCTTGACGGCGCCAGGATCTGGGAGAGCCAGCCCTTCTACGGCAAGAGCCTGGCCGATATCGCGGCGCTCTTCGACAGCATCTACGTCTCCTTCTACAAGGGCCTCGGCGGAATTTCGGGCGCGGCGCTGGCAGGATCGAAGGACTTCATCGAAGAAGCTCGGCTCTGGCAACATCGCTATGGCGGGCGCCTGTTCCAGCTCTATCCCTATGTGCTCTCGGCGCGGAGGGGTCTCGCCGAGCGCCTGCCGATGATGGCCGAGCATCATCGCGAGATCCGCCGGATTGCCGGCGCACTCCGCTGCCTTCCCGGCGTCCGAGTCACGCCGGACCCGCCGCATGCGACCTCGATGCTGATCGCGCTGCCGGCGCATCACGAGAAGGTCGAGTCGGCTGCCCTCGACCTTGCCGAGGAGACCGGCATCTGGCTGATCGACCGCGTCTTCGCCAGCGCGATCCAAGGCACGTCCATGGCCGAGCTTACGGCCGGCACAGGCGCAGCGGATTTCTCCAATGACGAGATCCGCAGCCTGTTCGAGCGCGTGCTCGCGCAAGCGGCCCGATAGGAACCAGGCGATGCGTGTGATCGTCCTCGGCGCCGGCATTCTCGGCGCTAGCGTCGCCTATCACCTGGCCAGGGCCGGAGCCGAGGTCGAGGTGATCGACGCCGCTCATCCAGGGAAAGCGACGATGGCCGGCGCCGGCATCATCTGCCCCTGGGCGAGCCAGGTCGACACGCCCGCCTGGTATCGGCTCAGCGCCGCCGGCGCCAAATACTATCCGGACCTCGCCGCCGCCCTCGCCGAGGCCGGAGAGGCGGCGAACGGCTATCGATGCGTTGGCGCGCTGATAACCTCGGAGAATCCTGCCGACCTTGCCGCTGCCGAAAGGCGGCTTCGCGCGCGGCACAACGATGCCCCGGAAGCCGGACAGATCAGCCGCCTCGCCAATGCCGAGGCGCGAAGGCTGTTTCCGCCGTTCCGCGAGGACCTGGATGCCGTCCATGTAAGCGGCGCGGCCCGCGTCGAGGCGCGCGCCTTCTCGGCAGCAATGCTCAAGGTCGCCGTCGGGCACGGCGCCGTTCATCGAAACGAGAGTGTCGGCCTGCGCCGCGACGGGGATCGCGCCATCTGCCTCGGCGCCGATGGCAAGGCGATCGGCGCCGACATGGTCATCGTTGCGGCTGGCGCCTGGGCGCCGGAGATCCTGAAGCCGCTCGGCATCGACCTGCCGATCGCCCCGCAGAAGGGCCAGATCCTGCATTTCGGCCTGTCCGGCATCGACACGATCAACTGGCCGGTGCTGCTGCCGATGAACAGCTACTACATGCTCGCCTTCGACGATTCCCGCGTCGTCGCCGGCGCCACGCGCGAGACCGGATCGGGCTTCGACTACCGCGTGACCGCCGGCGGCCAGAAGGAAGTGCTCGACTTCGCGCTGGCCTTCGCGCCCGGCCTACGCCATGCCACCTTGCTGGAGACCCGTGTCGGCTTCCGGCCGGCGGGGCCGTCTTATCTGCCGATGCTGGGGCCCGCCGTCGGCATCTCCAACCTTCTGATCGGCAACGGACTCGGCGCTGGCGGACTCACCATGGGGCCGATGGCCGGTCGCCTGCTCGCCGAGCAGGCGCTCGGACAGAAGACCGCGCTCGATCTCGCCGACTATGCGTTCTGATTACTGCATCATCCGCGGCAGCCAGAGCACCAGCTCGGGCACATAGGCAACGAGGAATACGACCGCGAGCCAGATTGCCGTGTAGGGAAACAACATGCCGAGCGCGGCGTTGTAGCTGATGCCGGCGATGCGGCAGGCAACCATCGCCAGCACGCCGACCGGCGGGGTCACCGACCCCACGACCAGAAGCATGATCGTGACCACGCCGAAGTGTACCGGATCGTATCCGAGATGCTTGATCATCGGCCCCATGATGGGGACGACGATGATCAGGGCCGGCACCGGCTCGAGGAAGGTGCCGAGAAGGAAAAAGAAGACGATCAGAACCGCCATCGCCAGCTTCGGATCGCTGGTGATCGAGAGCATCAGCTCGAGCGCCGCCTGGCCGACGCCGGCGCGGCTCAGTACCCAGCTGAACAAGGCGGCGCCTCCGAGCGTGACCAGGGCACTGGCCGTGACCTCGGCCGCCGAGGCGAAGTTGCGATAGAGCGAGCGCGTGGTGTGGCGGCGCGTTACCAGCCCGTAGAGGAGCGCGTAGAGCGCTGCGACGGATCCTGCCTCGGTCGGCGTAAAGACACCGGCTAAGATGCCGCCGATGATGATCGCCGGCATGACCATCGCCGGTATCGCCAGCCAGGTAGCGCGTCCGATCTCCGGCAAACTCGCGCGCGGCAGAGCCTTGGCGCCGGCATAGGGTGCAAGGAAGCGCGTCATCGCCATCATTGCGACGCCGGCGATGATGCCGGGGACGGCGCCGCCGAGAAACAAGGCGCCGATGGAGACGCCGGTCACGGACCCGTAGATGACCGCGACGATGCTGGGCGGAATGATCGGGGCCACCATCGCCGCGCAGGCGGTTACCGCGACCGCGAAGGCCGGCTTGTAGCCCTCCTTCTTCATCGCCGGGATCATGATCGAGCCGATCGCCGCGAGATCGGCGAGCGCCGAGCCCGAAATCGAGGCCATGCACATGTTGGAGAGGATGTTGGCCTGAGCAAGGCCGCCGCGAAGATGGCCGATCAGCGCCTTGGACATGCCGACCAGCCGCTCGGTAATGCCGGCGACGCTCATCAGCTCGCCCGCCAGGATGAACAGCGGCACGGCGAGAAGCGCGAAATTGTCGAGCGAGTCATAGAACTGCTGAGCCAACAGCAGCACGGGCAGCTGGCCGTCGACCAGAATGGCGATGATCGCAGCGAAGCCCATGCAATAGGCGATCGGCATGCCGAGCGCCATGAAAACGAAGAACAGGATAAGCATCAGGCCGACGGTCATAACGTGCGATCCGTCGGCTCGTCAGAAGGTTCGTGCTGCTGCCAGGTGAGCAACGTCATGACGGCCTCGATCGCCGCGCCGATCGGGATGGCGAGATAGACCGTGTACTTCGGCACGTCGAGCAGCGGCGAGCGCTGGAACCAGGTGCGGTTGACGAACTCGATCCCCGCCCACATCAGGGTCAGCGCGAAGGCGACGGTCAGCGCGTCGGTCAGCGCGACAACGTAGCGCCGCCCTGCTGGCGGCAGCATCAGCTCCAGGATCTCGATGCGGATATGGGCACGCGAGGCGGCGACCAGACCGACGCTGATCATCACGCCCCAGAACATGGCGCCGCGCACCAGCTCCTCCGCCCAGAACAACGACTCGTTGAGCACGTAGCGGAAGAAGACTTGCAGCAGAACCAGCACGAAGTATCCGGCGAGCAGCGTCACCGAGATCGCAGTAAGCGCCGCCCGAAGGTGGCCGACCAGAGGACCGGTAGCCCAAGCGAGGAAGGGAGTCATTGGGACGGAGACGAAGCGCCCCCGGAAACGATCCCGGGGGGCGCTCGCACTCGATCGAGACGATCAGGCCGTCTTCTGAACGGCTTCGATATACGCCTTGGCCTTCGGCCCCGCCTTGGCGACGAAGCTGTCGATGACCGGGCCCATCTTGGCGCGGAACGAGGGAATATCCGGCGAAGCGTTGCTCGTCGCCTTCGAGGTCAGCTCGTTCCAGGCATCGCCCTGGATCTTGAGGTTGGCCTCCCACATGGCCTTGGACACTTGCTCGACGGCGGCGTCGCGAAGCGCCTTCTGCACGTTGGCCGGCAGCGACGCCATCTTCTTGGCGCTCGACATCATCGAGACTTCCGTAAAGATGTGGTGCGTCCGCGTCATGAACTTTGCGACCTCGTAGTGCTTGCCGCTGGTGACGAAGTCGGGCGGGGCTTCGAAGGCGTCGATCACGCCGGTCTGCAACGCTGTATAGATCTCGCCGGCCGGGATCGGGGTCGGGTTGGTGCCGAGCGCGCGGGCCATCTCGACATAGACCGGGATCTCCGGTACGCGCAGCTTGATGCCGCGCACGTCATCAGCGCTCTTGATTTCGCGCTTGGAGACGAAGATGCGGAAACCCGAAGCGCCGAGGCAGAGGATGTCGACGCCGAGCGTGTCCTTGGCCTCTTTGGTGACCTGCTCGCCGATCGGCCCGTAGAGGACCTTCTTCACATGGTCGTAGTCGCTGAACAGGAACGGCACCGAGGTGAAGCCGAACTGCGGCTGCCAGTTGGCGAGCGTGCCGAGATCGGTCCAGGCGAGATCGAGCGTGCCGAGCTGAAGGGCCTCGGCGGAGGTGCGGAGGTTGAAGAGCTGCGAGGCTGGCCGGATGTCGATGGTGACCTGGCCGTTGGTCAAGGTCTTGACCTGGTCGGCGAACTTCTCGGCGACGCCGTGGGCCAGGTGAGTGGTCGGCACATGATGCGAGAAGACGAGCCTGATCGGCTGGGCCTGCGCCCGGGCGACGTAGGGTGCCGCCAGAAGGCTCGCCGCTCCGGCGCCATAGCCTAAGAGTCTCCGCCTGGAAATGGTCATTAGTCCTCTCCCTGTTGCGGCAGCAAAGGCCCGTTCTTCTGATCGTTGCCGATCTCGCGGCCGTTCCGACCAACGAAATTCTGCTTTTATTTAGCGGAGTTTAACCACCGGCGACATTGATGGCAAGCCCCTCCGGCGCTAAACTGAACATCGGGTGCAGGCGCATGTCGTTTCCGAAACGCAGCGTCGCAAGGTCGGCGATCCCTCGACCCCAAGCCCGGTTGCCCGCGGAGGAAGCAGGATGATCAGCGACAAGGACGTCGAGACCTACAACCGGCGCGGCTATCTGGTCGTCCCGAACGTGCTGTCGGATGAGGAAGTGGCGGAGCTTCGGCAGGTGACCGAGGAGTACGTCGAGAAGTCCCGGACCGTCTCCGCGCACACCGATGTCTACGACCTCGAGCCCGGCCATACCAAGGACGCTCCGAAGGTCCGCCGCATCAAGACCCCGCATGCCTGGCATCCCGCCTACGGGAAGATGGTCAAGCACCCGAAGATTCTTTCGGTGCTGCAGAAGCTGTGGGGTCCAAACATCCGCTTCGACGTCTCGAAGCTGAACCTGAAGTCGGCCGGCTTCGGCTCTCCGATCGAGTGGCACCAGGACTGGGCATTCTATCCGCACACCAACGACGATCTTGCCGCCGTCGGCATCATGATCGACGACTTCACCTCCGATAACGGCGCGATGATGGTGATCCCAGGCACCCACAAGGGACCGACCTACGATCACCACACCAACGGCTACTTCGTCGGCGGGATCGATCCGTCGAAGTCGAACATCGACTTCTCGAAAGCCGTGCAGTGCCTGGGCAAGGCGGGTTCGATCACCATCCACCACGTCCGCCTCCTGCACGGCTCGGCTGCCAATATTTCGGGCAAGCCGCGCCGCTTCCTTCTGCATCAGTACCGCACGGCCGATGCCTGGCCGCTGGTCATCAAGCCGGAATCCTGGGAGAAGTGGGACGATATGCTGGTGTGCGGCGAAGGCACGGTGGCACCGCGCATGAAGGAGCTGCCGATCCGCCTCCCCTTCCCGCCGGCGCCGAACCAGGGTTCGATCTACGAGAACCAGCGCGATCTCGAGACGCGCTTCTTCAAGAGCGCGGACGAGCTCGAGAAGAAGCTGGAGCCGGCGCAGTAAGCCGTCGCGCTTCGGCGATCGGAAGCCCCCAACGACGGGAGCCGCAGTCGGCTACTCGGCCGCCTTGGCTCCCGCCTCCTCGGCCTCGATCCGTCCCCATAGAGCGCGGATCATGTCCTTCATCATCTTCGCCTCCTCCCAGCGATCCGAGAGGTCGACGTCGTTGTGGTCGGTGATCGCATAGGGCTTCGGCCCTAGCTCGCAGAGGAAGGTCAGCACGCCGTCCTTCGGCGCGCGCTTGCGCCAGGAGCGGAAGCCGTATTCCCACCAGCCCATGAACAGGTCGACCCAGGGCTTGTGGTGCGCGAAGGAGATCGGCACCTGCACCTGCTCGCGGCTGGCGACGCGACCGTGGAAGCCCCAGCAATTGTCGAGTATCCGGTGCATAAGCCGATGGTTCTCATCGCTGATCGGCGGGCCGGCGAATTCGCGGCCGACGAGGTAATGCGAAATGTCGCCCGTGAGCCTCAGATCGGGGAAGCAGTCGAGCAGGTGCAGGGTGAAGAACAGGTCGGTGGTCATGCGGTCGCGATGCGTCTCGATATGCATGCGCACACCCGCCTCCGCCGCCAGCCGCCGCCACCCCTCGATGTACGGAATACACTCCTCGATCCGGTAAGGGCGGACATCGGGCTGGAGGTTCAGATGGTCGGCGCCGAGCTTCAGCACGTTGTCGAGGATCGGCTTCAAGTCGTCGACGCTCTGCGGGTAGCACTGCGCTTGCCAGGTGAGCCCATAGTCCTTGAGGATCTCGACATGCGCCTTGGCTTGCTGAAAGTCGAAGAAACGGACGCCGGCGCCGTCGAAGCCGGCATCTCGGATCATCTTGAGCTTCTCCTCGAGCGACCATTCCATGCCATCCGGCTGGCGGCGCTCCATCGCCCACATCGACTGGTAGACGAGCAGCTTCTGCATGGCGTTCTCCCTGCTGTCAGCCGAGGCCGGCGGCGTGATGCCTCAGATGGTCTTCGACGAAGCTCTGAATGAAATAGTAGCTGTGATCGTAGCCCTCGTGCCGGCGCAGAGTCAGCTTCTGTCCGGCATTCTTGCAGGCGAGCTCGAACAGCTCGGGCTTGAGCTGGTCGACGAGGAACTTATCGGCAAGACCCTGGTCGACGAGGATCGTGCCGGGAAATTTATGACGGCGGACAAGCTCGCTCGCGTCGTAGTCCCGCCATGCCGCCTGGTCAGGGCCGAGATAGTTCGAGAACGCTTTCTGCCCCCAGGGTACGCGCATCGGCGCCACGATCGGAGCGAAGGCGGAGACGGTCTTGTACTTGTCGGGGTTGCGCAGCGCCAAGGTCAGCGCGCCGTGCCCGCCCATCGAGTGCCCGAAGATTCCCTGCCGGTCGGGACGCGCCGGAAGCGACGCGTCGATCGCCTCGCGGAGCTCGCCCGTGATGTAGCTGTACATGCGATAGGCGGTCTTCCAGGGCTCGGCCGTGGCGTCGACGTAGAATCCGGCGCCAATGCCGAAGTCCCAGGCGGCGTCATCGCCGGGAAAGCGCGCCGCCCGCGGGCTCGTATCCGGCATCACCAGCATCAGGCCGAGCTGAGCGGCAACCCGTTGCGCACCGGCCTTGATGGTGAAGGTCTCCTCCGTGCAGGTGAGGCCGGCGAGGTATGTGACCACCGGCACCTTGCCCTTGGCCGCCTGAGGAGGCTTGTAGACGGCGAAGCGCATCGGCCCGCCGACGGCTTTGGACTCGTGCCGGTAGAAGCCCTGAACGCCGCCGAAGCAGGCCTGCTCGGAAAGCGTTTCCATCAGTACTCGACGACCGTCCGGATCGACTTGCCGGCGTGCATGAGGTCGAAGCCCTCGTTGATGCGGTTGAGCGGGATCTTGTGGGTGATCAGATCGTCGATGTTGATCTTCCCCTCCATGTACCAGTCGACGATCTTCGGCACCTCGGTGCGGCCGCGGACGCCGCCGAAGGCCGTGCCCTTCCAGACGCGGCCGGTCACAAGCTGGAACGGCCGGGTCGAAATCTCCTTGCCGGCGCCGGCGACACCGATGATCACCGAGACTCCCCAGCCGCGATGGCAGCACTCGAGCGCCTGGCGCATCAGGTCGACATTGCCCACGCATTCGAAGCTGTAGTCGGCGCCGCCCTTGGTCAGCTCGACCAGATAGGGCACGAGATCGCCCCTGACCTCCTTCGGATTGACGAAGTGCGTCATGCCGAACTTGCGGGCCAGCGCCTCGCGCGCCGGGTTGATGTCGACGCCGACGATCATGTCGGCGCCGACCATACGGGCGCCTTGAACCACGTTGAGGCCGATGCCGCCGAGGCCGAAGACGACCACGTTCGCACCCGGCTCGACCTTGGCGGTGTTGATGACGGCACCGATGCCGGTGGTAACGCCGCAGCCGATATAGCAGACCTTGTCGAAGGGCGCGTCCTCGCGGATTTTCGCGAGCGCGATCTCGGGCAGGACGGTGTAGTTCGAGAAGGTCGAGCAGCCCATGTAGTGGTGCACCATCTTGCCGCCGAGCGAGAAGCGACTGGTGCCGTCCGGCATCAGGCCTTTACCCTGGGTGGCGCGGATCGAGGTGCAGAGGTTGGTCTTGCGGCTGAGGCAGGATTTGCACTGCCGGCATTCCGGCGTGTAGAGCGGAATGACGTGATCGCCCTTCCTGAGGCTGGTCACCGCCTTGCCGACATCGACGACCACACCGGCGCCCTCATGGCCGAGAATGGCGGGGAACAATCCTTCGGGATCGGCGCCTGAGAGCGTGAACTCGTCGGTGTGGCAAATTCCGGTCGCCTTGATCTCGACCAGGACCTCGAAATCCTTCGGCCCGTCGAGCTTGACTGTCTCGATCGAAAGCGGCGCTCCGGCCTTGAGCGCAACGGCTGCACGCACATCCATGACTGGCTACCTCACCGGATTTCGTTGAGCGATGTCTAGCACGCGGCGGAACGGAGGATAGCCGCGGCTGCGGTATCGCGGAACCGGGCCGCGCGTTAAACCGGAGCCACCTGCGGCTAGGACCACCCGAAGTATCGTTTCCTTGCGGGAAACTTTGTTTCCGCCAGTTGACCCCGCCGCCCGCCGCCTTATCATCTGCGCGCGCGCGGGAGGCTGGGCATGTGCGGGATCGTCGGACTTTTTCTCAAGGACCCGAAGCTGGAGCCCGAGCTCGGCCGGCTGATGGCGGGCATGCTGGGCGTGCTCTGCGATCGTGGCCCCGACAGTGCCGGTTTCGCCGTCTTCGGCCCCGGCGGCCGCGACACGGTCAAGCTCACGGTGCGCGGCGATGAGGCCACCGACTTCCAGGCGATCGCACGACGCCTCTCCGAGGCTCTCGGCACGCGCATCACCGCCGTCGGCCGACACACCCATGGCGTCCTGACGCTGCCCGCTGCGCGCGAGGCCGAGGCCAAGGCGGCGCTCGGGGCGGTCGCGCCCGAGCTCGCGCTCGTCGGCGCCGGCAAGCGCATGGAGCTCTACAAAGAGGTGGGGCGACCCGATCTCGTCGCCACCAAGTTCGGCCTCGGCGCCATGACCGGCACGCATGGCATCGGCCACACGCGGATGGCGACCGAGTCCGCCGTCACCACCGACGGCGCTCACCCCTTCTCTACCGGCCTCGACCAGTGCCTCGTCCACAACGGCTCGCTCTCCAATCACAACGCCGTCCGTCGCGAGCTGGCGCGCGACGGACTCACCTTCGCCACCGATAATGATAGCGAGGTCGCCGCCGGCTACCTGACCGCGCGCATGCACAAAGGCGCGAGCCTCGGCCAGGCGCTGACCGACGCGCTCTCCGACCTCGACGGCTTCTATACCTTCGTCGTCGGCACCGAGTCCGGTTTCGGTGTGCTGCGCGACCCGATCGCCTGCAAGCCAGCCGTCATGGCCGAGACCGACCGCTATGTCGCCTTCGGTTCCGAGTACCGCGCCCTGGTGGACCTGCCGGAGATCGACAAGGCGAGGGTCTGGGAGCCGGAGCCGGCGACCGTCTATTTCTGGGAGCGGCCACATTGAGCGCCGACCGCGCCGAGATCGTCGACCTTGCGACGATGCCGCTTCGCCAGCTCAACCTGGCGCTCCACCGGCTCCGTCCCGATACCAACCAGACGCTCTGGCGGATCGCCAATCCGCGCGGCCGCCACTCGGTCGCGGTCGGCGTCGACGTGCCGGTCACGATCGAGATCGATGGTCATGTCGGCTATTACTGCGCCGGCATGAACAAGCAGGCGACGGTGATCGTCAACGGCAATGCCGGCGTCGGCGTCGCCGAGAACATCATGTCGGGCACCGTGCATGTGAAAGGCGACGCCAGCCAGTCCGCCGGGGCTACCGGCTGCGGCGGCACCTTGATCATCGACGGCAACGCTTCGGCGCGCTGTGGCATCTCGATGAAGGGCGTCGACATCATCGTGAGGGGCAGCGTCGGCCACATGTCGGCCTTCATGGCGCAAGCCGGCTCTCTGGTCGTGCTCGGCGATGCCGGCGAGAGCCTCGGCGACTCGATCTACGAGGCGCGTCTTTATGTGCGCGGCAAGGTGCAAGGCCTCGGCGCCGACTGCGTCGAGAAGCCGATGACCGACCATCACAAGGCGAAACTGGCACGGAAGCTGACCACCGCCGGCATCGCCGGTATCGATATCGGCCAGTTCAGACGCTACGGCTCGGCCCGCCGTCTCTACCACTTCCACGTCGACAACGTGTACTGACGATGATTCCTCCGACCACGCCCCGTAAATCGGCGACCTTCGACGACTACACGCTGTCGGAGATCCGCCGCGCCGCGGCAACCGGCATCTATGACATCCGCGGCGCCGGCGCCAAGCGCAAGGTGCCGCACTTCGACGACCTTCTCTTCCTCGGCGCCTCGATCTCGCGATATCCGCTCGAAGGTTATCGCGAGCGCTGCGGCACCAATGTCTTTCTAGGCTCGCGCTACGCCTCCAAGCCGATCGAGCTCAAGATCCCGATTACCATCGCCGGCATGAGCTTTGGCTCGCTCTCGGCCAATGCCAAGGAGGCGCTCGGCCGCGGCGCCTCGGCCATGGGCACCTCGACCACCACCGGCGATGGCGGCATGACCCCGGAGGAGCGCACGCACTCCTCGCTGCTGGTCTATCAGATCCTGCCGTCGCGCTACGGGATGAGTCCGGACGACCTTCGCCGCGCCGACGCGGTCGAGATCGTGGTCGGCCAGGGCGCCAAGCCCGGAGGCGGCGGCATGCTGCTCGGGCAGAAGATCACCGAGCGGGTTGCCGGCATGCGCGTGCTCCCCGTCGGCATCGACCAACGCTCCGCCTGCCGTCACCCCGATTGGACCGGCCCCGACGACCTCCAGATCAAGATCGAGGAGGTGCGCGAGATCACCGACTGGGAGAAGCCGATCTATGTCAAGGTTGGCGCCTCGCGCCCCTACTATGACACGGCGCTGGCGGTGAAGGCCGGCGCCGACGTCGTCGTGCTCGATGGCATGCAGGGCGGCACGGCGGCAACCCAGGAGGTCTTCATCGAGAATGTCGGCCTGCCGACGCTGTCCTCGATCCGCCCGGCGGTGCAGGCGCTGATCGATCTCGGCATGCACCGCAAGGTGCAGCTCATCGTCTCCGGCGGCATCCGCAACGGCGCCGATGTGGCGAAGGCGCTGGCGCTCGGAGCCGACGCCGTCTCGATCGGCACGGCCGCGCTCGTCGCTCTCGGCGACAACGACCCGGCGCTGGAGGCCGAGTACCGGAAGCTCGGCACCACCGCCGGCGCCTATGACGATTGGCACGAGGGGCGTGATCCCGCCGGGATCACGACGCAGGACCCCGATCTCTTCAAGCGCCTCGATCCCATCAAGGCTGGGCGGCGCCTTGCCAACTACCTCGCGGTGATGACGCTGGAGGCGCAGACGATCGCGCGTGCCTGCGGCAAGAGCCATCTGCACAATCTCGAGCCCGAAGACCTCGTGGCCCTGACCATCGAGGCAGCGGCGATGGCACGTGTGCCGCTCGCCGGAACGAGCTGGATACCTGGAGGCGGCAGCTTCTAGCGGACAAACAGGAGGGGGAAATGACGGATCTGGCCAAGGTCGCGAAGGACAAGGGGATCAAGTACTTCATGATCTCCTACACCGATCTCTTCGGCACGCAGCGGGCCAAGCTGGTGCCTGCGGCGGCGATCGGCGCGATGCAGAAGTCCGGTGCGGGCTTTGCCGGCTTCGCCACCTGGCTCGACATGACGCCGGCCGATCCCGACCTCTTCGCGGTTCCCGATCCGGACAGCCTCATTCAGCTCCCGTGGAAGCCCGAGGTCGGCTGGCTCGCCTCCGACCTCGTCATGGACGGCAAGCTGGTCGAGCAGGCGCCGCGCAATGTGCTGAAGCGCGTCATCGCAGACGCCTCGAAGAAGGGCTACGAGCTCAAGACCGGCGTCGAGTGCGAGTACTTCCTGATCACGCAGGACGGCACCGCCGTTTCCGATCCCGCCGACCGGCAGCCGAAGCCCTGCTACGACCAGGCGGCGCTGACGCGACGCTACGACGTCGTCACCGAGATCTGCGATGCGATGCTCGCACTCGGCTGGAAGCCCTATCAGAACGACCATGAGGATGCGAACGGTCAGTTCGAGATGAACTGGGAATACGACGCTGCGCTCGTCACCGCCGACCGTCACGCCTTTTTCAAGTACATGGTCAAGACCATCGCCGAGAAGCACGGGCTTCGCGCCACTTTCATGCCGAAGCCCTTCCTGAACCTGACCGGCAGCGGTTGCCACGCGCATGTCTCGCTGTGGAAGGGCCGGAAGAACCTGTTCGAGGACCCGAAAGGCGAACTCGGCCTCTCAGCGCTTGCCTACCAGTTCATCGGCGGCATCGTGCACAACGCCGAGGCGCTATGCGCCCTGACCAATCCGACGGTGAACTCCTACAAGCGCATCAACGCGCCGGTGACGCTGTCCGGCGCCACCTGGTCGCCGAATACGGTCACCTATTCGGGCAACAACCGCACCCACATGATACGCATCCCGGAGCCGAACCGCTTCGAGCTCCGCCTGCCGGATGGCGCGGCGAACCCCTACCTGCTGCAGGCGAGCCTTCTGGTCGCCGGCCTCGACGGCATCGCCAACAAGCGCGATCCCGGCAAGCGCCTCGACATCAACATGTATACCGACGGCCACACGGTGAAGGGCGCCAAGCGCCTGCCGCTCAACCTGCTCGATGCGCTCCGCAATCTCGAGAGGTCGGCCGTACTCAAGGCGGGCCTCGGCGGGACCTTCCTCGCATCATATCTCAAGCTCCGCCACGCCGATTGGAACGAGTACAGCCGGCACCTCACCGAGTGGGAACGCCAGACCACGCTCGACTGCTGATGCGCGCGCGGAAGAAACCGGCTCGCGACGACGGGGCCACGCCGCTCGCAACCGGATCGAATGCACCGTCGTCGTCCGGCTGGCGGACAGTCGAGGAAGCGGTCGGTGCGCGCATGCGCGCGCTGCGCAAGCGCCTCGACATGACGGTGGCCGAGCTGGCCCGTCAAGCGGGACTCTCGGTCGGTATGCTCTCGAAGATCGAGAACGGCGCGACCTCGCCCTCGCTGGCGACGCTGCAGGCGCTGGCGGATGCCTGTAACGTGCCGATCTCGAGCCTGTTTGCCGAGCTCGAGGAGGCGCGCGACTGCTCTTACGTGCCGCGCGGCCACGGCGTCACCATCGACCGGCGCGGCACCAAGGCCGGGCATCAGTACGAGCTTCTAGGGCACTCGCTCCGCGGCGAGGTCGTCGTCGAGCCCTATCTGATCACGCTGTCGAAGGAAGCGCAGCCCTACGCCAACTTCCGTCATGCCGGCGTTGAGTTCATCCACATGCTGTCAGGCGGCATCGCCTATCGGCACGCGGACAAGATCTATGACCTGGCGCCTGGCGACTCGTTGTTCTTCGATGCGGGCGCCCCGCACGGACCGGCGACGCTCACCAAGCTGCCGAGCCGCTTCCTTTCGATCATCATCTATCCGCGCGACGCCTGAGGGTCCGGCTGACGGATGAAGCGGCTGGAGGCCGCCGATCCGAAGATCACCAGGCCGACGGCGACGACGTGGATGCCGAGGTCCATGAAGGTCACATCGAACGGGTGGAAGAACTGCAGCAGCAGCGCCGCGATCGCCGCGACGCCCAGCCCTCCGACGGCGGCGACCGGCACGGAATTGAGCGGTTTCGCCTTCGCAAGCGCCAGCAGCAGCGCTGCCGCCAGCGGAATGCTGACGCCGAGGATCATCCGGAAGCAATCTGCGCTTTCACCCAGGCTCCAGCCTTCGGGACCGTATTGGATCCATTGGCGCCAGCAGGAATAGCCGCTGCTGCCGATCCAGAGCGCCAGCGGCGGCAGCGGCAGCAGCGCCCAGCCCGATGA
The DNA here is from genome assembly GCA_016869285.1 of Alphaproteobacteria bacterium. Lineage (GTDB taxonomy): Bacteria > Pseudomonadota > Alphaproteobacteria > SHVZ01 > SHVZ01 > SHVZ01. The sequence goes on from VGEN01000011.1 coordinate 39,345, forward strand.
GCGGTCGGGGAGGCTCAGGTGAAAGGCCGCGACGATGGCGGCGATGCCGGTCAGGAAGATGCCGGCAACCTCGAGCTGAAGCTTGGCATCGCCCATCCGTGAAATAAACAGCGGCAGATCGGCAAAGCTGAAGACCGCCAGCGCCGAGAGCGTGCCGACCGCGAGCAGCCAGATCGCCGCCCTCGTCATCGGCGACGCAAGCCGGCGAACCCGCCCGCTCTCGGCGGCGAGCTTGTCGATCAGATCGTCGATAGGCTCGGACATGCTACCTGCCCTTCAGCTTGGCGCGCAGCGCCTTGATCGCCCGATGCACGTTCACCTTAAGCCCGCCGACCGACTGGCCGCTGACGGCAGAGGCCTCGATCAATGACATCTCCCTAAGCTTCACCAGTTCCAACGCCTCCCGCTGACCCCGGGGTAGGGCCGCGAGCGCCGCCGCCAAGGCGTCAGCCGCTTCACGCCCCTCCCTCTCCCTGTTCGCCAGAGGGTCGGTAAAGGTTTCATATGAAGTATCGTCGCGGATCTCCATGGCATTCGTGCGAAACTGCCGACGGAGCGCGTCGATCGACCGGCGCCGCGCGACGGCCGCCAGCCAGGGAACGAACGGCCGGGCCGGGTCATAGGTGTGGCGGATCCTGTGGAGGGTCAACAGCACGTCCTGGACCACGTCGTCGATGCGGTCGGGCGTGCGATGATGATGCGCGGCAACGGCGCGGATCAACGGGACGATCTCTCGCAGCAGGAGAGCGTAGTCGGCCTGGCTGCCGTCCTGGGCGGCCGCCATCAGCCGTCCCCACCTGAGCCCGTCCGCCTGGCGACCCGAAGGGTCTGCTAACGCCATTCGTCCTTCCCGTTTCGCACCGCGTGATCGGAGACCCGTTTGCCGACCTCCAGGGCTCCTCGACGAACCCTCGGCATGGGACGCGGGGTGCGCCCCACCGAAGCATAGGTGGAGTTCGTCACATGCAGAAGCATTCCCTCGAAACCAGCGCCGATTCGACGTTGCCTAGCCGGCTGGGCGAGCCAGGCGAGAGCGGAGCGCCCGAGCTCCGAGATCAGCAGCTTCCTCCCCGCCTCGGCTGATAGGGCCATGCTTGCCGCGGCCCCGCGGCGTGTGGACAATCCGGCGACATCATCTTGCGGCAGGATCCCTCATGTCCCTGGCTCAGTCGAACCGTTCCAAGGCTCTGGCGTCGCGCGTCTCGGCCTTCATGGACAAGCACGTCTACCATGCCGAGAAACCCTACAAGGAGCACGTCGCCACGGCAGCCGATCGCTGGACGGTCCCGCCGGTGATGGACGAGCTCAAGGCCAAGGCGAGGGCTGAGGGCCTGTGGAACCTCTTCCTGCCTGAGTCGGAGCTCGGCGCCGGCCTTTCCAATCTCGAATATGCACCCCTGTCGGAGATCATGGGCCGCTCGCTGATCGGCGCCGAAGCCTTCAACTGCAGCGCGCCGGACACCGGCAACATGGAGGTGCTCGTCCGCTACGGCACGCCCGAGCAGAAGGAGCAGTGGCTGAAGCCGCTGCTCGACGGAAAGATCCGCTCGGCCTTCTGCATGACCGAGCCGGACGTCGCCTCCTCGGATGCGACCAATATCCGTTGCTCGATCGAGCGCGAAGGCAACAGCGGATATGTCGTTAACGGCCGCAAGTGGTGGGCGAGCGGCGCGCTCGATCCGCGCTGCGAGATCTTCATCGTCATGGGCAAGACCGATCCGGGCGCACCCAAGCACCAGCAGCAGTCGATGATCCTGGTACCGCGCTCGACGCCTGGCATCAAGATCGTCCGGCCGATGCAGGTCTTTGGCAACGACGACGCGCCGCACGGCCATGCCGAGATCGTCTTCGATAACGTCCGCGTGCCGGCGGAGAACATGCTGCTGGGCGAAGGGCGCGGCTTCGAGATCGCGCAAGGCCGGCTCGGCCCCGGCCGTATCCATCATTGCATGCGGCTGGTCGGTTGCGCCCAGCGCGCGCTCGAGCTTATGTGCGTGCGCGCCAGCCAGCGCGTTGCCTTCGGCCGCGTGCTGTCCGATCACGGCCCGGTGCGCGAGGACATCGCGCGCTCCGCCTGCGAGATCGAGCAGGCGCGTCTGCTGACGCTCTCGGCCGCCGACAAGATGGACCGCGAAGGCAACAAGTCGGCCCGCGACCTGATCGCGATGATCAAGATCGTCGCGCCGATGATGGCGCAAACGGTCATCGACCGCGCGATCCAGCTCCACGGCGCAATGGGCGTGAGCCAGGACACGTTCCTTGCCGACGCGTGGAAATACGCACGAACCATCCGCATCGCCGACGGACCGGATGCGGTTCATCTGGCGAGCCTCGGCAAGCAGATCGTCGGGCGCTACGGAGCGAAAGCCTGATGACCGGCGCGAGCCTCGTCGATCTCGACCGGCTGGTTCCGTATCTCGAGATAAACCTTGACGGCTTTCGCGGGCCGGCGACGGCGTGGAAATTCTCCAAAGGCCAGTCGAATCCCACCTTCCTCGTCGAGGCAGCGTCCGGGCGCTATGTGCTGCGGCGGAAGCCGTCCGGTACGCTGCTCAAATCCGCGCATGCGGTCGAGCGCGAGTACCGGGTGATGAAGGCGCTGGCGGGAACGCCGGTGCCGGTGCCCAGGGTCTTTCATCTCTGCGAGGACGCCTCGATCATCGGCACCGCCTTCTTCGTCATGGAATACCTGGACGGGCGCATCTTCTGGGACCCGGCGCTGCCGGAGGTCAGCGTGAGCGAACGCGGCGCCTACTACGCCGAGATGGCCCGCGTTCTGGGCGAACTCGCCAAGCTCGACATCGACTCCGTCGGGCTTGCCGACTACGGCCGGCGCGGCGGCTATGTCGAGCGCCAGATCTCCCGCTGGGTCCAGCAGTACCGAGCCTCCGAGACCGAGACGGTTCCGGACATGGAAGCACTGATCTCCTGGCTTACCAGCCGCAAGGTCGACGATGACAGCGTCTCGCTCGTGCATGGCGATGTGCGCTTCGACAACGTCGTCTTTCACGCGTCCGAACCGAGGATCGTCGGCATGCTCGACTGGGAGCTGTCGACGCTCGGTACATCGCTCGTCGACATCACCTATCTGTGCACGATGCTGCGGCTGCCGCGCATCGCGCGGGTGAAAGGCCTGGTCGGCCTCGACCGGGCCGCGCTCGGCATCCCGAGCGAGGAGGCTTTCCTCGCCGGTTTCCTTGCCCATAGCGGCATCTCGGGTCCGGTCGACTGGCCGTTCTGGATCGCCTTCCACGCCTTTCGCTTCGCCGCGATCACCCAGGGCGTCAAGAAGCGCCGCATCGACGGCAACGCGTCGAGCGCCGAGGCGGAAGGGGTCGGCGACATGGTGTCGCTCGCTGCCAGGCTCGGCCTCGACGCGGCCACGGGAGCGGGCGCGTCTTCTCAGGACTCGCCTTCGCAATAGCCGGAGGATCGGCCTAGGGCCGGCGTATCGGCAGCGTCAGGACGAGGAAGGACAGCGACTTCCCGTGACCGTCCAGATTGAGGCTGCCGTTGACGCCGCCTTCCAGAGCGTCGTCGACGACGAAGTTGAGCGCCTTCAATAGCGGCAGCTCGAAACGCCGAACCTTGCCGACGCCGCGTCCCTGGAACAGCGCCCGGACCCGCTCGGCCGTCACCTGCTCGACGAGCAGCGGGTAGTCCTCCTGCCGATAGGCGATGACGCTGACGTTGAGCCGGTTGCCCTTGTCGCCGGATCTCGCATGCGCGATCTCGTGCAGGATCATCTCGGTCATGCGCCGCGCCCTGCCGCGCCCAGGATCGACACGCGTGGCCGCACCAGCTCGGCCGGCACATAGGAAGAGACCGTGCGCACCCGGCCGGTGACGGCGGTGCGGACACCGGCGCCGCCCGCCGGTCCGGTCGGATAAAGCGCGACGACTTCGCGGGCAATACGCTCGGCGGTGACTCGATCGTCGGAGGAACCCGACAGGCGAACCCTATAATCGCCGCCGGGCGCGAACGACCCTCCGCGGCGCCGAAGCCCGCGGTCGTCATCAAAGACGCTGACCGCACCGATGATGTCGCAGCGGACGGGACGATTGATGCCGAGCCCTTTCACGCGCTTCACAAGTACGTCCGCAGCGAGCTCGGCGCGTGCCAGGGCGTTGGGGCCGGCATAGGAGATCTCGCCCTCGGCGAGATAGCCGCCATCAAGGCTCACCGTCACCTTGTAGGTTGGCGGCGGCGGGCGGCCCTGCACGCCTTCGACATGGACCCGGTCGGAGGCCTCCATGCGCAGGCGAACGCCGGTGATGTCCATCGTCACGTCCGGCGTGAGGTAGGCGGCGGGATCGTGCAGCTTATAAAGAATCTGCTCGGTCAACGTCGCCTCCGACACCAGGCCGCCGGTTCCCGGCGGCTTGGTCACAACGATCTCGCCGTCCCTTGTCGCTTCGACGATCGGGAAGCCGAGCCTATCCAGATCGACGACATCCTTCTTGCCGGGGTCGGCGAAGTAGCCGCCGGTGATCTGCCCGGAGCACTCGATCAGGTGGCCCGCCAATGTGCCTGCCGCCAGGCGGTTCCATTCGGGCGGTGCCCACCCAAACTCGTGCATCAGCGGCCCGAGGGCCAAGGCCGAATCCGTGCAGCGGCCGGTGATGACGATGTCCGCCCCTTGGCCGAGCGCGGTGGCGATCGGCAGCGCGCCGAGATAGGCATTGGCGGCGATCACGTCTCGTCCGGCGAGCTCGGCGTCTTCGTCATTCGGCCAGCGGCGAACAGCCTCGATGCCGTGCGCATCGAGAAGATCGTCGCCTTCGACGACCGCGACTTTCAGCCCGGAAAGACCGAGCTCCTCCGCGACGGCGAGGGCACGGCGTCCGGCGGCCATGGGATTCGCCGCCCCGAAATTGGCGACGATGCGGATGCGCGACTCGATGCAGCGGCGAAGGATAGGGCGGAGGAAATCGGCGAGATAGGGCGTGAAGCCTGCAGAAGGATCGCGGCGGCGCTCGAGCTGAGCCAGCGCCAAGGTCCGCTCGGCAAGCGTCTCGAACACCAGGTAGGAAGGGCAGCCTGAGGCCGCGAGCGCCTCGACCACAGGCGCGGATGCATCCGTGCGGTCGCCCGAGAATCCGGCACCGCATCCGATATGCACATGACCACGTCTCGTCGTTGCTGCAGAGCTTCCCCTCCACTGGCTCGCCTGGCCCGGCGGCGGCACTGTGGAGGCCGCCTTTGCCGGCGTCAAACCTGACCGGTCACCGCAGAACCCTTCTCGCACCGCGCGCACAAAGCGTTGATCGCCTCCGCCGAGAGCGGAAAGACGGCGCTCCTCCGAGCGCCGGCGTTGCGTGGCCGAGACCTCGCCGGTATAAGCTCACCCTCCCCCGCCAGCGGCAGATGCCGAGGGCCATCGTCCCGGTCGGAGCGTAGCGCAGCCTGGTAGCGCATCAGTCTGGGGGACTGGGGGTCGTGGGTTCAAATCCCGCCGCTCCGACCATTATCTCCCGCCGCGCCATCAATATAACATTATTCGTTTGTTTATTAGACTTTTCCACATTGAAATTGGTCGGAGCGCTCCCTAGTTTCTGAATCTCGGTTGAGGCCGCGTTGCTCCGGGCGATCTCGGATGCAATGGTTTTGTCTAGCCGTCGCATCTGACGGACAATTCGGGGAGGGCTTGGTGCTTCATCTCAAATCGGTGGTCGCGGCGACCGCCGCGTTTTTCCTCAGCCTCGCGCTCGGCGCTCCGGTAGCCGAGGCCCAGCAACCGAAGCATGGCGGCACGCTCCGCTTCGTCATGAAGTACGAGCCGCCGACCCTCTCTGCGCTCAACAACACCTCGACGCCGACGACTTCGGCCAAGATCTGGGACGGCCTCGTCACCTACGACCCCGACCTGAAGCCGCTGCCGATGCTGGCAACGAGCTGGTCGGTTTCGCCGGACGGGCTCCAATACACCTTCAATCTGCGCGAGGGCGTGACCTTCCACGACGGCAAGCCGTTCACCTCGGCCGACGTCGCCTTCTCGATCATGCGTCTCAAAGCGGGGCACCCGCGCGGGCGCGGCACCTTTGCCAATGTCACCGAGGTGAAGGCGCCGGATGCCAAGACTGCCGTGGTGGTGCTTTCGAAGCCGTCGCCCTACATGATGGTCGCGCTTGGTCCGTCCGAGTCGCCGATCGTGCCCAAGCACGTCTTCGAGAATTTCGACGTGGCAACGCCTCCGGGGCCGCCGCAGCACATCGGCACCGGCCCCTTCGTGCTGAAGGAATGGGTGCGCGGCAGCCACGCGGTGCTCGAGCGCAACGCCAACTATTGGGACAAGCCGCGCCCCTACCTCGATCGCGTCATCGTCCGCTTCATGCCGGACGCCGCGGCGCGCGCCGCCGCCTTCGAGGCGGGCGATCTCGACCTCGGCGGCAGCGCGCCGGTGCCGCTCTCCGACATGGAGCGCTACAAGAGCCACCCGCGACTGGCGGTTGACACACGCAGCTTCGCCTATACCGGCGCGCAGCATCAGATCTTCTTCAACCTCGACACCCCGATCCTGAAAGAGAAGAAGGTCCGCGAGGCGATCGCGCATGCGCTCGACCTGCAGGCGATCGTCGACACGGTCTTCTATGGCTATGCCAAGGTCTCACCCTCACCGATCAGCGTCGCGCTGACGACTTGGTACGACCCCGCCGTGCAGCCCAGGAAGTTCGACGTGAACATCGCCAACAAGCTGCTCGACGAGGCCGGGCATCCGCGCGCTGCCAATGGCATGCGCTTCCCGCTGCGCCTGCTCTACAACCCCTTCATCGATGCACGCCTCGCCGAGTTCGTGCGCCAGTCGCTGCGCCGCGTCGGCATCGACGCGACCACGCAGAACCTCGAGTTTGGCGCCTATGTGAAGGGCGTCTACACCGACCGCTCCTTCGACCTCACCATCGAGTCGCTGACCAACGTCTTCGACCCGACGGTCGGGGTGCAGCGCGGCTACTGGTCGAAGAACTTCCGCATCGGCCTGCCCTTCTCGAACTCGGCGCATTACGAGAACCCCGAGGTCGACCGCCTCCTCGAAGCGGCGGCCGTCGAGATCGACGCCGCCAAGCGCAAGCAGCTGTTCTCGCAGTTCCAGCGGATTGTCCATGCGGACGCACCCTCGGTGGATCTGATCTCGCCGCTCGAGGTCATCATCGCCAACAAGAAGATCCGCAACTACGCGCGCGGTGCCGAGGGCCTCGGCGACAACTTCGCCGACGTGCATTTCGTCGACTGACGCTTGTGCGATTCCCCTCCCCCGCTTCCCGCGGGGGAGGGTTATGATCGATCCATGCTCGAAGGCCGACGCCTGCTTCGCGTCCTGCGCCGGACCGTCATCCAGGCGGTCCCGACGATCCTCGGCATCGTCATCCTCAACTTCCTGCTGCTGAAGCTGGCGCCCGGCGACGCCGCCGACGTCATGGCCGGCGAGTTCGGCGCGGCGACCGAAGAGACCATGGCGATGCTGCGTCAGCGCTTCGGCCTCGACGTGCCGGTCCTCCAGCAGCTCCTCGCCTATCTAAGCAACCTCGCGCAGTTCAGCCTCGGCCAGTCGCCCCGCTACGGCATGCCGGTCTCGGAACTGATCGGGCAGAGGCTGCCAAGCACGCTGATGCTGATGGGCATGGCGCTCGCAATCGCCTTCGGCCTCGGCATCGCGCTCGGCACGGCGATGGCGCTGACCGCTGGGCGCTGGCCCGACCGCCTCCTCTCGGTCGTGTCGCTGATATTCTATTCGGTGCCGGGCTTCTGGATCGGCCTCATGCTGATCGTGCTGTTCTCGGTCAAGCTCGGCTGGCTGCCGAGCGGCGGCCAGGAGACGATCGGCGCCGGCCTAACCGGCTTCGACTACATCCTCGACCGCCTGAAGCACATGATCCTGCCCGCGACCTCGCTCGCGCTCTTCTATGTCGCGATCTACGGCCGGCTCACGCGGGCGGCCGTGCTCGAGGTCGCTTCCCAGGACTATGTGCGCACGGCCGCCGCCAAGGGCCTGCCGCCGCTCGCGATCACGCTTCGCCACATCGTCCGGAATGCGCTCCTGCCGGTGACGACTCTTGCCGGCATCCATCTCGGCGGCATCCTCGGCGGCGCGGTCGTGGTCGAGACCGTCTATAGCTGGCCGGGGCTCGGCCGGCTCGCCTTCGAATCCGTGATGCGGCGCGACTTCAACGTTCTGCTCGGCGTGCTGCTGCTCTCATCATTCCTGGTCATCATCGCCAACACGCTGGTCGACCTGCTGCACGCCTGGCTCGATCCTCGGGTCGAGGTGCGATGACCACCGCGATCGAGATCGCTCCCCAGCCTGAGGTCTCGGGCCGCGCGCTCCGCGCCTTCCTTCGCAACCCAGCGGCGATGCTGGCGAGCGGCTTCCTCGTCTTCGTCACGGCCGTCGCCTTCGCCGCGCCGCTGATCTATCCCGAGGACCCGTTGTCGATGGTCGCCCGCCCCTTCCTGTGGCCGGGGCAGAATCCGCAATTCCCGCTCGGCAGCGACAGCCTCGGACGAGACGTTGCCGCCGGCCTCGTCTGGGGCTCGCGGATTTCGCTGATCATCGGCATCGCCGCGATGGCGCTCGGCGTCAGCATCGGCGTCGTCATCGGAGCCACGGCCGGCTATTTCGGCGGCCGTATCGACGACGGCCTCGTGCGGCTGGTCGAGATCTTCCAGACGACGCCGAGCTTCTTGATGTTGATCGTGCTGGTCGCGATTGCCGAGCCACGCGTCGAGAGCATCACGGTCGGCATCGCGCTCGTTACCTGGCCGACCATCGCCAGGCTGGTCCGTGCCGAGTTCCGCTCGCTCCGCGAGAAGGACTTCGTCACCGCGGCGCGCGGCCTCGGCTACGGGCACCTCCGCATCATCTTCATCGAGATCCTGCCCAACGCTCTGCCGCCGATCATCGTCACGTCCTCGGTGATCGTCGCCTCGGCGATCCTGATGGAGTCGGCGCTCTCGTTCATGGGACTCGGCGATCCCAACCGCATCAGCTGGGGCTCGATGATCGGGGCCAACCGCGAGACTCTGCGGACCACGTGGTATCTGACCGCGGTGCCGGGCGTCGCCATCGTGCTGACGGTTCTCGCCCTTAACATGATCGGCGACGCGCTCAACGACGCGCTCAATCCGCGCCTCTCCGCCGAGCGATGACCGCGCCGCTGCTCGACGTCTCGAACCTGACAATCCGGTTCCCGACGGGAACGCCGGTCGCCGATTTAGGCTTCGCCGTCGGCGAGGGCGAGACCGTAGCCGTTGTCGGCGAGAGCGGGTCGGGCAAGTCTCTGACCGCACTTGCCATCATGCGGCTCCTGCCGCGCACGGCGCGGACCACCTCCGGCGGGATCCGATTCCAAGGACGAGACCTCCTGGCGCTGCCTGAGCCCGAGATGCGCAGGGTGCGCGGCCGCAAGATCGCGATGATCTTCCAGGAGCCGATGACCTCCCTCAATCCGGTGCTCACCATCGGCAAGCAGATTGCTGAGGTGCTGCGCCTTCATGAGGGGCTTTCGTCGGAGGCGGCACGCAAACGCAGCATCCAGCTTCTCGACTTAGTGCGCGTCGCCGACCCCCATCTCCGCGTCGACGACTTTCCGCACCGGCTTTCCGGCGGTATGCGCCAGCGCGCGATGATCGCCATGGCCGTCGCCTGCGGCCCCAAGCTCCTGATCGCCGACGAGCCGACAACGGCGCTCGACGTGACGATCCAGGCGCAGGTTCTCGACCTGCTCGATCGCCTCCGGCGCGAGCTCGGCATGGCGCTGGTCCTGATTACGCATGATCTCGGCATCGTCGGGCAGTGGGCTGATCGCGTCGTCGTCATGTATGCCGGCCGCGGCGCCGAAGAGGCGGACGCGACGCGGCTGCTCGACGATCCTCTGCATCCCTACACGCGAGGCTTGCTCGCGGCCTCGCCGAGGCTCGACGCTCGCCTACACTACACCGCCGGCCCGCTGCGCGAGATTCCGGGCAGCATCGCCTCCGCCCTCGGCGAACCAGGCTGTCCCTTCGTGCCGCGCTGCCCGATGGCGCTGCCAACGTGCCGGACCAAGCCGCCACCGCTCGAGGAGATACGGCCGGGGCGCCTGATCGCCTGCCCGCCGACCCTCGCCCTGGAACGCGCCGATGCCGCTGCTGTCGGTCGCTGACCTCCACACTCATTTCCGAACGCCGCGCGGCATCTTGCGTGCCGTCGACGGCGTGTCGCTGACGATCGAGAAAGGCGAGAGCGTTGGCCTGGTCGGTGAGTCAGGCTGCGGCAAGTCGACACTCGGCAAGACCGTCCTCAGGCTCGTAGACCCGACCTCGGGTAGAGTCACCTTCGACGGCGAGGATGTCGTCCGGCTTTCCAGAGACGCGCTCGGCCCCTACCGGCGGCGCGCGCAGATGATCTTCCAAGATCCTTTCAGCTCGCTCAATCCGCGCCACACGATCGAGCGCATCCTGACCGCGCCCCTCTCTGTGCACGGCATCGGCGACCGCAACGAGCGTCGGCGGCGCGTACGCGCGATGATTGAGCGCGTGGGCCTGCCGCTTTCCTCACTCTCCCGCTATCCGCATGAGTTCTCCGGCGGCCAGCGCCAGCGCGTCGGCATCGCCCGTGCGCTCATCCTCGGGCCCGATCTCGTCATCTGCGACGAGCCGGTCTCCGCGCTCGATCTCTCGATCCAGGCGCAGATCCTGAACCTGCTGGTCGAGATGAAGCGCGACTTCAACCTCTCTTATCTCTTCATCTCGCATGACCTCTCGGTGATCCGTTACTTCGCCGACCGCGTGCTGGTCATGTATCTCGGCCGCGTCGTCGAGAGCGCCGCCGGCGCCGATCTCTGGGCGAAGCCGCTGCACCCCTATACGCGCGCGCTGATCCAGGCGATCCCGGATCCGACCCGGCGCCGCCAAGCGGCACCGATCGGCGGCGACATCGCCAGCCCGGAGGACATTCCACGCGGCTGCCGTTTCCATCCACGCTGCCCGATCGCCACGTCAATCTGCGCTGAACGCGAGCCCGCGCTGGAGACGCATGCCCCTGGACATCAGGCGGCGTGTCATCACGCCGGAAAGCTCTCCCGCCCGCCCGAGGCTTAAGATCATGTTCTCTCTCGCCGAGCTCGATGCCGCCGCCGCCGAGGTCAATGCGATCATCCCGCCGACGCCGCAGCATCGCTGGGCGCTGCTCTCCGAGCGCGTCGGCGCCGAGGTCTTCGTCAAGCACGAGAACCACACGCCGCTCGGCGCCTTCAAGTGCCGCGGCGGCGTCACCTATCTCTCGCGGCTCAAGCGGCAGCAACCGGACGTGCCGGGCGTGGTCAGCGCCAGCAGCGGCAATCACGGCCAGAGCCTTGCGTACTCTGGCAAGCGGCTCGGTCTGCGCGTCATGATCGTGATCGGCTCGACCTCGAACCCCGAGAAGCGCGCCTCGATGGCCGCCCTCGGCGCCGAGCTGGTCGATCAGGGCGACAGCACCGAGGAGAAGATCGCCCTCGCCCAGCGCATGGGCGCCAATAGCGGGCTCCACTTCGTGCCGCCCTGGCATCCCGATCTCGTGCTCGGCGTCGCGTCATACGGGCTCGAGCTGTTGCGCGGCGTGCCCGACCTCGACACGGTCTACGTGCCGATCGGCCTCGGATCCGGCGCCTGCGGCGTGATCGCTGCACGCGACGCGCTGGGCTTGAAGACCAAGATCGTCGGCGTTGTTGCCGCCAATGCCGATGCCTATGCGCTCTCCTTCGCCGCAGGCAAGCCGGTCAGCAAGAAGGGGCGCACGGTCGCGGAAGGCATCGAGATCGCCAATCCGCATCCAGAGGCATTCGAGTGGCTCCGCCGCGGACTCGAACGCATCGTCTCGGTCAGCGAGGACGAGATCCTTGGGGCGATCCGCGTGCTGCTCGCCGACACCCACAACCTCGCCGAAGGCGCCGGATCGGCGGCGACCGCCGCTCTTCTCAAAGAGAAAGACCGCCAGCGCGGCAAGCGCGTGGCGGTCGTGCTCTCCGGTGGCAACGCCGATGCGGCGCTGATCGGCCGCGCGCTCGCTGGCTAGAGCATTTTCCGATCTGTCTGAATCGTCAGGGATTCCCAATCCTGTCGCGATGTGATTCAAGATGCCTGCTGGAGGAGGAGGCCAGCGGGCATGGGAGTTCCCCTATCAGAGGATCTTCGTGTTCGTGTGGTGCGGGCGGTCGAGGACGGATTGTCTCGGCGCCAGGCTGCTGAGCGGCTCGGGGTCGGTGTGTCGAGCGCGATCCGGTGGGTGGATGAGTGGCGTCGCAGCGGCCGCACGGCGGCCTTGGCTCAGGGCGGCGACCGGCGGTCTGATCGGATCGAGGCGGAGGCGGCCTTTCTGCT
>VGEN01000012.1 GCA_016869285.1 Alphaproteobacteria bacterium
GCGCTCATGGCTCAGCCCGATGCCCTGCTCGCGTAACCAGCCGCTGATCTGCTCGGGCGACCAGCGCATCTGGCGCAACTTCGCTTCGACCTTGCGCCGCACGGACGCCGTCAGCTTGCGGGGCTTATGTCGTATCGCCTGCCGCGCCTGAGCTTTTGTTTCTGCCTGCTTGAACCGATAGCCGCGTTGACCCCGATTGCGGCGCAGCTCTCGGCTGACCGTGCTTTGGCTTAAACCCAAAACCCTGGCAATAGCTTCTTGGCAGGCACCGTCCTGGCTCAGCGCATAAATCTGGCAGCGGTCCTCATATGTTACTCGCCGGTATCGGCTCATCAGTAACCTCTCGTGAGTGCAAGAGGTTACCCCTTCGCCCTTCCATAAAATTATGCACTGGCTACTTGAATCCGCGGTTTCATAATGGTTCCAGAGGAGCGGATACCATGGCCAGTCACACGCTTAAGAATCTTCCTCCCGAGCTCCATCGGCGACTGAGGACGTCGGCCGAGCGGAACCGCCGCAGCCTGAACCAGGAAGCGCAGGCAGTCCTGGAGTCGTACCTCGGGCCGCCGCGAGAGGAGGTCGATGCTCTGCTTGCCGACCTTCGGCGGCTCCGCGCGGAGCATCCGATCCGGACCACCAACGCCGAAATCGACAGGCTAGAGCGGCAGGGGCGGGCGTGATCGTCGCCGACGCAAACCTGCTTGTTGCGCTCGTGATCGAATCGCCGAACACGGCGCTCGCAGAGGCCGTCCTGAGGAAGGCGCTTCGATGGTTCGCGCCGCCCGTCTGGCGGTCCGAAGTTGCGAACATACTCGTCAACTACATTCGACGGGACGCTCTGCGTCCGGATAGCGCCTACCGACGATGGGAACGGATTTCCAAGATCCTCGGCGACGGGGAGCGTGCGACCGATAGGATCCGCGTCTTCGAGCTGGCCTCCGCCAGCGGGTGCTCCGCCTATGACTGCGAATACGCGGCAGTTGCCGAAGCGCTCGGCATGCCTCTTCTGACTTTCGACCGTAAGGTGCTTCGCGCCTTCCCGCAGATCGCCGCAAACCCGGCAGCTTTCCTCGCGCGCGCCTGACTACGCCCGCGTCAGGCGCTCCGCCTCGCGGAGGTCGACCGCGACGAGCTGGGAGATGCCGCGCTCGGCCATGGTGACGCCGTAGAGGCGGTCCATGCGCGACATCGTCATCCGGTGGTGCGTGATGATGATGAAGCGCGTGCCAGTCTCCTTGGCGATGTCCTCGAGCAGCGTGCAGAAGCGGTCGACGTTGGTATCGTCGAGGGCCGCATCCGCCTCGTCCAGCACGCAGATCGGCGCCGGATTGGTGAGGAAGACCGCGAACAGGAGCGACAGCGCCGTCAGCGTCGTCTCGCCGCCCGACATCAGCGACAGCACCTGAAGCTTGGTCCCTGGCGGGCTCGCCATGATCTCGAGGCCGGCTTCGAGCGGGTCCTCGGAGTCGGTCAGCTTGAGGAAGGCACGGCCACCGCCGAAGAGGCGGGTGAACAGATCGCCGAAATGCGCGTTGACCTTGTCGAAGGACGCGAGCAGCCGCTCGCGGCCTTCGCGGTTGAGCGCGCCGATGCCGTGGCGAAGCCGCGCGATCGCCTGGACGAGGTCGCCGCGCTCGTTCTTCAAGCCGGCGATCTGCTCGTCGAGCTCGCGCATCTCCTCCTCGGCGCGGAGGTTGACCGGACCGATCTGCTCGCGCTCGCGCACCAGGCGCTGCTCCTTGTGCAGGAGCTGTTCCTCGGCCTCCGGGCCCTCGCCCTCGCCGAGCTCGGCCTGCTCCAGCGCCTGGTCGGGCTCGCATTCCAGCTTCTCGCGAATCTGCTGCGCCAGGCGCTGGACCGCGTCCTCGGCCTGGGAGACGGCGCCCTCGGCGCGGACGCGCATCTCGCGCTTCTCGGCAAGGTCTCGCTCGGCCTGCCTGAGCAGCCGATCCGCCTCGGCCAGCGCCGTCTCAGCAGAGATGACGCGGTCGCCGGCGGCGCGGCGCTCGGCTTCCGCCGCCTGGATCTCGTCGAGCGCGCGGGCACGCAGCTCCTTGAGCTCGGCCGGGCGCGAGGCCAGCCGCTCGATATCGGCCTCGACCGCGCGGGCACGCTCTTCGAGCGCCGCGACCCGCGCCTGCGCGCCGGTCACGCGCTGGTCCCAGGAATGCCGTTCGAGGCCGATCTGCTCCAGCCGGCGCCGGCGGGCCTCGATCTCGGAAACCAGCCGGTCTCGCTCGCCGCGGAGCTCGATCAGCCGGGCCCGAGCCTCGGCCACCTCGACCCGGCGTTGGGCCAGCGCCTGGCGGGCGACGTCGAGATCGCCAAGCTGGCTCAGCTCGACTTGGCCATTCTCAAGCGCCGTCTCGCTCTCGATCCGGTCGGCGGCGAGCCGCTGCGAACGCTCTTCCAAGGCCGAGAGACGGGCGGTGAAGGCGGCGAGCTTCTGGCGCAGCGCCGCCTCGGCCCGGCGGGACTCGGCGACACGGGCAAAGCTCTGGCGGGCGGCTTCACGTGTCTCGCGGTCGCGCTGCGTCGCCGCCTCCGCCGCCATCCGCGCGGCGCCGAGAGCGCCAGCGGCTTCGGCGCGTTCGCTGTCAATGCGGGCGCGCTCGGCCTGGAGCTCGTTCAGGCGGTTGCGCTGCTTGAGGCGCACGGCCGCTGCGGTCGGTGCACCGGGCGCCACCAGGAAGCCGTCCCAGCGCCAGAGACCGCCATCGCGGCCGACCAGTCGCTGTCCGGCCCTGAGCAGCGGCAGCAAGCGCGCTGCCTCCGTCGCGTCGGCGACGACGCCGATCTGCGCCAGACGGCGAGCCAGCGCCGATGGCGCGCGCACATGGGCGGCGAGCGGCACGACGCCATCCGGAAGAACCGGCGCACCGTCGAGCGGCGGCAGATCGGTCCAGCGGACCGGCCCCTCCGCCGCGATCGGCGCGGTCAGATCGTCGCCGAGGGCGGCGCCAAGCGCCGCCTCGAAGCCTGAGTCGACCTGAAGCGCGTCGACCGCCGGCGGCAGGTCGCCCGACTCCCCGGACGCCAGCAGCTCCGCCAGCGCCGACATCTCGGCACCGACGCGCGCGAGCGTCGTCTCGATCGCCTGGAGCGCCTCGCGCCGGCGCGCCTCCTCGGCGGCAGCGGCCTGACGCTGCTCCTCGGCGCGCTCGGCGGCAATGCGATCGGCCTCGGCTCTGACCTCGGCCTCCTGAACGGTATCGAGGGCGAGGGTAAGCTGGCGCTCGCTCCCGGCCTCTTCCTCGAGCCGCGCCTTCTCGGCCGCGACCTCGGCGGTCTCTGTGGCGATGCGGCCGAGGCGCTGATCGAGATCGCGCGCCTGCCGCTCGAGCTGCGCCTGCCGGGCCTCGTTGTTGGCGAGGATCTGCGCCTGCTCGGAAACGAAGGCCTCGCCGGCCTCGCTGACGGCGGCGGCCTCTTGGAGCCGTGCCTCGGCCTCGGCACGCGCATCGGCCTCGCCGGCGCGCTCGCCTTCGAGGGCGGTACGGTGGTTGTCCAGGCGCACGAGGTTCACGCGGGCATCGTCGGCCAGCGCCTGCTCACGGCCGATGTCGGTCGCGATCTCTGTGCGGCGGGTCTCCGCCTCCTGGCGTGCCTCGGCGACCCGCCTTTCCTCGGCTGCGATCTCGGCCTCGGCGCGGCGTGCCTGGTCGAGATGCTGGATCGCGTCCGACTCGGCGTGGCGAAGCGGCGGCAAGCCGGCGGCGATCTCCGCCTGGCGCGTTGCCGCATCGGCGGCGACGCCGGCCAGCGCGCCGACCGAGCGATCAGCCTCGGCCAACGCCTGCTCGGCGGCCTGCTTGAGCAAGGTCACCTTGAGCCAGCGCACATGGGCAAGCTGCGCCTCGACCTTGCGAAGCTGCGTGCCGATATTGCGATAGCGGGTTGCTTGGCGTGCCTGGCGCTTCAGGCCGTGAAGCTGGCCGTCGAGGGCGATCAGCACATCCTCGAGCCGCGCCAGGTTCTGCTCGGCCGCGCGCAGACGCAGCTCGGCCTCATGACGGCGCGAGTGCAGGCCCGAGATGCCGGCGGCTTCCTCCAGCAGAAGCCGGCGGTCGGCCGGCTTCGCATTCACGAGCTGCGTGATACGCCCCTGGCTCACCAGCGCCGCCGAATGCGCGCCGGTCGCGGCATCGGCGAACAACGTCTGCACGTCGCGGGCGCGGACTTCCCTGCCGTTGACGCGATAGACCGAGCCGTGGCCGCGCTCGATCCGCCGGCTGATCTCGAGCTGGTCGGCGTCGTTGAAGATCGCCGGCGCCCTCTTCGCCTGATTGTCGAGCAGGAGCCCGACCTCGGCGAGATTGCGCGTCGGGCGCGACGCCGTGCCCTTGAAGATCACGTCGTCCATCTCGTCGCCGCGCATCTGGCGTGCCGAGGTCTCGCCCATCACCCATTTGAGGGCTTCGACGAGGTTGGATTTGCCGCAGCCGTTGGGACCGACGACGCCGGTCAGGCCCGGCTCGATCGGCACATCGGTCTGGTCGACGAAGGATTTGAAGCCGGAAAGCCGGAGGCTGACGAACTGCAATGATTTAGGCCTTGAACGAGAGGACGGGGGAGATCACGCGCCGCCCGGAAGGGACTTCAGCAGCTTTTCGAAGGTCTCGAACGGCTCGGCGCCGCTGATCTTCTTGTCGCCGATGATGAAGGTCGGGGTCGAGTTGACGCCATGCGTCTTCTCGCCGTCGATGCGTGCCTGCGTGATCGTGTCCAGGAGCCTCGTGTCCTGGAAACAGGCGTCGACCGACGCCTGGCTCAGCCCGGCGAGCTTGCCGAGGTTGCCGAGCGCAACGAGAGGGTCCTTGGCGCGCGTCCAGTTGTCCTGCTGCTGGAAAAGCGTCTCGATCACGGCGAAGTAGCGATCGGACGGTGCGCAGCGCGCCAAGGCGGCGGCCCGGAGCGCGAGCCCGTCGAAGGGAAAGTCGCGATAGACGAGCTTCACCTTACCGGTGTCGATATAGGTCGATTTGAGCCTGGGCAGCGTCTCCTTGTGGAAGCGCGCGCAATGCGGACAGGTAAGCGATGCATATTCGATGATCGTGATCGGGGCTTCGGGCTTTCCGAGAATCCGATCTCCCTCGCGCGGGGCCGCCATCGGTGTCGCGGCCGGGGCGGGCGGTGTCGGCGAGAGTGGCGGAGTCCGGGCCGTCTGCGGTTCGACGACGCTCTGGCCACGCATCAGGAGATACGCGCCGCCGGCGACAGCGGCAACCGCGACCGCACCACCCACGGCAATGATGACGGATCGACGAAGCAAGGCGCTCGACCTTTTCTGGAAGCGGCTAGAGAAGCCGCGGGCCTGCACTATAGGACCCGCCTCCCGAAGCCGGCAACCCGCGCGTTAAGCCTTTGGCTCTTTAGTTAGAATCGCACGACCCAAGCGCGCCAGCGCCTCTTTGAGCCGGGGGTCTCCGATTCTCTCGACGGTACGGTTCAGCTCGGCCTCGCCGGCGGCACCGAGCGCCCGCTTGCGTCGCCTAGGTCTTACGGCCGGCGCCGGCAGTCCCTGCGTCAGCTTGAGGCGCGAAACGGCAGCGTGGCCGAAATGCGCATTGATCCGTTCGACCACCGCCGGCTCCTGGTGCTGGAGCTCGAGCGCGAAGGCGCCGGCAACCCGCACATGCAGCACGCCGCCGCCCTCGCCGCGCGGGCGAGCGAGTCGCTCCGGCACCGTGTACCGCGCCAGGGCCTCGCCGACGATCGAGGCCCAGTCGAGCAGAAGCCGCGCTTCGGCAAATCCACGCCGGGCGACGGCCCCCTTGGTCACCGACGGCAGGGTCACGCCGACGGCGCGCATGCCGCCGCGGCGCGGCGCCTCTTTCTCGCTCATGCCTCTATATTAGCGCGGCGATGGACCCGACCGTGATCCATGAAGCGCTGCTCGGCTGGTACGACCGCCACCGGCGCGTCTTGCCCTGGCGCGCGCGCGCCGGAGAGGTAGCAGACCCTTATCACGTCTGGCTTAGCGAGATCATGCTGCAGCAGACGACGGTCAAGACGGTCGCCCCCTACTTCGTGGCGTTCCTCAAGCGCTGGCCGACGGTCGGCGATCTCGCTGCGGCGGAACTCGAGGATGTGCTGCGCGCCTGGGCCGGTCTCGGCTACTACGCGCGAGCCCGCAATCTGCACGCCTGCGCCCGTGCCGTCGCAGCGAAGGGCGGCGCGTTTCCGTCGAGCGAAGCCGAGCTGCGGGAGCTGCCGGGAATCGGCGCCTACACCGCCGCCGCAATCGCCGCGATCGCCTTCGACCGCCCGGCGATGCCGGTCGACGGCAATGTCGAGCGTGTGGTCGCGCGTCTCCTCGCCGTTGAGGACCCCTTGCCTCGTGCCAAGCGACGGCTGGCCGAGCTTGCCCGCGGCCTCACGCCGCAAGACCGCGCCGGCGACTTCGCCCAGGCGATGATGGATCTCGGCGCTGGCGTGTGCACGCCGGCGAAGCCGCGCTGCATCCTCTGCCCGCTCGCCGAACCGTGCCGGGCGCGTGGCAGCGGCATCGCCGAGGAGCTGCCGGCGCGTAGCGCCAAGCCCCAACGACCCACGCGTCACGGCGTCGTCTTCTTCGCCACGCGCGCCGACGGCGCCGTGCTGTTGCGCAAGCGCCCCGAGCGCGGGCTGCTCGGCGGTATGACCGAGCTGCCGACTACGGAATGGCGCGGGCATGCCTATCCGGTCGACGAGACAATGGCGCTGGCACCGGCGCCGGCGGCGTGGCGGACGCTGCCGGGCCAGGTGCGCCACACTTTCACGCACTTCCATCTGGAGCTGACGGTAGCCATGGCCCGCATCCCCGATACGCTCCCCGTCGAAGGGAGTTGGGTCGCGTTCGAGCGGCTCAGCGACGAGGCGCTGCCCTCAGTGATGCGCAAGGTCATCGCCCACGCGCTGAAGGCGACAGCGCGCAGCTAATCCCGCTAGTGCCGGAAGTGGCGCTTGCCGGTGAAGACCATGGCGAGGTTGCGCTCGTCGGCCGCCGCGATGACCTCGTCGTCGCGCTTGGAGCCGCCGGGCTGGATCACCGCGGTCGCGCCGGACTCGGCGCAGGCGATCAGGCCGTCGGCGAAGGGAAAGAACGCATCGGAGCCGACGACCGCGCCGATCGCCCGGCTCTTCGGCTCGCCGGCGGCCGCTGCCATCTCCGCCGCCTTCATGCCGGCGAGTCGGGCGGAGTCGACACGGCTCATCTGGCCGGCGCCGACGCCGACCGTGCGGCCGTCCTTCGCCAGCACGATCGCGTTCGACTTCACATGCTTGCAGACGGTGAAGGCGAAAAGGAGGTCGGCCAGCTCGGCCGATGTCGGCTGTCGCCTGGTGACGACGCGCACATCGTTGCCGCCGGTCCGCCCCGTGTCGCGGCTTTGCGCAAGGAGGCCGCCGGCCAGCGACTTCACCAGCAGGCCAGGCTGCCTCGGATCGGGAACGCCACCAGCGAGAAGGAGGCGCATCTGCGTCTTGCCCCTTAGCGCGGCGCGCGCTGCCTGATCGGCTTCAGGGGCGATCACCACCTCGGCGAAGAGCCCGGCGATCTGCTCCGCCGTCTCGGCGTCGAGCGGCCGGTTGGCGGCGATGATGCCGCCGAAGGCGCTGACCGGATCGGCCGCGAGCGCGCGGCGATAGGCCTCGATCAGCGTGTCGGCGACGGCGACGCCGCACGGGTTGGCGTGCTTGACGATGACGATCGCCGGCCGGTCGAACTCAGCCACCAGCTCATAGGCGGCGTCGGTGTCGTTGAGATTGTTGTAGGAAAGCTCCTTGCCCTGCACCTGGCGCGCGGTGGCGACGCCGGGCCGGCGCTCGGATGTGGCGTAGAACGCCGATTCCTGATGCGGGTTCTCGCCGTAACGCAGCACCTCGATGCGCCGGCCGGCGACGACAATGCGTTCCGGAAAGCTCTCCCGGCGCTCGCCCGCCATCCAGGTGGCGATCGCCGCGTCATAGGCGGCGGTCCGCGCATAGGCTTCGCCAGCGAGCCGGCGGCGAAAGGCCAGGTGCGTGGCGCCGTCATTAGCCTCGAGCTCGGCGAGCAGCGCCGGATACTGCGAAGGGTCGGTCAGGATGACGACCGCGTCATGATTCTTGGCAGCCGAGCGCACCATCGAGGGGCCGCCGATGTCGATGTTCTCGATGCAGTCGTCGAACGGCTTGCCGGCCGCGACAGTCGCCTCGAACGGATAGAGATTGCTGACAACGATGTCGATCGGCGGAATTTTCTGCGCTTCCATCTGCGCGCGATGCTCGGCGAGATCGCGGCGGCCGAGCAGCCCGCCATGAACTTTCGGATGCAAGGTCTTCACCCGGCCGTCGAGCATCTCGGGGAAGCCGGTGTAGTCGGCGACCTCGATCACCTTGAGGCCGGCGTCGGCGAGCGCCTTGGCGGTGCCTCCGGTCGACAGGAGCTCGATGCCGCGCGCCGCGAGAGCGCGCCCGAGATCGACAAGTCCCTGCTTGTCCGAGACGGAGAGGAGCGCCCTGATCGGGCGGATGAGGTCGAGGGTCATGGGGCTGCTCCGCGGCTGGGAACGCTACCTACAAAGGCGGCAGGCGCGGAGCAAGTCACTGCATGATCTTGACTTCGCGATAGTACTTCTCGGCTCCCGGATGCAACGGGATCGGTACGCCCTGCAGCGCCGATTCGAGCTGGATGCGCTTGCCCAGCGGATGGCCTGAATCGAGCGCGGCCCGCGTCGATCGGTGCCAGAGCGCGCGCGCAATGCCGTAGACGGTGTCCTCGGAGATCCTGGAAGAGACCACGAGGAGCGCGCTGATGCCGATCGTCGGCGTCGGCTTGTCCGCTCCCTTGTACAGGCCGCCCGGAATCGCGGTCTCGACGAAGAAGGGCGTGGTCTTGCGAAGCTCGTCGAGCTCAGTCCCGGCAATCGGCACCACAGCGATCGGCAGACGCTCGGCCAGCTCGGCGATCTCAGGGCTCGGTGCGAGTCCGACCAGGAACAGCGCATCGAGCTTGCCCTCGATCATCTGGTCGATCGCCTGATCGGTCTTGATGTAAGCAGGCCGCATGTCGGCCTCCTTGAGGCCGAATGCCTTGATGATGAGCTGGGCATCGACGAGCGTGCCCGAACCCGGCTCGCCCATGGCGACGCGCTTTCCCTTGAGATCGGCGACGGAGGCGACGCCGGCATCGGCACGCGCCACAAGGTGGATCGAGTCTCGGTAGAGGTTGGCGACGGCACGAAGGTCGCGAATGGCGCCGCCCGGCGTGTAGATGCCGGCACCGTAATACGCCCAGAACGCGACGTCGGCCTGGACGATGGCTCCATCGAGCGAGTTCTTGCCGATCGCCTCGACATTGCCAACTGAGCCGGCAGTCGATTGCGCGATGGCGATCATGCCGGGAACGCCGCAGCTTCCACCCCTCTCGCATTCGCGGCCGCCGGGCGGATTGGAGACGGCGCCGGCGATCATCTCGCCGATTGGATGGGAGGTGCCGTTGGAGGGCCCGGTGCCGAGGCGGAAGAAGCGGATGTCCTGTGCGGACGCGAGGCTAAGGCTCGCGACGAGCGTCGCGAGAATGAATAACATCACCCCGGCAAGGTGCCTCCCCCGGGTTTTCACCAGACCAGCCATTGAGCGCCCGACGACGATTTTCGCGATGTTAGCAGATTGCGTCAGCCACGCAGCATTCTCTTAGGCAGAAACGTGACGATTTCGGGCCAGATCGTAATCGCCGCGACGGCAGCCACCATCAGCAGGAACAGGGGGGTAGTTGCTCGTCCGATGTAGGTGATCTGGTGGCCGGTCATGCCTTGCAAAACGAACAGGTTAAAGCCCACGGGAGGCGTGATCTGAGCCATCTCCACGACCAGGACGACGAAGATGCCGAACCAGACGAGATCGATGCCGGCCCGCTCGATCATCGGCAGCACCACGGCCATGGTCAGCACGACCATCGAGATCCCATCCAGAAAACAGCCGAGAACGACGTAAAAGAGCGTGAGAACCGCGATCAGCGCATAGGGCGAGAGCCCGAGCGAGCTGATCCACTCGGCCAAATGACGCGGCAACCCGGTATAGCCCATGGCGAGAGTCAGGAATGCCGCGCCGGCCAAGATGAGCGCGATCATGCAGGAGAGCCGCGTCGCTCCGAGGAGGCTGGCGACGAAAGCCTCGCGCGTGAGCGAGCCTTGAACGCCCGACAGCAGGAGGGCGCCGACAACCCCCATCGCCGCCGCCTCGGTCGCAGTCGCTATTCCTGCGTAGATCGATCCCAAGACCACGACGATAAGGAAGATCGCAGGAATGAGGTGGCGAGCGGCGTAGATCTTTTCCCAGAGTCCGATCACCGCATCCGGCTTCGGAACCCGGTCGGGATTGAGCACCGCCCAAACGATCACATAGGCCATGAACATGGCCGACAGCATCAGGCCAGGGATCACGCCGGCGATGAAAAGCTGGGCGATCGACTGATCGGCGGCCACGCCGTAGACGATCATGATGATCGAGGGCGGGATCAGGAGCCCGAGCGTTCCCGCCCCGGCCAAGGTCCCGACGATCTTGTCCTCCGGATAGCCGCGCTTGCGCAGCTCCGGTATCGTCATCTTGCCGATCGTGGCGCAGGTCGCCGCCGACGAACCCGAGATCGCCGCGAAAATCGTACAGCCCACGATGTTCGTGTGCAGCAACCGGCCAGGCAGGCGCTGCATCCACGGCGACAGGCCGAGAAACATGCTCTCGCTGAGCTTGGTGCGGAACAGGATCTCGCCCATCCAGATGAACATCGGGAGCGAGGTCAGCGTCCAGCTCGAGGACGCACCCCAGATCGTCGTCACCATGGCGTCCCCGACAGGTCGCGCGGTGAACAGCATCATCGCCACCCACCCGACCGCCATGAGGCCGAAACCGATCCAGAGCCCGCAGGCGAGCACCGCCAGCAGCGCCACGATCAGGAAGACCGAGATAAGGATCTGCTCCAAGGCGCTACTCGATGTGCGAGGGCTCGGCGGCGGCAGATGCCGCTGCCGGATCCTTGCCCGTCGCTATCTGGATGAATTCGTCGACCAGGGCGACGAACAGCACCAGGCTGCCCAGCGCCATGCCGATCTGCGGGATCCAGAGCGGCGTCCGGTCGTTCGACGCCGAGACGTCGGTGAAGACGTAGGACCACCAGACCATCTTCGTCGCATAGCCGGCAAAAAGCCCCGCCAGGATGGCGGCAGCAGCGAGGCAGACCAGCTCGAGCCAACGGCGCGAACGACCCGTGAGCTGCTGAATGAGAAGGGTGACGCGAATGTGCTCGCCCTTGCGGAAGGTATGGGCGAGCGCAAGGAAGGACGCCGCCGCCATGCAATAGCCGGCGTAGGCGTCCGTCCCACGGACGTAGAAGTCGAATACGCCGCCGGCGACGCCGAGCAGGGTGAAGATCAGGATCAGGATGAGGAACAGCCCCGCCAGATAGGCACAGCCGTCGTATAGTCGGTCAAGAAACCGGCGCATCCCTCCTGGCCCGTCCGTCCGACGCGTCTAGCCCTTGCGAAAGGCGTCGATCGCCGCCTGACCATCGGGTCCGGCCCGCTTCAGCCAGTCCTTCATCAGCTCTTCGCCGATCTTCTTGAAGCCGTCCTTCAGCGCCGGGCTCGGCGGTCCGGCGGTCATGCCGTTCTTCCGGAATTCATCGAGGTAGAAGTTGGTCAGCCTCTCGCTCTCGGCCCAACCGCGGGTCTCCGCGGTCGCAGCCGCCTTGGTGACGGCATCGCGCGTCGCCGCGTCGAGGCCGGACCAGGCCTTGTCGTTCACGATGATCATGTTCTTCGGCAGCCATGCCTGGACGTCGTAGAAGTGCTTGACGAACTCCCAGAGCTTGGTGTCGTAGCCGGTGGCGCCGGAGGAGATCATCGAGTTGACGCGGCCAGTAGCAAAAGCCTGGCCCAGCTCAGCCGCCTGGATCGTCGTCACTTGCATGCCCGAGAGCTCACCGAAGCGGTCGGCCGAAGCGCCGTAAGAGCGGAACTTGAGTCCTTTCAGATCCTCGATCTTCTCGAGCGGCTTCGGCGAGTAGAAGCCTTGCGGCGGCCACGCGACCGCGTAAAGGACGTGCATGCCCTGGGCGGCAAGACGCTTCTCGACGCCGGGCCGCGTGACGCTCCACAGCTTCTTCGCTTCGGTGAAAGAGGTCGCAAGGAAGGGTACGTTGTCGATGCCGAAGAAGGCATCCTCGTTCTCGAGCACGACCATCAGAAGCTCGCCGATCTGCGCTTGCCCGGTCTGCACCGCGCGCTTGATCTCCGGAACCTTGAACAACGACGCTCCGGGATGGACGGTGATCTGAAGCTTGCCCTGGGTCGCCGCCTTAACGTCGTCGGCGAACTGCACGAGGTTCTTGGAGTGGAAGTTGCCGGGCGGATATCCTGCCGGAAGATCCCACTTCGTCTGCGCGCTCGCCGATCCGATCGAGAGCGCGACGGCAACTGCAATTCCAAGGATGAGCTTCATGGCGATTCCCCTGTTCTGAAGCCGCTTGCCGCGGTCCTTCGTTTTTAAATGGTGCCTGACCGAAGCAAACAGCGTCAAGCAACCATCGCCCGCGGCTGCCGGCCAAGCAGCTTGAAAGGAGCATCGGCGTGCCTTTCGTCGCTCAAGATGCGTTGGTGCTCGACCGGATACCGGGCTATCCGCTGCCGGTAACGCCACCGGCGCAGCCGCCGTTTCCCTCTTTCCGTCGCAAGAACTGGCTCTAGCGGCGATGGGCATCCTTTCGGATCTGCGCGTCGTCGAAGGCTCGGCCTTCGTCGCCGCCCCGCTTGCCGGCATGTGGCTCGCTCAGCTCGGTGCCGAGGTGATCCGCTTCGATCCGATCGGCGGCGGGCTCGATCGGCACCGCTGGCCGGTGACGGCGAAGGGCGACAGCCTCTACTGGGCGAGCCTCAACAAGGGCAAGCGCTCGATCGCCATCGACATCCGCAAGCCCGAGGGACGTGAGCTCGTCCAGCGGTTGATCGCCGCGCACGGCCTCTTCCTCACCAACTTCCCCGCCGAGGGCTGGCTCGCCTACGAAGAGCTCAAGCGCCGCCGCGCGGATCTGGTGATGGCGGCGATCCGCGGCCAGCCGGATGGCGCTACGGCGGTCGACTACACGGTGAATGCCGCCGCCGGGTATCCGCTGGCGACCGGACCGGAGGGTGCCGAGGGGCCGGTCAATCATGTGCTGCCGGCCTGGGACATCGTCACCGGCCTCTCCGCCGCCTTCGGGCTGCTTGCTGCCGAGCGCCATCGGCGCCTGACCGGCGAGGGGCAGCTTGTCCGCCTCTCGCTGATGGACTCAGCGCTGGCGATGCTGGGCCACCTCGGCATCCTTGCCGAGGTCGAGATCAACGGCGTCGACCGGCCGCGCGTCGGCAACGACCTATACGGCGCCTTCGGCCGCGACTTCGCTACATCCGACGGCGAGCGCATGATGGTCGTGGCGCTGACCGACCGGCAATGGCGCGCAGTCGTCGATTCATGCGGCATCGGTCCGGACGTTGCCGTCATCGAGGAACGCAGCGGGCTCGACTTCCGCAGGGAGGGCGACCGCTTCAAGGCACGAGAGACGCTGAACCGCCTCGTCGAGGACTGGGTCGCGAAGCACCCCTATGCCGAGGTCGCGCGCGTCTTCGCCGCGAAGGGCGTGCTGTTCGAGCGCTATCAGAGCTTCGCCGAGCTGGTCCGCAGCGATCGGCGCTGCGGACTCGGCAACCCGATGTTCGGCACCGTCGACCAACCGGGCATCGGCAGGATGCTGACGCCCGGATCGCTGCTGGACTTCTCGGCCGAAGCACGATCGGCCCCCGTGCGCGCGCCGCTGCTCGGCGAGCACACCGACCAGGTTCTCTCGGAGGTCCTCCGCCTCTCTTCTCGCGAGATCGGTGGCCTGCACGACCGCAAGATCGTCGCCGGCCCTTAAGGTCTCAGCGCGCCATTGGCGCCGACAAAGATCGCGTAGAGCGAGGTCGTCGCGGTAATGTAGAGGCGGTTGCGCTTCGGCCCGCCGAAGCAGAGGTTCGCCACCGTTTCGGGCACGAGCACCTTGCCGATCAGCTCGCCCCTGGGTGTGTAGCAATGCACGCCATCGCCGGCCGAGGTCCAGAGATTGCCGTCGGTATCGAAGCGGAAGCCGTCGGCGACGCCGGGCGAGAGCTTGACGAAGAGGCGACCGTTCCTCACGCGTTTGCCCGCCACGTCATAGACGCGGATGTTGGGCGCACCCTCGTCGCCATCGGAGCGGCCGGTATCGGCGACGTAGAGCTTGGCCTCATCCGGGTCGAAGGCGATGCCGTTGGGCCGCACCATGTCTTCAATCACGACATCGACCGCGCCCGAGCGCGGGTCGATGCGATAGACGTTGCAGCGGCCGATCTCGCTCGCCCCCTTATTCCCTTCGTAGTCGGTGAGTATCCCGTAGGGCGGATCGGTGAACCAGATCGAACCGTCCGACTTCACCACGACATCATTGGGCGAGTTGAGACGCCTCCCCTTCCAGCGCTCGGCGAGCACGGTGATGCTGCCGTCCGGCTCGGTGCGCGTGACGCGCCGCGTGCCGTGCTCGCAGGTGACAAGCCGACCTTCGCCGTCGCGGGTATTGCCGTTCGAGTTGTTGGACGGAAAGCGCCAGACATGGGCGCCGGCGCCTTCGATCCAGCGCATCATCCGGTTGTTGGGGATGTCGCTCCACAACACATGCTCGCCATCGGCAAACCACACCGGACCCTCGGCCCAGCGCATGCCCGAGGTGAGCTTCTCCAGCCGCACATTGCCGAGGACGTAGGGCAGGAAGCGCTTGTCCCAGACCTCGAAGTCGTTGATCGTCTGCATCGTCCCTCCCCGGCCTTGGGCCGGGGTGGAGCTTAGCCGCCATCCGTGCCGCCAGGCGAGAACTCCCCGGAGCTGCCCATGAAGGTCGTCCTTATCGGAACCCTGGTCACCGGCTATGTCGACGACATCGCAGCCCAGGCGAAGACGCCGTGGACGATCGCGATGCTTCCCGACGGCGCCTCGAAGGAGGAGATCGCGGCTGCGCTTGCCGATGCGGATGCGGTCTCGACGGTCGGCTGGAACGCCCGGATGCCGCCGGCGCCGAAGCTGAAGCTGATCCAGGTGGCGGGTGCGGGCACGGATGCGATCGACTTCGACACAATCCCTAGAGGCGTGACCGTCTGCAACGCCTTCGGCCATGAGGGGGCGATCGGCGAGTACGCGGTGATGGCGATGATGGCTTGGTGCCACGAATTCCCGAAGCTCTCGCGCGTCCTCGACAAAGGCGTCATGCGCCAGGTCGACCGCGCCAACCTCGTCCATCACGACGAGATCGCCGGCAAGACCGTCGGCGTGCTGAGCCTGGGGCGGATCGGCAAGGCGGTGGCAGAGCGTGCGCAGGCGCTCGGCGCCCGCGTCCTCGGCTGCAACCGCTCGCCCCTGAAGGGCGCGCGCGGCGTCGACACGATGATCGCCTGGGAGGATATAGGCCGGCTCTTCGCCGAGTCAGACTTCGTCGTCGTCACCACCGCGCTCTCAGCGGAGACCAAAGGCCTGGTCGGCGCGACGCTGCTCCGCCGCATGAAGCCGACCGGCGTCATCGTCAACGTCGCGCGCGGCGCCGTGATCGAGGAAGACCCGCTTTATGCCGCGCTCGCCGAGAAAAAGATCGGCGGTGCGATCCTCGATGTCTGGTGGAACTACCCGAGCGCTGCGACCCAGGAAGCCCCTCCCTCGAAGCATCCTTTCCACACGCTTCCCAACGTCATCCTCACCCCTCACTCATCGGGCTGGACCACGGGCATGCGCCGGCGGCGGGCAGGCCAGATCGCCGCCAACCTCGACCACCTCGCCCGCGGCGAGACGCTGGACAACATCGTGCGGCCTCCGACATCGTGAGGTTGAAAAATAATCGGGCACCTATTACACGTAATTCACGAATTGGCGGGACGGCCAGGTCGCCAATAGCCGACAATCAAGCTGCACAAGTCCCTCTATTCCCAGGTTGATCGATGTCCGCCCTCCCGATCCCGACCACGGGCGCCGCTTCCCTGAGGGCTTGGCTTCGTCGGCACCTCCCGGGCCTTGCCGCGCTGGGGCTCAACCGGCGGCCGAAGCGCGTCCGGTTCTTCGCGCTGGCGCTGAGCGTCCTGATTGCCGTCGCCGCAGGCCATCTCATCATCGCCGAGCGGGCGGAAGAGATCGACCGCGCCGAGCATCGCACCCGGCTTGCCGCAGTCATGCTGAAGGCGCATCTCGACTCGTGGGCCGCTGATCATCTTGACGCCGCCCTGCGCTTAGAGCGACTCGACGACTTCCGTCACGCCTTGGAGCCGCTTTCGGTCTCCTCCTACCGCCTGGACGGAACGCCGCTCGGCGGGGCATCCGAGAACATCCTGAGCGGGCGGCACGCCGACCCGCTTCTGCGGGACCGCCTCGCCTTGTCGCCGGCCGGAAGCTTCGCTACCGGCTCCGACAACAGGCCGCGGATCGTCAGCTACGCGCGCCTGGATCGCTGGCCTGTCGCGGTCGCGGTCGAGCTCGATCTCGAGACCGCGCTTGCCGGATGGCGCGCGTCGCGCAACGGCATCCTGGTCCAAGCCCTGGTCTTCATCGCGACCGTGATCGGCACCTTCCTCATCATCGAACGGCAGATCGCGGCGCTGGCCGCCGCGCGCGTCGCCGCCGAGGCGGCCGAACGCGCCAAGTCGCATTTCCTCGCTTATATGAGCCATGAGCTGCGCACGCCGCTGAACGCTGTCATCGGCTTCGCCGAGATCATGGGTCAGGAGGTGTTCGGGCCGCTCGGCAGCCCGCGCTATCACCAGTATGTGCGCGACATCCACCTCTCGGGCGAGCATCTTCTGACGACGATCACCAACATTCTCGACCTTGCCAACGTGTCGTCGGGGAACTGGCGCGTCGACCGTAGACCGATCGCGCCGGCCGAGGTGGTGACCGAGGTCGGGCATCTGCTTGGGCCGGAGGCACGGTCGCGCCGTGTCGCGCTGAGCACCGATCTCGCATCCTCGCTGCCGATGATCGACAGCGACCGGCGCATGCTGACCCAGATCCTGCTGAACCTCGTCGGCAGCGGCCTGCGCTCGACGCCGGAGAACGGCACGGTGCGGCTGTCGGCGAATCCCCTGGATGCGGCTGTGGTTTTCCAGGTGGCCGATACCGGCGCCGGAATGTCGGCGGAGGAGTTCAGGCTGGCCTTGCAACCGCTCGGCGGTGCCGAGTCGGTGCTGACCACCAAGTTCCGCGATGCCGGCCTCGCGCTGCCGCTGGCCCGCGCTTTCACCGAACTGCTCGGCGGACGCTTCCACATCGAAAGCACGCCCGGCCGCGGCACGGTTGCGACGGTGGTGTTGCCTCTGGGCAACATATCGCTATCGTCAATGGAGAGCTGGCGCGCCCGAGAGGACTCGAACCCCTAACCTTCTGATCCGTAGTCAGATGCTCTATCCAATTGAGCTACGGGCGCGCGGCGGCGTTGAGGCCGCGGAACCTACAGGCGGCCCCAGGCCCTGGCAAGCTTATTGAACACTTTCCGAGCGGATTGAGCAGCATGGGGCAAATCGCGGTGACGGCTAGGAAAAAGCGACTTGTGACCCCCTGGCGCTTTCGCTAGTATCGCCGCAAAATTAAGTGGTTAGCGGTGGTCGCGCGGTGGGGGCGACGCGGTGGGTGTGGTACTTTGCCGGTCGCCTGGGGGCAAGAAGTCAGATAAAGACTGGGACCGAGATGCAAACCGGCATTAGAAAACTCGTCAGCCCCGGCCTCATCGGCGCGCTTCTGCTTTCCGGGTGCTCCTTCACCTCGGATGCCCTTTGGCCGTCGCTGTCGGGTGATACGTCGCGTCAGCCGGTTCGCGTCGACATCCCGCCGAGCGCGGCGGAAATCCGTTCCCAGCAGGCGCTGACCGCGCCAGCCCCGCAGGCGATCATGACGCCGGCCGCGGCCGTTGTCGCGCAGGCCTCCGCCCAGCCCACCAACACCTTCGTCGGACAGAAGGTTGCCCAGATGCGGGGCGATCTTGGCCGGCTCCAGGGCTCGATCAACCAGCATATGGCCGACCTCCAGGCGATCCGGGCGACCACAGCCCAGAACGCCGCGGCCTATTACGGGACGGTCGCCGCGATCCAAGCGCGCCTCCAGGTCGGCACGACGCCGGGCAACCCGATCCTGCAGCAGCAGTGGAATCAGGCGCAGGCCCAGCTCGATACGCTCAACCTCGACATCGCTAACATGAACTCGCTCTCGACGCGGGTTGCGGCCGACTCCTCGCTCGCCGCCTTCATGCTGGAAGCAGCGCGGGCTACCTACGGCCTCGCCGGCGCAGTCGACGAGGACCACCGGGCGCTTGCGACCCTCGAGGACGACGTCAACCGCACCGTAGTCGCGCTCGACCGTATCCTGAACGAGCTCAATGGCGACCTGCAGCGCCAGACCGCCTACCTCAACAGCGAGCGCAGCAATCTCGCCTCGCTCTCGGTCGGCATAAAGAACGGCGAGCTGCTCGGCCAGGGCCTCGGCAATCGCGCCTTCGCCTCCGCCGCGCCGCTGCCCTCCTCGCCGATCGCGGCCTCCTCCACCGCCGTCCTTACGGAGGGCCGGAGGCCGCTGGTCGTCATCCGCTTCGACCGCGCCCGCGTCGACTACCAGCAGGCGCTCTACAACGCCGTCAGCCGCGCGCTCGAGCGCCGGCCGGATGCGAGTTTCGATCTGGTCGCCGTTAGCCCGTCGCGCGGCAACGCCGCCCAGGTAACGCTGAATTCGGCGAATGCCAAGCGCAATGCTGAGTCGGTGCTGCGCTCTCTGACCGAGATGGGGTTGCCGGCGACCCGCGCGCAACTCTCCTCGACCACCTCCGGCCAGGCCCAGAACACCGAAGTCCACGTCTACGTCCGCTGAAGGCCGGCGTAGATCGCGTCAGGCGGGGCGCCGCGCCTTGAGCGCGGCCGTTAGGGTTCCATCGTCCAGATAGTCGAGCTCGCCGCCCAATGGCACGCCATGGGCAAGGCGCGTCACCGCCGCGCCCGCCCCGGCAAGCTTGTCGGCGATGTAATGCGCCGTGGTCTGGCCCTCGACGGTGGCGTTGGTGGCGAGGATGACCTCGCGCACGCTGCCGGCCCTCACCCTTTCGACCAAGCGCCCGATGCCGAGATCCTCCGGGCCGATGCCGTCCAGCGCCGAGAGCGTCCCTCCGAGAACGTGATATCGGCCGCGGAAGGCGTGGGCGCGCTCGAGCGCCCAGAGATCGGCGATGTCCTCGACGACGCAGAGCGTGCCGGCATCGCGCCTTTCATCCGTGCAGATCGAGCACGGGTCCGCGGTGTCGAGGTTGCCGCAGGCCGAGCAGGTGCGGACCTCGTTGGCCGTCGCCTCGATCGCCTCGACCAGCGGCAGCATCAGGCCTTCGCGCCGCTTCAGGAGATGCAGCGCCACACGACGCGCCGAGCGCGGGCCTAGGCCCGGCAGCTTGGCGAGCAGACGGATCAGCCGCTCGATCGCGGCGCCGGTGGCCATGATCTAGGGACCGCGCCTTAGAACGGCAGCTTCATCCCGGGAGGCAGATTGAGGCCTCCCATGAGCTCGGACATCGCCTTCTTGCTCGCTTCGTCCGCCTTGCCGCGCGCGTCGTTGCAGGCGGCGACGATCAGGTCCTCCAGCACCTCGACATCCGAGGGCACGACCAGCGAAGGATCGATCTTGACCTGACGCATCTCGCCGCCGCCGGTCATCGTCACCTTGACCATACCGGCGCCGGATTGCCCGGTCACCTCCTGCTGAGCGATCTTGGCCTGCAGCTCCTGCGCCTTCTGCTGCATCTGTGCGGCCTGCTTCATCATCTTGCCGATATTCATGGCTCCAGATCTCCTTCTTCCGGCGGCAGCTCCTCGGCCGTCGCCGGCGCCGCATTCTCGAGATCGCGGACATCGACGATCTCCGCCCCTGGGAAGACGCTCATCACCGCCTGCACCAGAGGGAGCGCGCGGGCGCGCTCGAAACGATCCTGCTCTGCCGCCTCCCGCTTCTCGGTCAGCGTCATCTCGCCGGCGGATGCGGAGAGACTGACGATCCAGCGCTGGCCGGTCCACTGCGACAGCAGCGAGCCGACGCGGTTGGCGAGGTCGGGCTGGGCGCCGGGGTCGAGCCGCATCTCAAGGCGGCCAGGCTCGAGCTTCACCACATGCGCA
The DNA here is from genome assembly GCA_016869285.1 of Alphaproteobacteria bacterium. Classification (GTDB taxonomy): domain Bacteria; phylum Pseudomonadota; class Alphaproteobacteria; order SHVZ01; family SHVZ01; genus SHVZ01. The sequence continues at coordinate 20,181 of VGEN01000012.1, forward strand.
TAGGTCTCAAGCTGGGCCTGAATCAGCGCCTCGCGGCGTTCGGCGAAAAGGGCCACGATCGCCTCGAAGCTCGTCGGCATCTGCGCCGCTGGCGGCGCCGCGGGTACGGCGACCGCAACGGCCGGTCCTCCAGCGACGGCGCGCGCGCCGCCCCCGCCAGCCGGGCGAGAAGGCGGCGATGAGGCAGCCGAAGACGGCACTGGCGCGGATTGCAGGCGACGGACGAGCTCGCCCGGCGTCGGCATATCCGCGACATGGGCCAGCCGGATCAGCACCATCTCGAGCGCCGGCAGCGAGGACTCCGCCTGCTGCACCTCGGCGAGCCCTTTCAGCAGCATCTGCCAGGCGCGGGTCAGCGACGGTACCTGCAGCTTTTCGGCGAGCTCCTTGCCGCGCGTCGCCTCGACCTCGGAGAGGCCGAGATCGGATGCGGCTTCAGGCGCAAGCTTAATGCGGCTGACGGCGTGGGTGAGCTCCAGCAGATCCTGGACGAGCTGCGTCGGATCGGCGCCGCCGCGGTACATCTTGCCGACGATGTCGAGCGCGTCGGCGACGCGGCCTTCCATCGCCGCCTGGAACAGGTCGATGAGCTGGCTGCGATCGGCGAGGCCCAGCATTTCGGCGACGCCGGCTTCCGCGATCCTCGCCGAGCCGCCGAGCGCGATCGCGCGGTCGAGCAGCGACAGCGCGTCTCGCGCCGAGCCTTCGGCACCGCGCGCGATCAGTCGGAGCGCCCCGTCCTCGGCCTCGATGCCCTCCTTTGCGGCAATGCCGCCGAGATAGTCCGACAGCTCGGTCAGCGAGATGCGCTTGAGGTCGAAGCGCTGGCAACGTGACAGCACCGTCACCGGCACCTTGCGGATCTCGGTCGTGGCGAAGATGAACTTCACATCCGGCGGCGGCTCCTCGAGCGTCTTCAGCAGCGCGTTGAACGCCGCGGTCGACAGCATGTGAACCTCGTCGAGGATGTAGACCTTGTAGCGGGCGGAGACCGGCTTGTAGCGCACACCGTCGAGCAGCTCGCGGATATCGTTGACGCCGGTGCGGCTGGCCGCATCCATCTCGAGCACATCGACATGTCGGTCCTCGGCGATGGCAACGCAATGAGTGCAGACGCCACAGGGCGAGATGGTCGGGCCGCCTGTGCCGTCGGGGCCGATGCAGTTGAGCGCACGGGCGATGATGCGCGCCGTCGTGGTCTTGCCGACGCCGCGCACGCCGGTCAGCACGAAGGCATGCGCGATGCGCCCGGAGGCGAAGGCGTTCGACAGCGTGCGCACCAGCGCCTCCTGCCCGATCATCTCGGCGAAGGTGGCGGGCCGATACTTGCGTGCGAGGACGCGGTAGGGCTGAGCAGAGGTCGGCGGCGTCGCGTCGGACATGCTTCCGGCCGGGGTTCCTCAGCCTTTGCTGGAGATCGGGTGAGAGGCTGGACGGCGACCCGGGCCGAAACTCGTTACGGCTGCTTCCTTCCGGACCTGACCGGGTTGGCGAGGAGCCCGTCCACCACCAACCTCTCAGCGTCTTTATATCAGTCCGGGCCGGGGTCGGGGCAAGGGGGCGGAAGCCGCTGGCATCCTTGGATTCGTGGAGTTATGCACAGGACATGAACCCTTCCGCGACCCTCCGCCCGGCGCGCGACCGCGATCTCGCCTTCTGCCGGCGCCTCTACTACGAGGCGATGCGGCCGACGATCGAGCGCATCCGGGCTTGGCGCGAGGACCGCGAGGACGCCGAGTTCGCGCGTCAATGGTCGGCGGCCGAGGTGTCGATCGTCGTCGGCGAAGCCGGCGACATCGGCTGGATGCAGATCGCGCGCCATGACCGAGACATTTTCCTCAATCAGATCTATCTGGACGCGTCATCGCGAAACCGCGGCATCGGGACGCGCCTCGTTCAGAGCCTGCTGCATGATGCTGACCGGCAAGGCCTCGCGGTCGTGCTCAATGTCGTGAAGGACAACCCCGCGCTTCGTCTCTATGAGCGACTGGGGTTCCGGCGGATCGGAGAGGAGTTGCATAAGTTCAACCTGCGCCGCGATCCGGACTAGCCGCTGCGCTCGACGAGCCCACACTTCTCAGTCCGGCACGCCGGCACCTCCATCGGCCGCCGGCGCAAGCGCGGATGCCTGGCCCTGCAGCTTCGCCAGCATCCGGTCGAGGACCTTGCGCTCCTTCGGATCGAGCGCTTCCAAAAGCCGCGTCTCCCGCTCGAGCGCGAGCGGCACGATCTCTCGGTAGATCCGGCGGCCGGCAGTCGTCAGCATCAGCACCTGGCGGCGGCGGTCGGCCGTATCTGACCTCGCCTCCACCCGGCGGGAGCCGACCAGGCGGGCGACGGCGCGGCTGACGCGGACCTTGTCCATGGCCGTCAGGCCGATGATGTCGCTGGCGGTCAGCCGGCGATGGCGGCCGAGCTGCGCCATCACCCGCCATTCCGGGATCGTCAGGTCGAAGCGCTGAGCGTAGATCCGCGCGATCGCGCGGCTGACGGTGTTCGACAGGACCGACAGCCGATAGGGAACGAAGCGCTCCAGGATGAGGCTACCGGGCTTCTCCGGTGCTTCTCCGAGAGGGCTTGGATTTAGTTTCATCTGAAACTAATATCTCCGCCAACCGACCCCTCGTCAAGGAACGCCTGATGACCCAGAACCCGATGGGCACCGACGGCTTCGAGTTCGTCGAGTACACCGCTCAGGACACAAAGGCCCTGGGCCGGCTGTTCGTCTCCATGGGCTTCACCGCCGTCGCCCGACACCGCTCCAAGGACGTGACCCTCTATCGCCAGGGCGACTGCAATTTCATCGTCAATGCCGAGCCCGACAGCTTCGCGCAGTCCTTCGCGCGCGTGCACGGGCCTTCGGTCTGCGCCATCGCCTTCCGCGTCAAGGATGCGGCCCAGGCCTACACGCGCGCTCTTTCGCTCGGCGCCAAGCCGGTCGAAGGCCGGGTCGGGCCGATGGAGCTCAACATCCCGGCGATCCGCGGCATCGGCGGCAGCGTGATCTATCTGGTCGACCGCTACGGCGACCACTCGATCTACGATGTCGACTTCAAGCCTATCCCAGGCGCCGACCACGCAGCCAAAGGCGTCGGTCTGAAGTATGTCGACCACCTGACCCACAATGTCCACCGCGGTCGCATGGAGGAATGGGCGAAGTTCTACGAGCGGCTCTTCAATTTCCGCGAGATCCGCTACTTCGACATCGAGGGCAAGCTGACCGGCCTTAAGAGCAAGGCGATGACCAGCCCTTGCGGCAAGATCCGCATTCCGATCAACGAATCCTCCGACGACAAATCCCAGATCGAGGAATACCTCAATGCCTATAACGGCGAAGGCATCCAGCACATCGCTCTCGCCTGCGACGACATCTACCAGGGCGTTGAAAACCTCAAGCAGCGCGGTGTCGAGTTCCTCTCCGACGTGCCCGACACCTACTACGAGATGCTGGCGACACGCCTTCCTGGCCATGGCGAGGATATCGAGCGGCTGAAGCGCAACAAGATCCTGATCGACGGCGCGCCGACCGAGAATGGCGGCATCCTGCTGCAGATCTTCACCAAGACCGTGATCGGGCCGATCTTCTTCGAGCTGATCCAGCGGAAGGGCGACGAGGGTTTCGGCGAGGGCAATTTCCGCGCACTCTTCGAGTCGATGGAGCAGGACCAGATCAAGCGGGGAGTGCTGACCGCATGAAGAACGGGATCTCGCTTCCGCGGCGCGAGGGCCTCGCCTCGCGCCAGGCCCATGCCGACCTGCCCGAAGGAACCTTCGAGCGCGAGATCGGCAAGGAGGGCTTCTTCGGCCCGGCGACGCAGATGTATCACCGCCACCCGCCGACCGGCTGGGTCGAATGGGACGGCCCGCTGAAGCCGCGGGCCTTCGACCTGGCGAAGCTCAACCAGGTCCAGGCCTCGCCCTGGGACGCGGTCGAGGTGCTGCACAACGCCCATGTCCGCATCCGCCACTGGCGCCTGTCCGGAGCCATGGACCATCTCGTCCGCAACAGCGACGGCGACGAGCTCATCTTCGTCCATGAGGGCGAAGGCGATCTCTTCTGCGACTACGGCCATCTTGCGTTCCGCGACGGCGACTACATCGTGCTGCCCAGGGGCACGCAGTGGCGGATCGCGCCCAAAGCCGCCTTCACCGCGCTCCTGATCGAGGCGACCAATGACGGCTATCGCCTCCCCGATCGCGGCCCGCTCGGCCAGCACGCGGTCTTCGACCCCGGCGTGCTCGACGTGCCCACGATTGACGAGGCATTCAAGGCACAGCAGACCGACCAGGCTTGGCGCGTCACGGTGAAGCGCCGCAACCTCTACTCGACCATCACCTATCCCTACAATCCGCTCGACGCTGTCGGCTGGCAGGGAACGCTGATGCCGGTCCGCCTCAACTGGCGCGACATCAGGCCGGTGATGAGCCACCGCTACCACCTGCCGCCCTCGGCTCACACGACCTTCCTCGCTTCACGCTTCGTCGTCTGCACCTTCGCGCCCAGACCCGCCGAGAGCGATCCGGGCGCGCTCAAGCTGCCCTTCTTCCACAACAACGACGATTTCGACGAGATGATCTTCTATCACCGCGGCCGGTTCATGAGCCGCGACAACATCCATCCCGGCATGGTGACGCTGCATCCCTGCGGCTTCCCGCACGGGCCGCACCCCAAGGCCTTCGCCATGGCGGCCAAGTCGGCCGGCGGGCACATGCTGGACGAGGTCGCGGTTATGGTCGATACGCGCGACGCGCTCGACATCGGCCATCTGCCGGACGGCATCGAGTGGACAGGCTATGTCGATTCCTGGCGGAAGAAGCCGGAGGCGGCGGAATAGCCATGAGACTCGGATCCCTGAAGGAGGGCGGCCGCGACGGCACGCTCGTTGTCGCCTCGGCGGACCTCGCCCGCGCCGTTCGCGTGCCGAAGATCGCCTCGACGCTGCAGGAAGCGATCGAGGACTGGGAACGCGCGGCGCCCGAGCTACGTTCGATCTACCGCCTTCTCAACGAAGGCAAGGCAGCCGATGCCTTCGCGCTCAAGGTCGCGGACCTCGCCTCGCCGCTGCCGAGGGCTTATCAGTGGGCCGACGGATCGGCCTATCTCAACCATGTCGAGCTGGTCCGGAAGGCGCGCGGCGCCGAGATGCCACCCTCCTTCCTGCACGACCCGCTGATGTATCAGGGCGGCTCCGACCGCTTCCTTGCCCCTACCGATCCGATCCCAGCAGCGAGCGAGGAGTGGGGCATCGACTTCGAAGGCGAGGTCGCCGTCATCGTCGACGATGTGCCGATGGGCGTCTCGGCCGAGCGCGCCCGCGCGCACATCAAGCTGGTGATGCTGGTCAACGACGTCAGCCTGCGGAACCTGATCCCGAGCGAGCTCGCCAAGGGCTTTGGATTCTTCCACAGCAAGCCGCCGACGGCCTTCGGGCCGATCGCGGTCGACCCGGCCGAGCTTGGCGATGCCTGGGATGGCGGCAAGCTGCACCTGCCGCTGCTCTCGACGCTCAACGGCAAGCAGGTCGGATGCACCGATGCCGGGACCGACATGCAATTCGACTTTCCGGCGTTGATCGCGCATGCGGCGAAGACGCGGCCGCTCGCCGCCGGCACCATCATCGGCTCCGGCACCGTCTCGAACCGAGACCGCTCGAAAGGATGGTCCTGCATCGCCGAGGTGCGGATGATCGAGACTATTGAGGAAGGGAAGCCGAGGACGCCGTTCATGCGCTTCGGCGACACCATCCGGCTGGAGGTCAGGGATCGCGAGGGACGGTCCGTGTTCGGGGCGATCGAGCAGAGGGTCGTGCGCGCCGAGCCGGCATCGTAGACTGAGGTTTCATACGCAGCGAAGAAAGACGCACGGATGAAGCTTCACGGATACTTCCGCTCGTCGGCCGCTTTCCGTGTCCGCATCGCGCTCAACCTGAAGGGCCTCGCCTACGACAACGCCTTCGTCCATCTGAGGAAGGGCGATCAGCGGAGCGTCGCCTATCTCGGCCTCAACCCGCAGGCGCTGGTGCCGGCTCTCGAGGACGGGGCGCATCTGCTGACCCAGTCGCTCGCCATCGTCGAGTACCTCGACGAAACCCACCCGGCGATGCCGCTCCTGCCGAAGACGCCGCCTGAGCGGGCACGCGTGCGCGCGCTGGCGCAAATCGTCGCTTGCGACATTCACCCGATCGACAACCTTCGCGTCCTGCAATACCTGGCGAAGGAGCTGGGCGCCGACGAGGCCGCGGTCGGGCGATGGTTCAATCACTGGATTACGACCGGCTTCACCGGCCTTGAGGCGATGCTGGCGAAGGACGCGGCCACGGGGCGCTTCTGCCACGGCGATACGCCCGGTCTCGCCGACATATGCCTGGTGCCGCAGGTGTTCAATTCCAAGCGCTACAGCCTGGATCTAGGGCCCTATCCAACGATCAGGCGGATCTACGATGCCTGCATGGCGCTGCCCGCCTTCGATGCGGCGCAGCCGGCGAAGCAGCCAGACGCCGAACTCTAAGGGCTCTTGCGGGCGCGGGCGACAATGGCCTTGAAGGTCTCGAGATCGGCGGCGCCCGGAACGAATTCCCTGCCGATGATGAAGGCCGGCGTGCCAGTGATTTCGAGCGCGCCGGCGAGCTCGCGGTTCTTCTTGAGCACGCTCTCGATCGTCGGCGACCTCAGGTCGCGCTTGAGCTGGTCCATATCGGCACCTGCTTCCTTGGCGAGCTTCAGCACCGTGTCCTTGTCGAGCGCGCCTTTGGAGCTGATCAGCGCCTTGTGCACCGCCTCGTATCTCCCCTGGATGCCGGCGGCGAGCGCCACGCGAGAGGCGAATTGCGACTCAGGCCCGAGGATCGGGAACTCCTTCATCACGCGGCGAATGCGGCCGTCTTCCTTGATCAGCTGATCGACCACCGGATCGGTGCGTTTGCAGTAGGGGCAGCGGTAGTCGAAGAATTCCACCACCGTCACGTCGCCGACCGGATTGCCGAGCACCGGCGAGGTCGGATCGGATGTCAGCTCGCTTTTGCGCTTCACAATCGCTTCGATGCGCCGTTCTTCGGTCGACTGCTGCTCCTTCGCCTGCAACGCTTCGACCGCCTCGCGGATGATTTCCGGGTTCGTCAGGATGTAGGCCCGGATGATCTCCTCAATCGCTTTCTTCTGATCGGGCGAGAAGGTCTGCGCGGCGGCCGCGAACGACAGAGCCAGCGCGACGAGCAGCAGAGCAGCGACGCGACGCATGAACGTCCTTTCAGGCTACGCGACGAAATATGAAGACCGGCGGGCGCGAAGTCCACGCACGTTCCAGTGACTAATTTTTGCGGCGTTTCCTGGCTTCCGCCTGGATCTTGATGTCCTGGGCCCGCAGCCAGGCCGGAGAGCCCTCGGGAAGGAGACGTTGCGCCCGCACGGCCTGTTGAGTTGCATCGGGCAGCCGATTCTCGACCATCGCCTGCTCGGCCAGCGCCAGCGCCGCCTCGCCGACCCGCCCCCCGCGGCCATGGGCGACGGCGAGCAGCCGCCACGCCAGCCCGTTTTCGCGATCGGCATGCACTGCCGCGTTGAGGTGCGCGAGGGCATCGCGCGTGAGCTCCGGCCGGTCCGGCTCGAGCTGTGCCTGGGCATAGCCGACGCGGATCAACGGCGAGGTCGGCAGCAGCCTGACGGCCTCGGCATAGGCCTTGGCGGCATCGGCGACACGGCCGTTCTCGAACAGCATCTGACCCTTCGTTTCCCAGTAGTAGGGATCGCCGGGGAAATCCGCGATCAGGCCGTCGATCAAGGGTACGGCCTTCGCCATGTCAGGAATGCGGTAGTAGGCGATGGCGCGCGCGTAACGAGCCGCTTCGGACGTATCCGCTTCCCTATAGGTCTGCAGCGTCCGCGCCGGCTGCTCGATGAAGGCGAACAGCTTCGCCCTGACGCGCCGATGCATGCGGTCGTACTCGGCCGGCAGCTTCGCATCGGCGTAGCGCGAGGTTGAGAGCGACGCGCGCACGGTATCGACTCGCTCGCGAGTCAGCGGATGGGTACGCACATAGGGGGACTGGCGTGCCTGCGAGAGGACTTCCTGCCCGGAAAGGATCTCGAGGAACTCGAGCATGCCTCTGGCGCTGTAGCCGGAGCGCTCGAGAAAGGTAAGGCCGGCCTGGTCGGCAGCCGACTCCTGCGCCCGGCTGAAGCTCAGCACGTTCGACATGGCGACAGAGGAGCCGGTGCCGACGATCGCCATGCCGGCATCGCCCTTGCCGGCGACAGCGGCCGCCGCTCCGAGCACCATGGAGAGAATCTGGATCGCGGTCGCACCCTTGAGCTCGTCCTGGGTCCTGGCCAGGTGCCCGCCGGCGATATGGCCAGCCTCATGCGCGATCACGCCGATCAGCTGGCTTGCCGATTCCGCCCGCATGATCAGGCCGGTATTCAGGAACATATTCTGGCCGCCGGCGACGAAGGCATTGAGCTGGCCATCGCGGACCAGGAAGATGCGGACATCGTCACCGGCGAGGCCTGCCGCCTGGAATATTGGCGTCGCGTATTCGCGGATGGTATTTTCGGTCTCGGCGTCGCGGATCAACGAGATACGCTGCGCCGCCGCCGGTAGCGGAATCGCCAGCACGGCGGCCACCAACAGCGCGAGCCCGGATCTCCGTCGCCTCAGAATGCTCCACACCGTCCCTGATCCTCGAAACTCGGTCGATGCTCTGCGCCGATCGTGGCGGAAATGCGTCGCGATGTCGCTCGTTCTCTTATGTGCCGCTTGTTCCGGTGGCGATCAACCCGGCGTGATCCGACCGGTCGAAGGCTTTTTCGGCGGGGTTGCCGCCGACGAGCCGCGGGCTGCGATCGCCGGACGAGACATCCTGATCGCGGGCGGCAGCGCCGCCGATGCCGCAGTCGCGGTGGGCTTCACCCTTGCCGTCACGCTCCCCTCCTCGGCCGGGATCGGCGGCGGCGGCGCCTGCATCGCCTTCGACGGCGCGACGGCAACGCCGACCCTGATCGACTTTCCTGCCTCGGCACCGGGAGAGAGCCCCATCGCGGTCCCGGCATTCGCCCGCGGCATGGCACTGCTGCACGCCCGCCACGGGCGCATGCTCTGGTCCCAGGTTCTCGGACCTGCCGAGGCCGCGGCCCGCTTCGGTGCACCGGTCAGCCGCGCGCTTGCCCGCGACCTTGCCGACGCGCCTCCCGAGCTCGTCCGCGACCCGGCAAGCGCCCGCATCTTCGCGCCCGCCGGGCGCCTGATCGCCGAGGGCGAGCCGCTGGTTCAGCTCGATCTCGCCGGCGTCATCGGTCAGCTTCGGCAAAAGGGCGGCGGCGAGGCCTATGTCGGCCTGCTCGGCCGCGCCATCGCCGACGCCTCGGCGGGGGCGCTGCCCCTCGACGGGCTCCGCGGCTATCTGCCGCAGGCATCGTCGCCGGCGACCATACGCATCAACCAGCAGCAGCAACTCGTCCTCGTCGGCGAGAGCGCGGCAACGACAGCGCTGCTCGGGCATCTGCTGGCGCTCGCGACCCAGCTCAGCCCCGGGGCCGCCGACGGGCCGCGTTTCTGGGCGGAAGGGGGCGCTGCGAGCGAGGGCCAGCTCGCCGAAGCCCTGCCGCGCGGCACGGCCGCTCTGGTGCCGCAAGGCGCCGAGCTTCAGGCATTGGCCGCGCGCGTGCGCGCCGGATCGCATCAACGTCCGGCGAAGAGCCTGGGCCCAGTCGGAACGGCGCGCGCCGGCGCCAGCGCGTTTTTCACCGTCGACAAGAACGGCCTCGCCGTCGCCTGCGCTCTCGGCATGAACGCCCCCTGGGGCACCGGCAAGGTGCTGGGTGGAACCGGCATCCTCGCAGCCCCGCCGCCTTCGCTCGAAAGCCCGAGAGCGGCCGGTGCGATCGTCGTCGCTCCCGGCAGCGGCGTCTTCTACCTTGCCGCCACCGCTTCCGGCCGTGCGGCGCCTGCCGCTCTGGCGCAGGTCGCCTGGCCCGTCATCTCCGACCGGCAGCGCGTCGACCTGGCGATCGACCAGCCGCGGGTGGTCTATGACGGGGTCGCCGATCTTGCCCGCGTCGAGCCCGGCACGGCTCAGGAGTCGCTCAACCGCGGCGGCCTCCGCTCCGCCGAAGCGGCGCCGATCGGCGTCGTCAACGCCTTCTCCTGTCCGGGCGAACTGAACCGCGGCCGCGGCGATTCCTGCGAGCCGGCGGCCGATCCGCGCGGCGCCGGCCTCGCCTTCGGCGGCTCCGGGATCCGTACGCGCAGCAGCAACTTCGGCGGCACGTCGCGGCACAGCGCTCCATGACCCGGCGGATCGCTCGCCGCGCCGGCATCCCGCCTTTTATCGTCATGGATGTATTGCGCGCCGCCAATAAACGCGCGGCGACCGGCGCCGATGTCTTGCACCTCGAGGTGGGCCAACCTTCCACCGGGGCGCCGGTGCTCGTGGTTGAGGCGGCGCGGGCCGCGCTCGGCCGTGATGTCCTCGGCTATACGGACGCGCTCGGCATCCCGCCGCTGCGTCAGGCGATCTCGCGTCACTATCACGAGCGCTACGGCGTCGATGTCGACGCCGCCCGCATCGTCGTCACCACCGGCTCGTCGGGCGCCTTCATCCTCTCCTTCCTCGCCGCCTTCGATCAGGGCGCGCGCGTCGCGGTGACGGCGCCGGGCTATCCCGCCTATCGCAATATCCTCTCAGCGCTCGGCATCGAGGTGGTCGAGATCGAGGTCGGGGACGCGACCCGCTACCAGCCGACGCCGGCGCTGCTCGACAAGGCGGGCAGGCTCGACGGCCTGATCGTCGCGAGCCCGGCCAACCCAACCGGCACCATGCTAACAGCCGAGGACCTGAAGGTCCTGGCCGATCACTGCGCCCGGCGCGACATTCGCCTCGTCTCCGACGAGATCTACCACGGCATCACCTATCGGGAGCCGGCGACGACCGCGCTTGCGCTGACCGAGCGCGCCGTCGTCATCAACAGCTTCTCGAAATACTTCTCGATGACCGGCTGGCGCCTTGGATGGATGGTCCTGCCGGAAGAGCTGATCCGGCCGGTTGAATGCCTGGCGCAGAACCTCTTCATCTCGCCGCCTTCGCTCTCGCAGGTGGCTGCGGTCGCGGTGTTCGGCTGCCGCGACGAGCTCGAAGCGAATGTCCGGCGCTATGCGGCGAACCGCGCCGTGCTGCTGGAGTCTCTACCCAAAGCCGGGCTCGATCGCTTCGCGCCGCCGGATGGCGCTTTCTATCTCTATGTCGATATCGGCCATGTCACCAACGACAGCGCCGATTTCTGCAAGCGCGTGCTCGCCGAGATCGGCGTCGCGATCACGCCGGGCATCGACTTCGATCCGAGCCGCGGCTCGCGCACGTTGCGCATCTCTTTCGCCGGCTCGACCGAGACGATGGCCGAGGCCGCGCGCCGCCTGGGAGCCTGGCTGAAGCGCTAGACTCTAGACAATGCCGTGCTGGACCAGGATCGGCCGTATGTCGCCGTCGAACCGCTGCGCCAGCATCATGATGCCGAGCGGGCTCGGCGGCCGCGCCTGCTTGCCCTGGCGCTTCTCGGCTTCCAGCTCCTCCCGCATGATCGCATAGGCGAAGGAAGCGAAGTCCTTGTGCCCCAGCGCCTCGCCGAGCAGGAACAGGCGGTGCAGGCGCTCGACCTTGATGGCGCCGCCGAGCACAGGCGAGACCATGGACTGAAGCTGGTCGCCGTGCCGCGCGCGCTCGAGAATGACGTCGTTGAACCGGCGTGCCCTATCGGCCCGCTCCGCGTCGGCGGCGGCGGGCAATCCGGGCTCGACTCTGCCAGTCCCGACCAGCACGACCATGGCCTCGACCTTGCGCTCGAACTCGACCGGGTCGTTGGAGGCAGCCATTTCCGCCAGGGTCTTAGGGCCGCTCGCGAGCGCATCCAGCAGCTCGGCAGCAGGTCCGCTGTCGAGCGGGTAGACGCCTTGCGTGTAGGCAGCGCCGAGCTCGACCTGGTTGCGCGGCCACACCAGCGCGAAACGGGTTTTCATCAACAGCTCGCGCCGCTCGGACGCGAGCAGGCGTTCCGGCCCGCGGACGAAGATGTCCTTCCTGAACTGCTGGTTCAGCATCAGGTCGCGGACGGTCTCGCGGAAGGGCGGGTCGTCGATGCCGGCGATCTTCGCCGCCTGCTCGGGCGTCAGGCATAGCCGCTCGACATGATGCTGAAGCTCGGCCGAGGCGGCGAAGGTCAGCTTCGCCTGATGCATCTGGCGTGCGACGTCCAGATGGTAGAGCGGCGTCCAGATCCGGTTGAAGTACTCGTGTGCGATGTAGGAGCGCGACATGCCTCGGATCTTGCCGAGTTGCGCGCGCGCCGCCTCGTTCGCCTGGAGATATGCCGCGCCCAGCGCCGCCAGCTCGTCCGCCTCGTCGAGCGCCTTCTCGATCCGCTCTTCCGTCGAGCCGGTCGCGCGCTGCGCCATCTCGCTCAACAGGCGGCGCAGCGGCTGGATCGGCGACCAGCCAGGTAGGCAGTTGTAGCTGAGATAGACGACGACGCCGAAGGCGAGCCGGTCGCGGATGAAGTCGACGATCGACTTGCGATGCTCGGCCATGACCCAGGAATAGATGCCGTGCAGCACGATCATGTCGAAGGGCGGCAGGTCGAGCGCGGCAAACTCCTCGAAGGAGGAATCGAAGACCCGGATGTTGGGGATGCCGGCCGCATCGGCAATGCGCCGGGCGGTCGCGGCGAAGGCCGGGTTGAAGTCGGTTGTCCACACCTCCGCTTCCGGATGCGTGGCGGCAACCACGTTGCAGGCGAAACCGTGGCCGGCGCCGAGCTCGCAATAGCGGAGCTTGCCGGTCAGGCTCGGCGGGCGGATGCCCGCCGACAGGAGCGCGAAGGAGAGGAATGACGGTGTCAGCTCGCGGTAGTAGCCCTGGCTGTAGTCGACATCGGCGATATAGCCCTCGGTCCAGTCTTCCATCGGCGCCTCTCTGCCGGCCCACGAGCAGTCATAGCCCCAAGCCACCGCCACGGGTAGACTTCGCATATCATCGATGGAGGTTCCAATGACTGCAGCCAAGCCGCTCGTTGCCAAGACTGCCGACAATGACGACCAGCAGCCCTGGCAATGGCCCGAAGCGAAGTGGCGGGCGGTCTCCGGCAAGATCCGGCCGGGCCGGGCGCTCAGGCCGAAGGCATGGAAGGACGGAGCGCGGGTCGCCGTCGGCATCTCGTTCGACTCCGACCACGAATCGGGCGAGCTCCGCGACGGCGGCAAGTCGCTCGGCCGCATGTCCATGGGACAGTACGGCGCCCGCGCCGGCATCCCGCGCATCATGAAGCTGCTCGCAAAGCATTCGGTCCCGGCCTCGTTCTTCACGCCGGCGGTCGTCGCCATGCTCTACCCGGACGAGCAGAAGCGCGCGGTCGACCTCGGCCACGAGGTCGGCATCCATGGCTGGATCCACGAGCTCAACTCGGTGCTGCCGGGCGAGGTCGAGCGCGACCTGCTGTTCCGCTCCTGCGACACGCTGGAGAAGGTGACCGGCGTGCGCCCGGTCGGCATCCGCACGCCCTCCTGGGACTTCAGCCCCAACACGCTGCAGATCATCCGCGAGCTCGGCCTTCTCTACGACTCATCGCTGATGGCCGATGACGATGCCTACGAGCTGAACGAGGACGGCAGGCCGACGGGCGTGGTCGAGCTGCCGCCCGAATGGATCCGCGACGACGCGGTCTATTTCAACATGCACCGCTTCACGGGCCTGCGTCCCTATACGCCGCCCTCGGCCGTGCTCGAGATCTTCACCAAGGAGTTCGACGTCGCCTATGAGGAAGGCGGCATGTACATCCTGACCATGCACCCGCACATCATCGGCCATCGCTCGCGCCTGACGCTGCTGGATGAGCTGATCCAACACATGAAAACGAAGAAGGGTGCGTGGTTCGCTACCCACGCAGACATCGCCAAATTCGCGAAGGAGAACGCGGCCTAGTCGAGGCGTTCGACTTGCCCGAGACGCCCCGGATCGACGGCGAGCCCATCACCGTCGACTTCTTCGGCGAGAGGGTGACCTTCCGCTATGCTGGCCACGTCACGCCGGCCGGCAATCGCCGGCTCTCTCCGGAAGACCAAGACAGGATCGGCCGCCTCGCCGATCGCATCGCCGAGCTGCGACGGCGGGCACGCTCGGACGAAGGGCTCGCCTCCCCGGTAGATCTGGGAGCAAAGAGCTGGGGCGAAACCTACTCGACCGAGTGGCATCCGTTCTTCGACCCAGCGAAACGGCGCTTCGAATATCTCCGCCTCTATTGCCCTCCCTTTACCGGCTTCGACGCGCTCACCAATCAGATCCACGGCAATCCGCCCGAAGGCATACCTGAGGACGTCGACCGGCGTCTTCTTGGCCTGGCGAGCATCAGCCCGCAGATGGTGGACTTCGTGCTCGACCAACGGCAGCTGCCGGAGCAGATGCGCGTCCAGCTTCCGCTGGTATTCGGCGAATCCGGCGCCATCCTCGACGGTACGATCGCCAGCTATGATTCGTGGAGCCTGCAGAAGCAGCTGAACGGGCTCCAAGGGTCCGGCGTGCTCCGTCACCTCGCCGAAGCCGCTTCTCGCCGCGGCCAGGCGACGATCGCCGACATCGGGTCCGGATTCGGCGGCCTCGTCTATCAGCTCGTCCGCGCCATGGCGCCGGCCAGGGTTCGCGTGGTCGCCATCGACCTGCCGGAGTCGCTCGTCTTCGCCGCCGCCTACCTCAACGCGCTATGGGCCGATCGCCCGACATATCTCGCGACGCCCGAGGGATACCTCTCGACGACGAGCTGGCGCCCGGTGACGACCTTGCCCGAGGACTTCGCCGCGGTCTTCGTCGTCAACTATCTCGCGTCGAAGGTTCTGCGCGAGCTGGCGCCTCTCGATCTCATCCTCAATTTCCGCTCGATGCAGGAGATGTCCGACGCCCAGGTCGGGCATTACGGGCGCATCGCTCGGTAGACGCTCGGCGATGACGGCTTGCTCTACGAGCAGAACGACAGGACGCGCCCCGAAGACCGCGACGTGAAGGGAATTCTCGGGAGGATCATGCCCGTCGGGGGACCGGTGCCCGAAACCGTTCCGCCGCATCGCGGGATGGGCCAGGCGAGCCTCTGGTCGAACGGGTCGAAAGCATCGCGCCCTAGCTGACGACCAGGGGCTCCAGGCTCGCCTTCGACAGGGGCTCGGCACCGCGTTCTCCGACGAGGCTGGTGCGGCCCAGCGTCATGGCGATCCCGTGATCCGAGTCCATCAGGATCATGTGGATGAAGAAGACCATGCCGGGCTCGGCGATCACCGGATTGCCGGTATAGAGCATCGGCCAGTCCATCCAGTTCGGCTGGAACAACGCGCCGAGGCTGTAGCCGCAGGCGTTCAGTCGATGCTCGCGGAGCCCGAGGCGATCGAAGACGCGGGCATGGGCATCGAAGACCTTGCCGATCGGCTCCCCGGGCTTGAGCGCCTCCTCGCAAGCCTGGAGCGCCTCGCGGCAGGCGGCATGCATCTCGACCTCTCGCGGCGGCGGCTTGCCGACGCGGACGGTGCGCATCAGGCAGGAGTGGTAGAGCCGGTAGGCGCCGGCGAACTCGAGCGTGAGCTGGTCCTGCGCGTCGAGCTTCCGCCGGCCGGTGAAGTAACGACAGAGCAGCGCGCCCGGCCCTGAGCCGATGATGAAGGGGTTGCCGGAATAGTCGCCGCCGCCCCTGAACACCGCGCCCTGCATCGCCGCCAGAATGTCGCCCTCATCGGCGCCCGGTCGGATCACCGTCATTCCAGCCTCGAGCGCGGCATCGGCGAGTTGGGCGGCCTTGCGGACATAGGCGATCTCAGCCGGGCTCTTCCTGATCCGAAGCCGGCTCACCAGCTCCGACGCGTCTTCAAGGCGACAGAAGCCGTCGAGCGCATCCGAAAGCCGCCGGCCGTTGCGCGCGGTTAGCCCATAGGCCTCCCACTCGACGCCGAGCCTTTTCCCACGACAGCCGAGCTCACCCAGGATCGTCTTCAGCTCGGCCGCCGGCGAGGCGCCCTCGCGATCGACCCAGATACGGATGTTCTCGATCACCGAGGTGAGCTGCGCCTGCCTGAGATCGGGCGAACGCGTCAGCAGCATCAGGCGGCCGTCGACGCCGAGATAGAGGCACTGGAAGAAGACGAAGCCGAAAGTGTCGTAACCGGTCAGGTAGTACATGCTCTCCTGACGGAACATCAGGATCCCGTCGAGACCGGCCTTCTCCATCGCCGCGATCGTCCTGCGGCGCCGTTCCGCCAGCTCCTCGCGCGAAAAATGGAGCGCCATCGCGTCAACCTTTCAATGCGATCGCCGAGATCTCGCAGCCGAACTTCTTCTCGCCGGCGAGGCAGGTCCGGCGGTAGCTGAAGAAGCGGTCGGCCTCAGCGCAGGTATCGCGGTCGAGGCGCTCGATCGATCGGAGCCCCAGCCGCGACAGCCGGTGCGCGACATAGCCCGCGAGGTCGAACATCCGCCGGCCCTCGCGCACGCCCGGGCGGAAGAAGCGCGCATTGCCGGGATCCTCGTCGAGGAAAGGCCCCGGGAACTCCGGGCCGACCTCGTAGCTCGCCTGGGCGATGCAGGGACCGATCACCGCCTCGATCCGCGACGGATCGGCGCCGAGCTTCATCATCGCCGCGACCGTCGCATCGGCGACGCCGAGCTTGGCGCCGCGCCAGCCCGCATGAGCGGCGCCGACGACGCCCGCCTGGGCGTCGGCGAAGAGAACCGGCGCGCAGTCGGCGGTAAGGATGCCGAGCATGATTCCCGGCTGACGCGTCACCATCGCATCGGCCTTCGGCCTGGCGTCCAATGCCCAGGGCGCATCGACCTCGACCACCTCGGCCGAGTGGACCTGAAAGGTGCTGACCAGGTTGCCCGAAACGATGCCGAGCGCGTCGGCCGCGCGGCGGCGATTCTCGGCGATGTCTTCCGCACGATCACCCGTGGTGATCGCACAGTTCAACGAATCGAAAGGCCCTTCGCTAACGCCGCCCTGACGGCCGAAGAAGCCGTGTGCGATGTCATGATGGCCGAGCGTCGCGGCGACGAGATGAGGCGTGGACATATCAGCTCTCGAAGCCGGCAGGCGCAGGCAAGTCGGGGTGGGCGATGACGATCACCTGGAACAAGGTGCCCATTTCATCGAGGTCGATCAAGCGGCCGAGCGCCGCGGCGACGCCAGCGTCGCGCGCCGACAGACGCTCCGCGCGCGGCCGGATTCCAAGCCGCTCGAGGAACGTCCCTTGGCCGATCGGACCATAGGTCGCAGCACCCGCGTGACGCGCAGCACGGATGAGCTCGCCGAAGTCGACATGCGAGGTGATGTCCGCGGTGCCGGGCTCGGCCAGCGGCGGCCAGGTCTTGTGCGCGCGGATCGCCTGGAAGGTGCCGCCCGCGCGGCTCTCCGGCGGTCCGTAGTCGATCAGGAGGGACGTGCCTTTTTGGGCCACGAGCCGCCGGGCCAGCATGTCGACCACCGCAATACGCACAGGCGAGACCTCGACCGTGGTGCCGGGAAGCGAATCTTCGAGGCTCGGCGGCACCAAGCCTGATAGCGCCGTCGGTCCGAAGACATAGGCGAGCTCGTCGCCTTCGATGCCGACCATGCGTTCATCCCAGCCGCGGCCGGCGCGAACGAGCTGGCGGATCGGCAGCGTGTCGAGGAACTCATTGGCGATGACGATCGCGGGCCCTCCCGACACCTCGGAGAGGTCCAGATGCCATACCGGATTCCACTGCCCGAGCGCCGCGCGCTGATGCTCCATCAGGCACTCGCCGATCTCGACCAGATGCAGCCTCAGCGCGCGGTGGAAACCCTCGACGCGCGCGGTGGCGCGGAGCGCATCGGCCATCAGCGTGCCGCGTCCGGGACCGAGCTCGACCAGGCGGATCGGATCGGGCTGCCCCATCTGCTGCCAGGAGATCGCCGCCCAGGCGCCGATCAGCTCGCCGAACATCTGCGAGACTTCGGGCGCTGTGACGAAGTCGCCCGATGCGCCGAGCGGATCGCGGCGGCGGTAGTAGCCCTCTTCGGGATCGGTCAGCGCGGCGACCATGTAGTCGGCAAGCGTGATCGGCCCGAAGGCGCGGATACGACGCTTCAGCCGCTCTTCGAGCGTCACGCGCGCTTCGCCCTCAGGACAAGGACGATGCCGGCGATCACCATCGGCACGGACAGCCACTGGCCCCAGGTCGTACCGAAGGAGAGGAAGCCGATGAAAAAGTCGGGTTCGCGGAAGACCTCGGAGACGATGCGCGCAACACCGTAGCCGGCCAGGAAAACGCCGCCGATCAGCCCGTGCCGGACGCGAAGCTCCGGCTTCCGCGCAAGCCAGGCCAGCAGGATAAAGAGAACGATGCCTTCCAGCGCCGCTTCGTAGAGCTGGCTCGGATGCCGTGGCTCCGGGCCATAGGCAGGGAACGCCATCGCCCAGGGAACATCGCTCGGTCGCCCGGCAAGCTCGCCGTTGACGAAGTTGGCGAGGCGTCCGAAGAAGAGACCGATCGGCGTCGCAGCGGCGACCAGATCGCCGAGCGCGAGGCCCGGCATGTGGTGGCGGCGCGCATAAAGGTAGATCGCGATCAGCACGCCGATCATGCCCCCGTGATAGGACATGCCCCCCTGCCAGACCATAAGGATCTCCAGCGGGTTGGCGAGGTGGTATGCCGGCTTGTAGAACAGCACATAGCCGAGCCGGCCGCCGATGACGACGGCGAGCGTTGCCCAGGTCAGGAAGTCGTCAAAGGCATCGGGCGATACGGGACCGCCCTTCGCCGCCAGGTAGCGGCAATAGCGCCAGCCCAGCAACAGCCCCGCAATGTAGGCAAGCGCATACCAGCGGATCGCGAAGGGACCGATGGCGATCGCGACCGGATCGATGATCGGGAAGGCGATGGCGAGCATCAGAGGTAAGGGTCCGGCTTGATCAGATAGTCCTGCACGTAGCGCCGCACCCCCTCCTCGAGCGAGGTGAAGGGGCGTGTGTAGCCGGCGCGGCGCAGCTTCTCCGGATTCGAGCGCGTGAAGTACTGATAGCGGTCGCGCATCGCCTCCGGCATGTCGACATAGGCGATCTTCGGTTCGCGGTTCGAGGCACGGAAGACGGCCTTGGCGAGATCGTCGAAGCTGCGCGCCTCGCCGGTGCCGCAATTGAAAAGGCCGTCGGCATTGCCGCCGAGCCAGAGCGCGACATCGACGCAGTCGCCGACCCAGACGAAGTCGCGGAGCTGGCCACCGTCGGGGTGTTTCGGCTCGTAGGATCTAAACAGCCGCGCCGGCTCGCCGGCCTTGACCCGCTGATGGATCTGCCAGGCGACCGAGAGCTGGCTGCCCTTGTGGTACTCGTTGGGGCCGTAGACGTTGAAGAATTTGAGGCCGACCCAGCGCGGCGGCTTCTCGCCCGAGGCCGCAAGCCGGATCGCGCGGCGGTCGAAGAGATGCTTCGACCAGCCATAGGCGTTCATCGGCCGAAGCTTCGCGAGCGCTGCCGGCTTCTCGTCATCCTCGAAGCCGGCGCTGCCGTCGCCATAGGTCGCTGCCGAGGAGGCGTAGACCAGCGGCACCTTGGCCTTGGTGCACCAGGCCCAGAGAGCGAGCGAGGCGGTGAAGTTCTGCGAGAGGATCAGGTCGGCATCGGTCTCGGTCGTCGTCGAGATCGCGCCCATATGGTAGATACCGTCGAGTCTGCGGCCGTCGAGCCAGTCCGTCAGGCGCTCGGGCGGAATCAGGTCGGCGAGCTCGCGTTTCGCGAGATTCCGCCACTTGTCGCCGCGACCCAGCCGGTCGCAGACAGCGATTTCGGCCCCCCGCGCCTCGAGCGCCGCGACCAGGTTCGAGCCGATGAAACCGGCGCCGCCGGTGACCAGGAACATGCGCGGCTTTATAGGCGTTGGGCTTGCGACCGACAATGGAGCGCCGTCATAGTGGCGCTTGGGAGACCCGCCATGCAGACAGATAACCGCCTTCTCGACGACCTCGCGAAACTCGCGACCAACGCCGTCGGTGCCGCCGCGGCCATGCGCCAGGAGGTCGAGGCGCGCTTCAAGGCGCAGCTTGAGCGCCTGCTGATCGACATGAACCTGGTTGCGCGCGATGAGCACGAAGCGGTCAAGGAGATGGCGGCGAAGGCTCGGGCCGAGCAGGAAGCGCTGACGGAGCGCGTCGCCCGGCTCGAAGCCGAGCTCGCGGCGCTCAGGGGCGGATCAAAGTCGGCGTAGATCGCGCGACAGCCACCAGGGTGCGAGCGCGACCGCGATCGAGACCCAGGCGACGATGAAGTTCGCCTGATAGCCGCCGAACTCGTCGTGCAGCACGCCGCCGAGCCAGGAGCCGAACGCGCTTCCCGTGCCCATGCCGATCAGCAGGAATCCCAGCACGCGCCCGAGCGCCGAGCCGGCATAGAGTCGCTGCGCCAAGGAGGCGATCAGGGGCCCGCGCGATCCCAGCGACAGGCCGAAGGTCAGGACATAGGGCACCAGAAGCCACGGGCTCGGCTGCACCGCCAAGAGCATGAGGATGCCAAGTCCGATCGCCGTCGAGAGGTAGCTCAAGGAAAGGCTCACACGCCGCCCGAGGCGGTCGGCAAGCCAGCCGAACAGCACCTGGCCGACCGAGGCGGCGAGGCCGGCGAAGCCGACGGCTGTCGCTGCCGTCAGCGGCACGAAACCGGCCTCGACCAGGTAGGCCACCATTTGCGGCTGAATCACCGAGACCGCGGTCGAGGTGAGGAAGTAGACAAAGAACATCGCCCAGAGGACAGGTTCGCGTGAGGCACGTCGGAGCGTCCAACCGATCGCGGCGGGGCCGGGCCCGATCCCGTCGCGACCGGCCGCGATCCGCGACCAGGGCAGGAGCGCGAGCGGCAGCACCAGCAGCAGCACCGTGCCGGCGAGCGCGCCGAAGGCCGTGCGATAGCCATAGGTCTCGATCAGAATCTGCGCTGCCGGCGCGAACAGGAGCGTCCCAAGCCCGGTGGCACCGCCGATCGCACCAAGCACGGTGCCGACCCGATCGCGAAACCAGAGGCCGATCAGCGGTGTCTGCGCAACATTGCCGAGACAGGTCGAGGCAAAGCCCGCGCAGATGCCGAGCGCCAGATAGAAGTGCCAGAGTTCGGTCGCGTAGACCGAGCCGAGAAACGCCATCGCCATGGCGGTGACGCCGATCGCATAGAGGCGACGCGGCCCGACGCGATCCGAAAGATAGCCGACGAAAGGCCCAGAGCAGCCGACCGCCAGCGCCGCGACGCCATAGATGCCGGTGATCTGTGCTCGATCCCAGCCGAAGGCTTCCTGCAGCGGCAGCAGGAACACGCTGAACGTCTCCGCCGTCCCGCGACCGACCAGCGCGAAGAGAAAGCAGGTGGAAAGAACCGCGCCGGGCAACCAGCGCGGGACCGTCGCCGACGCCTCCTTCATGCGATCTCCGCCCGTCCGTTCGCGAGCACGACGACATCGCGCTCGACGACTCGGGCGCGAAAGGCCGCGACGCCGCCTCCGCGCCAGATCTCGGTGCGGATCGCCTCGCCCGGATACACCGGCGCGGTGAAACGGCACTCCATCGCCGTCAGGCGCTCCGGCCGGTAGCCGCAAAGGCCTTTCAGCAACGCATGACCGACGATGCCGTAAGTGGCGAGCCCGTGCAGGATCGGCCGCGAAAAGCCCGCGCTCTTCGCGACGGCTGGATCGGCATGAAGCGGGTTGTAGTCGCCGTTCAGCCGGTAGATCAGCGCCTGGGATGGCAGCGTCGGCAGATCGACGACAAGATCGGGGGCGCGCTCGGGCGTCGGATACGGCGTCCTGGCCGGGCCGGTGGTGCCGCCGCACCCGCCGTCGCCCCTGAGGAAGGTCGTCTGCTCGAGCGTGGCGACGAGGCCTCCGCCCGCATCGGTCACTTGCCGCTCCGAGTAGAGCAGCGCCCCCTTGTCTACCCCTTTGTCGACGAGGCCGGTGATGCGCGTGCGGCCGACCAAGCGGCCCGCGGTCGGTATAGGTTTATGGATGCGGATGCCCTGCTCGGCATGGACGACCTTGACCCAGTCGACGCCGGTATCCGGCCGCTTTAGCCAGAATCCGGAGTAGCCCAGGACCGTCGCCATGGTCGGCAGCGCCTCGAGCCCGTCCTCGTAGACGAAGCGGAGATGATCCTTGTCCACCGGGTCTGCGCCGAGTCCGACCGAGAGCGCGTAGAGGATCGTGTCGCGGATGCTCAGATCCTGCGCGACCTCCGGCACCGGATAAGCGAGAAGATGCGCCGGATCGACCACCGTCACACGGGGTCCCAGGAGAATACGTCGGCAGAGACGTCGAGGTCGTAGAAAGAGGCCTTGAGTGCCGGCATCGCATGCTCGGCGATCGCCTCCGGCGTCCACCCGTTGCCCGACTGTACCGACCGGATCGGCCGGGGTTGGCTCATCAGGAAGATCTCGTTGTTGCGGACGGAGAAGATCTGGCCGGTGACGTCCTTCGCCGCATCCGAGCAGAGATAGACGACCAGCGGCGCAATCTTGTCGGGCGTCATCTGCTGCAGCTTGGCGACACGCGCCTTGCGCTCCTCAGAATCGACCGGAATGGAGCCGATCATGCGCGACCAGGCGAATGGCGCGATCGCGTTCGAGCGCACCCCGAAGCGCGCCATGTCGAGCGCGATCGACTTGGAGAGGCCGACGATGCCCATCTTCGCCGCCGAGTAGTTCGCCTGGCCGAGATTGCCGACCAGGCCCGAGGTCGAGGTGAAATGGACGAAGGCGCCCGCGCCTTGCTCCTTGAAATGGTTGGCCACCGCCTTGGAGACATGGAAGGAGCCGTTCAGATGCACGTCGATGACCGCGCGCCACTCGTCCAGGCTCATGCGATGGAAGATGCGGTCGCGCAGGATGCCGGCGTTGTTGACCACCGCATCGACGCGCCCGAAAGCGTCGAGCGCGGTCTGGATCAGCCGCTCGGCGCCCTTGGGATCGGCGACCGAGTCCGTATTGGCGACGGCGGCGCCGCCCCTCTCCTTGATCTCGCGCACGGTCGCGGCCGCCGGACCTTCGTCATGGCCGGAGCCGTCGAGCGCGGCGCCGATGTCGTTGACCACGATCTTGGCACCATGCGCGGCCATCAGGAGCGCAATCGCCTTGCCGATGCCGCCGCCGGAGCCGGTGACCACGACGACCTTGCCGTCGACCATCTTCGCCATGCCAAATCTCCTAGAGGGTCGCCGCGGTGCCGAGGATCGCGGTCACCTGGGACGAGAGTTGCCCGCCATTGCCGTGAACGAGCGCCAGCTCGGTCTCGGCAATCTGCCGCGTGCCGGCCTCGCCGCGGAGCTGGCGAACGGCCTCGATCAGCGGGAATAGCCCGTACATGCCCGGATGGCAGCAGGAGAGCCCGCCGCCATTCGTGTTGACCGCGAGCCTGCCGCCCGGTGCGATCGTGCCGCCCTCGACGAAGCGCCCGCCCTCGCCCTTCGGGCAGAAGCCTAGATCCTCGAGGAACAGGATCGTGTTGATGGTGAAGGCGTCGTAGAGCTGGAGCACGTTGATGTCGGCCGGCACCACCTCGGCCATGGCGAAGGCGCGTGGGCCGGACTCGGCGGCTGCGGTCACGGTCAGGTCCGGCATTGCCGAGATCTGCCGATGCCAGGTCGCGGCGGCCGCACCCAGCAAGTAGCTCGGCGGCTTCGGGAAGTCGGCGGCGCGATCGGCGCGAACCATTACCACCGCGCCGGCACCGTCGGTCACCAGGCAGCAGTCGCGGACGCTGAGCGGGTCGTTGACCATGCGCGCCGCCAGAATCTCTTCGATCGTGGTCGACTCGCGCGCAAAGGCCTCGGGGTTGAGCCGGGCCCACTCTCTGGCCGCGAGCGCGACTTCCGCGAGCTGACGTCGCGTCGTGCCGTACTGGTGCATGTGTCGCGCCGCAGCCAGCGCGTAACCGGTAATCGGGTTCCGCGGGCCATAGGGCGCCTCGTAAGGCTGCGGCTCCGAGCCCGAGACCAGCTTGCCGCTGGCGGTCCGCTGGTTCGAGCCGTAGCAGATGAGCGCGACCTCGCAGAGCCCGGCGTCGAGCGCCAGCGCGGCGGGGATCAGATGCTCGACGAAGGAGGAGCCGCCGATCATCGTGCCGTCGAGGAAGCGCGGGCGGATGCCGAGATATTCGGCGACGCTCAGCGTCGGCATGAAATGCACGGCGGTGCCGGTGAGCAGCCCGTCGACCTGATCCAGGCGCAGCCCGGCATCGGCGAGCGCCGCATGCACCGCCTCGGCCAGCAGCTCCAACGCACTGCGCCCCGGCGCATCCCAACGTGTCGAGAGGCCGATACCGACGACGGCCGAGGTGCCGCGGATGCCGCTCATGCGCTCTCGGCAGGATCGAAGACGAGGATCGGCGCGTTCTCCCTGTCGCGCGCGATGCGCGCCCGGACCTTGAGGCCGATGCGGATTTCGGCCGGCGGAAGCCCTTCGACCCGGCTCATCAGCCGGCAGCCTTCGTCGAGATCGATCAGCGCGAGATTGTAGTCGCCGCCCTGTTCGGGGCGACGGCGAATCACCGTGGTCGAATAGACCGTGCCGCGGCCCGACACCTCTACCCAGTCGAGGGTCGGCTCGCCCGTGAACGGAGAGAGCACGCGCGGCTGGAAGACGTAGCGCCCGCTCCCGCGGCAACGCTGAATGCAGAATCGTCCCTCGGCGAGGAGGCGGCGATACTCGGCATCCGGTCCCGGGCCGGCGAAAGGCGATGGCACGCTCATCCGTTCATCCCATAGCAGGCATGCCGGGCGAGAGGCTAGCGCGAGGGAAGCAAGGCGGATCGATGACGAGCGAGAAAGCTCGCCGAGATCGGACCGGGATAGGTCGTCCCGACCCGACGATAGATCCCGGCCACCGCCGGATCGTCCGCGAGGGCGCGGCCTTCGAGGCGATCGAGCATCTCGTCGGTCGCCGCGGCAATGTCCTCGGCCGAGTTGTCGACGAGCTCAATGCCGTTGTCGGCGAAGCCGCTGCCACGCATCTCGCCGCGGAACGGCGGGCTGATCGATTCCTCCAGCGTCAGGATGCGTCCGCTCGTCTTCTCGCGATAGAGCTTGGGCAGCCAGATGTCGTTGGCCATTCCGTGCAGCGTGCCGGCGAAGGCGTTGGCATGCACGGTCGGCGTACCGAGGCACGAGGCGACATGCGACGGGCCCGACATGGTGCCGATCATCATCCGTGCCGAAGCAATGAGGACGAGATCGAGCTCCGGCGAGCGCGCATTGGAATGGGCATAGTCGATGACGCCCGGCATCGCGGGCAGAGGCACGGCCGCCGGCGATCCCAGGCGGACGACCTTCCCGCCCCGCGTCACGACGCGCTCAAGGGCCGGCAGATAGGAGAGGAGATCCGAGTCGCGCATCGCCATGTCCTGGCGGCGGCGACCGTCGGCGGCGCCGTGGAATCCGGGATCGCGGACATGGAGGGCGACGAACCAATCGCTCTCCGCCAGACCGATGCGGGTGAGTTGCGCGCGACCCGACGCGATGCGATCGGCGGAGAGGCTCAGCAGCGGGCCGCGACCGGCCGCGGACCAACGAACCTCGGCCTCGCGCCAGGCCTCCTGCATGTAGAGGAAGCGTCCGTCGCTCAGCGGGATCGTCGTCGAGTCGAGGGCGAGGTCCGGCGCCAGCGCCTGGAACTTCGCCAGCATGTCGCCCTCCTTCACGATCGTGACGTAAGGCGCGAAGAGATCGAGGAAGGGCTCGTTGACGATCTTCTCGCGCGGGGCCGGCAGCACCACCTGCCAGGGCGGAGTCAACGCCAGCGCCTTCAGCTTGGCCAGCGAGCCGAGCCGCATCGCCAGCTCGCCGAGGGAGCCGATGAGCCAGTTCGGGTGGATGATTCGAAGCCCGGTGGCCGCCAGAGGATGAGCCGCGACGCGCGCTTCGAGCAGGCGCCCTGCCGCGGCAAAGGCACGGATGGTTCCGTCGCGGTCGCCGGCAGTGTTGAGGAGGAAGCCGAGGTCGTTCTGAACCGCCTCGGTCGCTGGCGTCAGCGGTTCGAGCCGCCGCATAACTTCGAGCGCCACCGGCACCGAGAAGACCTGATGCAGGAGATAGAACGCCTCGCGAATGACCGGGTCGAGTTTGCCGAGCCCCGCGGCAGCCTCCACCACAGTCGCGAGCGCGCCGGCATTGCGCTTGATCGCGCATTCCTGGAGCAGAGGGATCGCGGCAGTAATTCCGCCGCCTTCGATCATGGCCTCGCGAACGGCAGCGACTCGAGCAGGATCGGAAGCCTCGATCATCCGCCCGAGTATAGACCGCCCGGCCCGGGGGCTAGACGCTATCGAGCGTCCGCGTCAGATCCTCGATCAGGTCGTCCGGATCCTCGAGCCCGACCGAGAGGCGGACGACACCGGGCTCGATGCCGGCCAGCTTCTTCTCCTCGGGCGAGAGCCGCTGATGCGTGGTCGTCGCCGGATGACAGATCAGGCTCTTGGAGTCGCCGAGATTGTTCGAGATGTCGATGATCCGAAGGCCGTTCAGCGCCTTGAACGCGCCCTCCTTGCCGCCGCGGATGGTGAAGGTGACGACCGAGCCGAAATCCTTCATCTGGCTCGCTGCCAGCTTGTGCTGCGGATGGGTCAGGAGGCCCGGATAGAGCACCCGCTCTACCGCCGGATGGCGAGACAGCGCTTTGGCGACTGTGCGTGCGCTGGAGCAATGGGCGCGGAGCCGAAGATCGAGGGTCTCGAGACCCTTCAGCATCAGCCAGGCGTTGAACGGGCTCATCGTCGGGCCGGTATGTCTGAGATAAGGCCCGAGCGTGTCGGCGAGGAACTTCTCGGTGCAGAGAATGGCGCCGCCGAGCGCACGGCCTTGCCCGTCGATATGCTTGGTGGTCGAATAGACGATGATATCGGCGCCCATGTCGAGCGGGCGCTGCAGCAGGCCGGTGGCGAAGACGTTGTCGACGATGACGCAGGCGCCGGCGTCGTGCGCGAGCGCGGCGACGGCGCGAAGGTCGACGATCTCCAGCATCGGGTTTGAGGGCGACTCGAGCAGCACCGCCTTGGTCGGCTTGGAAAGGGCGCGGCGCCACTGTGCCAGCTCGGTACCGTCGACGATCTCGACCTCGACCCCCATCTTCGGCAGGTAGTCGGTACAGATCCACAGGCACGAACCGAACAGCGCGCGCGCCGCCACCACGCGGTCGCCCGCGCGCACCTGGCACATCAGCGAAGCAAAGACCGCCGACATGCCGGTCGTCGTGCCGCGGCAGGCCTCGGCGCCTTCGATCAGGCGAAGCCGTTCCTCGAAGCTGGCGACCGTCGGGTTGCGGAAGCGCGAATAGACGTAGCGGTCGTTGCGCGGCTGGGCGAAGGCGGCCTCCGCCTCCTCGGCCGAGCGGTAGACATAGCCGGAGGTCATGTACATGGCCTCGGCCGTCTCCATGTGCTGCGAGCGGTTGAGGCCGCCGCGGACGAGACGCGTGCGGGGGCGCCAGGCATCCAGCGCCGAGTGGGCGGTGTCGACCATGTGCAGGTCCTCCGAGCAACAAAAAACCCCGGCCGGTCTCGGTCGGGGCGCACTCGTTCCCGACCTTTTAGCGGTTTTGTTTTACGTGGGCCGCAAGCCGGTCGGCTCAAATCCCCACGGAATGATGCGCTTTTACGCGAGGCGATTCGCGCTGTCAACGGATTGCCAAGCTGACTAGACTTTTGACCCCGATCTCGTTCGTCCTGGCGGGCCCAGAGGAGGTTGCGATCCGCGAGCCTGAGGCAGACGCCGCTGCATACGCGCGGATCACCGACCTTGCGACACATGCCCTCAATGCCGGCGACTTTAATGAGGCGCTAAGGTTTGCTCGCGGCGCGCACCTGCTTTCACCAACTTCCGCACATGATCTCGGGAATCTCGCGAAAGTTCATCTCTTCCGCCGGGACTACGACAAGGCTGCGGCGTGGTTTGAACGCGTGCTGGCTTCCGGCGTTTTCGATCCAATCGCTATCCGATTCGTGACCTTTGCATCAGCACAATCGGGCAACACGCGGCGCTTCACCTTCTGGGCGGAGCGCCTGCACGCGCTCGGCGCTGCCTTGCCACCCAGTCCAGAGGCCAGGTACTTAACTCTGCTCGCACACATCGTCACGGGCTACGCAACCTGGGGCAAGGACCTCTCGGCACCACCGCCGATTTCCTTCTTCGACGAAGACAACGAGAGCCAGGACCAACGCTATTTGCGTAAGGCGCTGCTAGGTTGCGCCCAAGGGCTACTCCAACGAGCCCTCCAGTTCATCTCGACCCTCGCCGCTATGGCGGGCGAGGGAGCGCTGCGCGCAGTTGCATACCGAGATGTCGAACTCCTTCAGGCGCGAAGGGGCTGTCCCAGATAACTCGGTTATGGAGTTATCATGGGACGGATACGACGGAGCCGATTGGGGGTCTCGAAGCAGGATCGCCTGATCGAACATTTCGTAGCAGGAACGACGGCGCGTACCGCATCGAGTCTCTGCGGAGTGAACCGCAAGACAGGGGCGTTTTTCTTTCATCGCCTTCGTGAACTGATCGC
>VGEN01000013.1 GCA_016869285.1 Alphaproteobacteria bacterium
ACGGCGCCAAGGCGCTGACCAAGGCGATCCGCGCGACCTTCGGCCGACATACGCCGATCCAGCGCTGTCAGGTTCACAAGGCCCGCAACGTCATCGAGCGCCTGCCCAAGCCGCTGCATGCCTCGGTGCGCAAGACGCTGCGACAAGCCTGGGAACTCGACGATGCCGACAAGGCCGAGCGGCTGGTGCGCAATCTCGCCCGCAGGCTCGAACCGCAGGCACGCGGGGGGGCGGCCAGCATCCGCGAAGGGCTCGACGAGATGCTGACCGTCAACCGCCTCGGCCTTCCTGCCCAGCTCAGGCGTTCGCTCGCCTGCACCAACTCAATCGAGAACATGATGGGCACGGTGCGCCGCGTCTGTCGCAACGTGAAGCGGTGGCGAAATACCGATATGGCGCTGCGCTGGACCGCCGCCGGCATGATGGAAGCCGCCAAGGGATTCCGACGCCTCAAGGCGCACAAGCACCTGCCGACGCTCAGAGCTGCCCTGGCTGCCCATCAGGCCAAGCAAACGATCCGAAACAGGCTTGAGGAACACCGGCAAGCAGCATAGCATCGTCAATCGGCAACGCCCGTCCCGCAAACTTCAACAAAGCGCGGGACATCCCCCCTTTCCTGTCCAGCGTTTGACACTTCATCTACCTCATGCAAAGAAAACTTGGGGAGTGCCAAAACAAGGGTCGAACCTATGACCGATGGTACGCAATCCAGGAAAGTTCCCCATGGCGAGTTGCTGCGGATGACGACGAATGTCGTCGCAGCCTACCTGAGCCAGAACCGCCTCGGCGCCGTCGACGTCCCGCAAGTGATCGGCACCGTCTATGCCTCGCTCTCCGGGCTGAACGGGCACAGCCGCCTCGCCGCCCGGGAAGCTCCGCGGCCGGCGGTCTCGATCAAGCGCTCCGTAATGCCGGATCACATCGTCTGCCTCGAGGACGGCAAGAAGCTGAAGATGCTGAAACGCCACCTCCGAACCGCCTATGGGCTCACGCCGGAAGAGTACCGGGCGAGGTGGGGTCTGCCCCCGGACTATCCGATGGTGGCGCCGAACTACGCCGCCCAGCGCTCGGATTTTGCGAAGAAGATCGGCCTCGGTCGCAGCCGTCGGCGGCGCTAGCCGAAACGAAAACGGCCCGGCGAAGAGCCGGGCCGTTTCCTCGGAGAGAGGTCCCGTTCGGGGATCACATCTCGTTGTACTTGCCATCCTTAAAGACGTACCAGACATAGGCTGCGTCTTTGACGTCGCCCTTGGCATCCCAGGCGAGCTTGCCGAGCACGGTGTCGACGCTCATGCCCTTAAGCGCCGCCGAGACCTTCGCGGTGTCGGTCGAGCCGGCCTTCGCCACCGCCGCCGCCCACGCCTGGAACGCGGCGTAGGTGTACAGCGTGTAGCCTTCCGGGTCGTAGTTGGCGGCCTTGAACTTCTTGACCACGTCCTCGGCGGTCTTGAGCTTGCGCGGATCCGGGGCGAAGGTCATCAGCGTGCCCTGGCCGGCGGGGCCGGTGATCTTCCAGAACTCGTCGGTGACCAGCGCGTCGCCCGAGACCAGCAGCGCGTTCAGGCCCTGCTCGCGCGACTGGCGGACCAGCAGGCCGGCTTCGGTGTGGTAACCGCCGAGATACATGGCATCCACGCCTGCCGCCTTCATCTTGGAGACCAGCGCGGTGAAGTCCTTGTCGCCCTGGGCGATGGCTTCGTACATGACCTCGTTGAGACCGGCGGCATTCATCGCCTTCTTGGTCTCGTCGGCGAGGCCCTTACCGTAGGCCGACTTGTCGTGGATGATCGCGACCTTCTTGCCCTTGTACTGGCTGGCGAGGAACTTGCCGGCAACCAGGCCCTGAGCGTCGTCGCGGCCGCAGGTGCGGAACACGTTGTTCCACTTCTTGTTGGCGGCTTCCTCGGTCAGTGCCGGGTTGGTCGAGGCCGGCGTCATCTGCAGGATGCCGCTCTCGTTGTAGATCGCCGAAGCCGGGATCGAGGACGACGAGCAGAAATGGCCCGCCATGAACACGATCTTCTTGCCGACCATCTGGTTGGCGACGGCGACCGCCTGCTTCGGATCGCAGGCATCGTCGCCGATTTCGAGCTTCAGCTTCTTGCCGAGCACGCCGCCCTTGGCGTTGATGTCGGCGATCGCCATCTCGGCGCCCCGCTTCATCTGCTCGCCGAAGGCCGCGTACTGTCCGGTGATCGGACCGGCGGTCGCGACCACGAGGTCCTGCGCCGACGCCGGTACCGCGGAGAAGGCCGCGAGGGCGACGGCTGCGAGGAGCGTAGACGTCAGTTTGCGCATGTTAGTTCGGCTCCCTGTCGTTGAAATGTGCCTGCCTCGGCAGGCCGACCAAGCGTCCGGCCGCGGAATGCGGCCGGTGATGCAGGAAATGTTAGCCTAAGCCCCGGGGGGTTGCCAGCACGCGGTGAGATGTCAGGGATGTTCACCGCCGGACCTCTCGCGCCAGCCCAGAAGCCCGTTTCGCTGGTAGATCCAGGGGTACTGGCCAACCATCTTGCGCGCCCGGGTCAGGCGGTAGGCGAAGCTGCCGAGCCCGATCAGGACGAGCGCGGCGACGAGAAACGGAACGACCGCCAGCAGCTTGCCGCCGAAGAGCAGCACCAGCAGCAGCCGATCGGCCGCGGCGAGCATCAAGCCGTAGGCGATCATATGCCCGTAGGGGCGCCATGTCTGGGCGAGGGCTTGCCCGGTCTTCCAGGCTGCACCGCCGAACATCACGACGGTAACCAGCGCGAACAGGCCGAGGGTGGTGCCGAGCAGCTCGTTCACGCCATCCTCCTCAGTGGCCGCCTTCGAGATAGGCGGCTCGCACCTCGCGGTTGGCAAGGAGCTCTGCGCCCGTCCCCTGCAGGACGACGCGCCCGTTGGCGAGCACATAGCCGCGATGAGCGAGCTTCAGCGCATGGAAGGCGTTCTGCTCGACCAGGAAGACGGTCATGCCCTCGCGCTCGTTGATGTCGCGGATCACTGAGAAGATCTGCTTCACGATCATCGGAGCCAGACCCAGAGATGGCTCGTCGAGGAGCAGCAGGCGGGGGCGGCTCATCAGCGCGCGCCCGATCGACAGCATCTGCTGCTCGCCGCCCGAGAGCGTGCCGGCGCGCTGGG
The DNA here is from genome assembly GCA_016869285.1 of Alphaproteobacteria bacterium. Lineage (GTDB taxonomy): Bacteria > Pseudomonadota > Alphaproteobacteria > SHVZ01 > SHVZ01 > SHVZ01. The sequence continues at coordinate 3,127 of VGEN01000013.1, forward strand.
CCTTGCGCTCGTCCAGGATCGGGAACAGCTTGAAGACGCGCGTACAGTCCTCGTCGAAATGAGCGGGGTCGGCGACCGTCGCTCCCATCTGCAGGTTTTCGAGCACCGTCATGCGCGGGAAGATGCGGCGTCCTTCCGGCGCCTGGGCGATACCCATGCGGACGATCTCGAAGGTCGGCGCCTGCGAGATGTCGCGATCCTCGAACAGGATGCGCCCGCCGGTCGCACGCGGATTGCCGCAGATGGTCATCAGCAAGGTCGTCTTGCCGGCGCCGTTGGCGCCGATCAGCGTCACGATCTCGCCCTTGCGGACCTCGATGTCGACGCCGTGCAGCGCCTGGATATGGCCATAAGAGGTGGAGACGCCGCGGATCGTCAGCATCAGGCCCGGCCCTCCTGGCGAAGGTCGCGGGCGACCTCGGGCGGGATCTGGTCGGTCTCCTCCTCGCCGAGATACGCCCGGATCACCGCCGGGTCGCTGCGGACTTCCGCCGGCGTGCCGTCGGCGATCAGCCGGCCGTAGTCGAGCACGACGATATGGTCGGAGATGCCCATGACCACGCTCATGTCGTGCTCGATCAGGAGCACGCCGATGCGATGCCGGTCGCGGATCTCGGTCAGCAGCTCGCGCAGCTCCGCCGACTCCCGTGGGTTGAGGCCGGCAGCTGGCTCGTCGAGACAGAGCAGCACGGGCTTGGTGCACATCGCGCGCGCGATCTCGAGACGGCGTTGCGAGCCATAGGGCAGATTGCCCGCCTCCCAATCGGCCTGCGCCGTGAGCCCGAGGCGGTCGAGCCAGGAGCGTGCGAGATCGATGGCTTCCCGCTCCGCCTCGCGATAGCTGCGGAGACCGAACAAGCCGGCGACCGTGTAGCCCGACGCCGCCATCAGCTTGTTGTGTTGGGCGACGATCAGGTTCTCGAGCACCGTCATGCGTGGGAAGAGGCGGATGTTCTGGAAGGTGCGGGCGACACCCGCCTTCTGTGCGATGCGAAAGCCATCCATGCGCTCGAGCAGGAATTCGCCGCGCGCGCCGGTCAGCCGGAGACGCCCGACCGGAGCGTTGTAGAAGCCGGTCAGGCAGTTGAAGACCGTGGTCTTGCCGGCTCCGTTCGGGCCGATGATCGCGGTGATCTCCCGGTCATAGGCGGTGAAGGAGATGTCGTTGACGGCGATCAGGCCGCCGAAGCGCATTGTCAGATGATCGACCTCGAGGAGCGGCGTCCGCGTCACCGGCCCGCTCCGGCTGAGTCGGCCAGGCGGATCGACGGATCGCGATGCGCAAGCAGCCCGCGCGGCCGCCAGATCATGATGCCGACCATCGCCGCGCCGAAGGCAAGCATGCGGAACTGCGCGAGCTCGCGGAAGAACTCAGGAATGCCGATCAGGAGGATAGCGGCAAGCACGACGCCGATCTGGCTGCCCATGCCGCCGAGAACGACGATGGCGAGGATCACCGCGGACTCGATGAAGCTGAAGCTCTCGGGGCTGATGAAGCCCTGGCGGGTGGCGAAGAAGGCGCCGGCGAAGCCGGCGAACATCGCGCCGATGGCGAAGGCGGTCAGCTTGGTGTTGGTCGGGTTGATACCGAGCGCGCGGCAGGCGATCTCGTCCTCGCGCAGCGCTTCCCAGGCACGGCCGATCGGCAGCCTGCGGATCCTGAGCGTGAAGAAATTGGTGACGAGCGCGAGGACCAGGATCAGGTAGTAGAGGAAGACGATCCGATGCTCGGCCGAGAAGTCGATGTTGAAGAATTGATGGAACGACGTCGTACCCTCGGGCGGGTTCGGATGGAACGGCATGCCGAGGAAGGACGGTCGCGGCACGCCGCTGATTCCGTTCGGGCCGCCGGAGAAGGAGGTCCAGTTGAGCAGGACGATGCGGATGATCTCGCCGAAGCCGAGCGTGACGATGGCGAGGTAGTCGCCGCGGAGCCGCAGCACCGGGAAGCCCAGGATCACGCCGAAGAAGGCGGCGAAGAGGCCAGCTAGTGGGAGACAGGCCCAGAATGTCAGTCCGAAGTCGCGCGCGATGATCGCGTAGGAGTAGGCGCCGACCGCGTAGAAAGCGACATAGCCGAGGTCAAGCAGCCCGGCGAGGCCGACCACAACGTTTAGGCCCCAGCCGAGCATGACATAGGTGAGGACGAGGATGCCGAGATCGAGCACGTAGCGCGAGGTCGTCGGCAGGAACGGAAAGATGAGCGCGAAAACGACGAAGACGGGGCCGAACCAGCGGCCGACGAAGGCCGCGGCATCGCCCATGCGGTTGCTTTCGTCACGGCCGACGACGCCCGACACGTCGAAGGTGAGCCACGCCGCGCGGATCGCGATCACTGCCGAGGCGATCACCGTGAGCCAGGTGATGACCGGATAATGTGCCTGCGTCTTCAGGAGCGGCAACCCGAGCGCGATGCCGGCCGAAAGCGCCAGGAGGGGCAGGCGCCAGTTCGACTGCTGAAGAAGGCTGAGCGCCAGCCGGCCGAAGAAGACCAGGACGACCGAGATCGCCACGTCGCCGAAGCGCGTGACAACGGTGATACCGACGCCGCCCGAGACGTCGACGGTCTGGAAGCCGATCATCGGCAGCGCCAGCATGAAGGTGACGAAGGCAGCGAGGCCGGCGTCCTTGAGAAGGGCGCGGACGTCCATCAGACCTTCTCGATGTCGGGCTTGCCGAGCAGTCCGGTCGGCTTGAAGATCAGCGTGAGCACGAGGATGACGAAGACGGCGACGTCCTTGTACTCGACGCTGAAATAGGCCGACCAGAAGGCCTCGATCAGGCCGATCAAGAGCCCACCCAGCATGGCCCCTGGAAGCGAGCCGATGCCGCCGAGAACGGCCGCGGTAAAGGCCTTCACGCCGGCGAGGAAGCCGATGAAGAAATCGATCACGCCGTAGTAGAGCGTCACCATCATGCCGGCGACCGCGGCCAGCATGGCGCCCATGACGAAGGTCAGCGAGATCGTGCGGTTGACGTCGACGCCGACGAGCGCCGCCATGCCCATATCCTGCTCGCATGCCCTCTGGGCACGACCCAGCGCGGTACGCTGGATCAGCATCGTGAACCCGATCATCAGCGCCGTCGTCAGGAGCACGATGATGATCTGGATATAGCTGAGCCGAACGGTGAAGCCCCCGCCCTGGAAGAACTCGAACCCGCCGGTGATCACCGGCTGCATGGGCTTGACCCGGGCGCCCTGCACAAGCTGCACATAGTTCTGCAGGAACAGCGACATGCCGATCGCCGAGATTAGCGGCGCCAGCCGGAACGAGCCGCGGAGCGGGCCATACGCCACACGCTCGACCGTCCAGCCATAGGCGGCGGTGAACACCATCGCCGAGAGGAGCACGACCATGAGCGCCAGCGGAATGAAGGTGACGCCGATAAGGCCGAGCACGATGAAGGTGATGATCGATATGAAGGCACCGATCATGTAGACCTCGCCATGGGCGAAGTTGATCATGCCGATGATGCCGTAGACCATGGTGTAGCCGATCGCGATCAGGCCGTAGATCGCGCCCAGCGTCACCCCATTGATCAGCTGCTGGAGAAAGTACTCCAACGCCTCTACCCCCCCCAGGACCGTCGCCTCCGATCGGTCCTCTGCCTGCTGTGCGAGGCCGGTTGTATTCCCCGACCGTTCCGCGCCGCGGAACCTATCCCTTAACAAACAACGTAAGCAAGCGCGAAGTAGCCAGCGGCCGCCGCCGGCACTCGCCTTGTTTCCGATGCGCATACGACACTTCCTGCTCCGGCCGTGGTCAGGTTTTTCCTTCGGCCTTGCGCTTGAGGACGAACATCAAGCGGTTCACGGCCTGACGCTTCAGCACCTCGGGCGGCGCCGTCGCCGGGCCGACGATGGAGATCTCGGTCCCGGTCTCGGCATCGACGGCGACGACCTTCACATAGGCGCCGACCCGGGACATCTCGAACAGCACCTCCCGACCGCTCATCGGCAAACCTCAAGGGCTTTGAGCCGCGACACCGGCAGCCTATAAAGGACATCAATCCAAAGACAAGGAGCCTTCCATGACCGCGCTCCGCGCCAAGACCGCCGCGAGCAAGCCCGCCTTCGACTGGGCCGACCCATTCCTGCTTGACGGCCAGCTCACAGAGGCCGAGCGGCTGGTGCGGGACGCCGCTCGCGACTATTGCCAGGACAAGCTGATGCCGCGGGTGGTCGAAGCGAACCGCCACGAGAAGTTCGACCGCGAGATCCTCAACGAGATGGGCGCGCTCGGCTTCTTGGGCTCGACCATCGACGGCTACGGTTGCGCCGGGGTCAACTACGTCTCATACGGGCTGATCGCCCGCGAGGTCGAGCGCGTCGACTCGGGCTATCGCTCGACCATGAGCGTCCAGTCGAGCCTCGTGATGCATCCGATCCATGCCTACGGCACCGAGGCGCAGCGCCAGAAGTACCTGCCGAAGCTGGCAACCGGCGAATGGGTCGGCTGCTTCGGGCTGACCGAGCCCGACCACGGCTCGGACCCCGGCGGCATGAAGACACGCGCGAAGCGCACGAATGACGGCTATCTGCTGACCGGCAGCAAGATGTGGATCTCGAACGCACCCATCGCCGACGTCTTCGTCGTTTGGGCGAAGACCGAGGATGGCATCATCCGCGGCTTCATCCTCGAGCGCGGCATGAAGGGCCTCTCGACGCCGAAGATCGAGGGCAAGTTCGCCCTCCGCGCTTCGATCACCGGCGAGGTCGTCATGGACAACGTGCCGGTGCCGGAAGAGAACCTGCTGCCGAACATCTCCGGGCTCGGCGGCCCCTTCGGCTGCCTCAATAATGCGCGCTACGGCATCTCATGGGGCGCGCTCGGCGCTGCCGAGTTCTGCTGGCACGCCGCGCGAACCTACACGCTCGAGCGCAAGCAGTTCGGCCGACCGCTCGCCGCCAACCAACTCATTCAGAAGAAGCTCGCCGACATGCAGACCGAGATCTCGATCGGCCTCCAATCCTGCCTTCGGGTCGGCCACCTAAAGGACGAAGGCCGCGCCGCGCCGGAGCTGATCTCGCTGATCAAGCGCAACTCCTGCGGCAAGGCGCTCGACATCGCCCGCCAGGCGCGCGACATGCACGGCGGCAACGGCGTCTCGGACGAGTTCCACGTCATCCGTCATGTGATGAACCTGGAGGCGGTCAACACCTACGAAGGCACCCACGATATTCATGCGCTGATCCTCGGCCGCGCCCAGACCGGTATCCAGGCCTTTACCGGCGCCTGACTCGGCGCGAGTCCAGCGCCGCATCGATCGTGTGTCCTTAAGACGGCGCCCTCTCGGGCCGCGACGGCCAGTAGCTACTGCCGCTTCTTCATCATTTCAGCGCAGGCTTGCGCAATCGCACGCTGGTCACGGTCGCCGAGCTGCTGATCGCCGTAGTAGACGCGGCCGTCCTTGACCCTGAGCTGAAGGATGTTCGCTTCGGCCTTGAACGAGCTGATAGAGGAGTTCTGGCTCGCGAGCTGCCGGGTCACGTCGATCGTGAACTCCTTCGGCGGCTGGATCCGCTGGCGGTTGCCTAGATCGGCCGGCGCGACCGCCCGGCCCTGGGCATCGACGCCCGGCCGGTACTTCACGTCCGGGGATGGCGTGTGGATCGTCAGATTCCGGCATTCGGACTCGGCGATCGTGATCTGCGGCGACTGGGCGAAAGCCGGCGCCGTCAGAAGCAGCCCGGCAAGGGCGGCGATGATGCGCATAGGATTAAGTCTAGAACGCCGGGCGCCCCCTGGCGAGATCCCTCGGAAGCGGCGAGAATGCCGGCGTGGATATGCTCTCCGATCTGAAGGTGCTTCGCCACGAGTCGGCCGGCTGCGCTTGGGAGCTGGTCCAGGGCGATCCCGATCGACGGCTCCGGGGTTATGTCCACGGCTCCTACAACGGCTGGACCGAGCGCACCTCGACGATCATGCGCCGCCGCGAGGTCGCGAAGGTCTTCATTCCCTTGATCATCAACTTCGGACCGCGCTTCAACGTCCTCTCCCCAGGCAACCCGACGCAGACGATGGAGCCGTTCGGCAGCTTCGTTGCCGGCCTCCATGACTGCGCGGCGATCACCGAGGCGGCACTGAGCTCGTATTGCCTCCAGATCAACCTCACCCCGCTCGGCGCCCATCGGCTGCTCGGGCTCGACATGAGCTCGATCGCCAATCGAGTGGTAGAGCTCGATGCCGTCATCGGTGCGGACGCCGGCCGACTGATCGCCCGGCTCTACGAGGCGCCGACCTGGGATGCACGCTTCGCGCTACTCGATGCCACGCTGCTCGACCGAATTGGCCGTGGCCCAGCCGCCGACGACCGCGTGATGGCGGCGATGCAGCGGCTTGGCCGGGCTGGCGGCCGGATCTCGATCGGTGCCGTCGCCCGAGAGCTTGAGCTGAGCCGCAAGCGCCTGATCGCGCTCTTCCATCGCCAGATCGGCTTCGGCCCCAAGACGGTTGCCGAGATGATCCGTTTCGATCGCGCGCTCCGGCGCATCGAGAATGACGGTGCATCCCTGTCGTCAGTGGCGCTCGATTGCGGCTACTACGATCAGCCGCATTTCAATCGCGAGTTCCGCCGCTTCGCCGGCGTTACACCCCGCGAGTTTCTCGACGCTCGGATGCCCGGGGGCGGCGGGGTTCGGGATGCCTGACGGGAAATCCGTCCAAGACCCTCCTTACGGCACCGCCTAGCTTGCCTCCGCCACACATTGGAGGATTCGATGGCCGACAATTACCCACCAAACATTTATCCCTGTCTGCGCTACAAGGATGCGCATGCCGCGATCGACTGGCTCGAAAGGGCATTCGGCTTCAAACGGCACGCCGTTCACGAGGCACCTGATGGCAGCATCTTCCATACGCAGATGTTCTATGGCGCCGGCATGATCATGCTGGGCGCGACGCAGGACGATTTCATCAAGCAGGCGGGAGTCGGCCCGCAATCCATCTATGTCGCGGTCACCGATCCCGACACGCATCACGCACAAGCGAAGGCGGCGGGCGCCAGGGTCGTGCGCGCACTCAACGACACCGACTACGGCTCACGCGAATACTGCGCGCTCGATCTCGAAGGCCACTTCTGGAGCTTCGGCACTTACTGGCCGAAGGCGAGCGACCCTGCATGAGGGCGCAATGAGCCGGATCCTTCTCATCCGGCACTGCCAGTCCTCCGGTCAGGCACCGGATGCGCCGCTGACGCCCGACGGGGTTCGCGCGGCGCTCGGCTTGGCCGACCGCCTGGCCATGCTCGGCGCCGACGCCGCCTATTCCAGCCCGTTCACCCGCGCTCGGCAGACGCTTTCCCCCTTCGCCGACCGGAACGGCCTGCCCCTCGCGCTCGACGACCGCCTGGCCGAGCGCCGCCTGTCGCCTTCGCCACACGAGGACTGGCTCGATCTGATCCGAAAGTCGTTCGACGACCTCGATCACGCGGTTCCCGGCGGCGAGTCCCTGCGCGAGGCTCAACGCCGCGGGCTCGCGGCGCTCGCCGACATCGCGGCCGGGGGCCACCGCCTGCCTGCGGTCGCGACGCATGGCAATCTGCTGTCGTCGATTCTTCGCCACGCCGATGCGTCCTTCGGCTTTGACTCTTGGAAAGACCTGAGGAACCCGGATCTCTTTCTGGTGTCCATGGCCGAGGGCCGACCGCATGCCTTCGAAAGGCTGGCAGGATAGCGGGCGCTCGCCGATATCCGAATAGCCTCAGCAGGTCACGACAGCGCCTCGGTCCAGAAATCGACCAAAGCCGACTCCTGCGCGGCGGCCCCGTACTTGGCGACGGTCGCCCGCCCTGCCGCAACAACGTCCTCGCCCCGTCCGCTGTCGCCCGCCTCGACGGCGCGCGCGAGGGCATCGACACATCCCTCGAAATCGCCGGTCGGGCACCAGAAGCCGTTCGCGGGCGTCGCATAGTCGAGGCCGCCGCCGCCATGGAAGCCCGCTACGATGGCGTCCGCGGCCATCGCCTCAAGCGGCGGCAGGCCGAAACCTTCATAATAGGTGAGGCTCAGGAACCATCGCGCCTCACCGAGGCGCGCAGCCACCTCCCCGATCGGCATCCGGTCGATTGGAACCCACGCGATACCGGCGTAAGCGGGATAGCGGCTACGAAAGATTCCGCGGATGAACTCCGCCAGCTCCATCCCCACCTTGCGCGGCATGAAGGCGATCTGGCGGCGCTTGGCAAGCGGACGGAACACTCCGGTGTCGATCACGCAGGGAACGACGCGCACGTCGGTAGCGCCGCAGTCACGCTCAAGAAACTCGGCGATCGTCCGGCTTACCGCGAAAACGCGCTCGATACCCATCGAGCGATAGCTGGGAGCGTCGCCGAGGCCGCTGAATACCAGGTAGTGATTCTGGCAGAAGACGAACTTGCGCACCGGGAGCGCCAGGATTTCGGGCAGGTGCACCGGCCAGGGTTCGGGCAAGACGAAGATGTCGTCCGGCCGGACCTCCAACCTTCCTCGCCCATCGACGACAGGAACAGTGTGCCTGACGAAGACGTCGTCCTCGCCCGGCAGCAGGTAGACATGCGCATCGAAGCCGCGCTTCACCAGGATCTCGACATGCCGGAAGATCATGGCGACCCCGCCCATCGGCACGCCGAAGGACTTCGCGACGTAGAAGATTCTCGCTCGGGTCATGTCACGGCGCCTTATCCGCCTCGGGCCTAGGCCCGTAGCGCCTTCTCAAGATAGGGCAGGCTCACATCCATCCGGTAGTCGATCGAGGAGTGGTTGTCCGGAAACTCCTCATAGACATGCGGCACGCGATGTGCGTCGAGCAGACGATGCATGCGCCGCGCGCCGTAATGAAGCGCGTACTGGTCCTCGCTGCCGCAGTCGATAAAGAGCCCTTTGAGCTTCTTGAGCTCGGCGGTGCGGGTCTCGGCGAGCACCAGCGGGTCCCATCTCGTCCACAGCGTCCAGCGCTCGGGGATGATCTCGCAGGTCTCCAGATCGACTGGCAGGCGGATCGACAGGAACTGTCGCGGATCGGGATCGTAAGTCGCCGCCATCGCCAGGATCATCAACGCGTGGGTTTCCTTGTCAGAGGGCTTCTTCTGCGCTTCGAAGTGCCGAATGAAGGCCTCGACCGAACGGCCATGCTTGGCCAGCACGTTCAGCGCCGCCGCCATGTCGTGGAGATAGACCAGCTCGAAAGCCATGTCGGCGGAATGGGCGGCGACCGCGCTCCAGAATTCCGCATGCAGCATGCCGTGAACGATCGCGCCATAGCCGCCGGAGGACTTTCCGAAAACCCCTCGCCTCCCCTGCCCGCCACAGCCGAAGGTCGATTCCACCTGCGGCACCACCTCCTGGATCAGGAAGTCGGCATAGGCGCCCGTGCCGGCCGAGTTGATGTACTGATTGCCGCCGAGCCGCGTATAGCAGTCGGGAAAGGCGACGACGGCCGGGCCCATGGCGCCGCTCGCGATCAGGCGATCGAGCCGCTCGGGCACATTCTCGGTGAAGGGCCGCCAATTCGTGTGACCGAGTCCGGAGCCGGTGAAGCCGGCGAGGTCGACCAGCAGCGGCACGCGCGTCCACGGCTTGTAGCCGGGCGGCAGGTAGACATCGACGGAGCGCTCATGCGGATCGCCGAGCGGATTGCCGTCGAGCGCCTTCGAGACGACGGAGAGGCGCCGGACCTCGCCCTTCGGATGATCCCAGCCGCGCCGCGTCATTGCCTGCGCGCGAAGTCGATGACGGCATCGAGCAGCGTGCCGAGATCCCGTTGGAGCTTGTCGAAACCGGGCCCCCGAAGAATCTTCGCCTCGTCCATATAGAGGCCGCGGTTGATCTCGATCTGCAGGGCGTGGCGGCCGGCGCCCGGATCGGAATAGCGCATGATCAGCTCGAGCCCTTTGTAGGGATCGTTGATCGCGACCGAGTAGCCGAGACCGGCCAGCACGTCATGGACGAGCTTCATGAAGGCGTGATCGCAGGTCCTGCCGTCGCGATCGCCGAGCACGATGTCCGGACGCCTGGCGCCGACATCGGTCGACATGGCGTTGCCGACCGACTTCATCGAATGGCAGTTGATGTGCCAGACCTTGCCGAAGCGCCGGGACAGCTCGTCATAGGCACCGCCGATCGCCGTATGATACGGCACATAGAAACGGTCGATGCGCGCTTTCACCTCGGCAACCGAGAGGCGTTTGCCGTGCACCGGAACGCCCGGCACCGCAAGGCGCCTGATCAGTCCGAGGCCGAGCCGGCTCTTCTCTGTCGGGCTCAACGGCCCGGGCCAAGCCTCCGATAAGAGATCGGGATCGATGTCGGTCGCCGCCCGGTTGGGGTCGATGTAGACGCGCGGGAAGTGCGCCTCGATCAGGATCGCGCCCTTGGCCGGGCCATCGCGGAACAGCTCATGGACGAAGGCATCCTCTCCGGTCCTGAGCAGCTCCATCGGCGCGATCGGCCGGAAGTCGTCAGGATAGACGACACCGCTGTGGGGCGAGTCGAGCAGCACCGGCGCCGCGGCGCCGGTCGGATCGTGTCGGGTGAGGACGCCCGGAACGTGCATGGCTCAGCCGTCGTTGAGATGGCAGGCGGAATGCCGCCCCGGCGCGATCTCCTTAAGCGCAGGGATCTCGCGCCGGCATCGTTCCATCGCATGCGGGCAGCGCGGATGGAAGTGACAGCCTGTGGGCGGGTTGAGCGGCGACGGGATCTCGCCCGTGACCGGAGCGAAGTCGCGCTTGCGCGACTCGATCCGCGGCACGCCGCCCAGCAGCGCCTGGGTATAGGGATGGTTCGGCGAGCGGAACAGCTCGGTCGTCGGTCCGCTCTCGACGATGCGTCCGAGGTACATGATGACGACACGGTCGCTCAGATGCTCGACCACGCCGAGATCGTGGCTGATGAAGAGATAGGTGGGGTTGAGGTCGCGGCGCAGCTCCATGAACAGGTTCAGGACCTGCGCCTGGATCGAGACATCGAGCGCGGCGACCGCCTCGTCGCAGATCAGGAACTCGGGCTTGACCGCAAGCGCGCGGGCGATGCCGATGCGCTGGCGCTGGCCGCCGGAGAACTGGTGTGGATAGCGCCGGCGGAAGGCAGGGTCGAGCCCGACCCGGCGCATGACGGCGTCGACATAGGTGCCGAACTCGACGCGATCGACGAGGCCATGCACGCGCGGCGCCTCGCCGATGATGTCCTCGACCCGCTTCCGCGGGTTGAGCGAGGCGAAGGGATCCTGGAAGATCATCTGCGTGCCGAGCTGGGCTTTGCCGCCACGCAGCTTGTCGCCGGTCACGTCCGTGCCGCGATAGAATATCTTGCCCTCGCTTGGCGGCAGGATGCCGGCGGCGATGCGGCCGATTGTCGACTTGCCGCAGCCGGACTCGCCGACCAGGCCGACGACCTCGCCGGGGCGGATCGCGAGATCGAAGCGATCGACGGCGTGCACCACCTCCTCGCGCATGCCGGCACCGATCGCATTCGCGATCTTCGCCGCGACATCCAGCGGCTTGACGAAGCGCTTGCTGACGCCCCGGAGCTCGATCAGCGCCTCGCTCACGCTTGGTCCTCCAGGTGCGGTCGGATGCAGCGCGCAAGGCGGCCGGGCAGGATCTCGGCCATCGGCGGCACCGCTTGGCGGCAATCGCCCTGCGCTCGCGGGCAACGGTCGGCGAAGGCGCAGCCATCCGGCAAGCTCATGAGCGACGGCGTCATGCCCGGGATCTGCGCGAGCGGGCTGCCGCGCCGGTTGCGGCTGGGCACGCTGCCGAGGAGCCCCTTCGTGTAGGGATGCAGCGGGCGATCGAGGACGTCGTCGACTGGACCGGACTCGGCGAGCTTGCCGGCGTACATGACGCATATCCGGTCGGCGAGGCCGGCGACGACCGAGAGGTCGTGCGTGATCCAGATCAGCGATGTGCCGGTCTCGCGGCAGAGCTTCTGCACCTCGTAGAGGATCTGACCCTGGATGGTGACGTCGAGCGCCGTCGTCGGCTCATCGGCGATGATCAGCTCGGGGTTGTTGAGGAGCGCGATCGCGATCGCCACGCGCTGGCGCATGCCGCCGGAGAATTGGTGCGGATAGGCCTTGAGCCTTTCGTCCGGCGAGGGGATGCCGACGCGGCCGAGCGCATCGCGGGCGCGCTGGCGCGCGTCGTCGGCACTGACTGAATGGTGCGCCTGCACCGCCTCGATCATCTGCGTGTCGATGCGAAGGACCGGATTGAGCGTCATCATCGGGTCCTGGAAGATCATCGCGATGCGGTTGCCGCGGATCGCGCGCAGCCGCTCCTCCGGCTGATCGACCAGGTTCTCGCCCTTGAAGCGGATCTCGCCCTCGACGACGCGGCCCGGCGGGTCGACCAGGCCCAGGATCGAGAAGCCGGTGATCGACTTGCCGGAGCCCGACTCGCCGACGAGGCCGAGTATCCGGCCCTTGCCGATCTCGAAGGAGACGCCGTCGACCGCTTTCACCACGCCGCCGCGCGTGAAGAAGTGGGTCTTGAGGTCGCGGACCTCGAGCGTCGGCCCGGCGAAGCCCGTCATCGCTTGAGCCTCGGATTGAGCACGTCGCGAAGCTGGTCGCCGACGAGGTTGATCGAGATGATCGTGATCAGCAGCGCGATGCCCGGAAAGAAGCTGATCCAGTACTTGCCGGAGAGCAGATACTCGAAGCCGTTGGCGATCAGGAGACCGAGCGAAGGCTCAGTGATCGGAAGCCCGATGCCGAGGAAGGAGAGCGTCGCTTCGAGCGCGATCGCGCCCGCCACCTGCACCGTGCCGATCACGATCATCGGCGGCATGCAGTTCGGCAGGATATGCCCGAAGATGATGCGCGGCTTTGAAAGCCCGAGGCAGATCGCCGCCTCGACATATTCTCGCCGGCGCTCGACCAGCGCCGTGCCGCGGATGGTGCGGGCGTAGTAGGCCCACTGCACGATGACCAGCGCGAGGATGATCTTGCCGACGCCCTGCCCGAGCACAGCGAGCAGGATCAGCGCGATCAGGATCGTCGGGAAGCTAAGCTGCAGGTCGACCAGCCGCATGATCAACGTCTCGGTGCGCCCGCCGGCATAGGCGGCCGTGAGGCCGAGCGCCATGCCGACCACCATCGCCAGAATGCCGGAGAAGACGCCGACCGCGAGGCTGGTGCGAAGCCCGTAGAAGATGCCCGACAGCATGTCGCGCCCCTGCCCGTCGGTGCCGAGCCAGAAGGTGATGCCGTCCATGCTCTTCGAGCCCGGCGGCAACCGGCTGTCGAGGATGTCGAGCTTGGAAAGATCGTAGGGGTTCTGCGGCGAGATCAGCGGCGCGAAAAGAGCGACCAGCAGAATGACGGCCAGCACCACGGCGCCGAGAACGGCAAGCCTGTCCTCGACGAACTCGGAAACGAGGCGCCGGAACGGCGTCTCGATCTTGCCAGGTGCGGTCGCGGACGGCGCGCTCATCCTTTGACGTCCTGAAGGCGCACGCGCGGATCGATCACCGAGTAGAGGACATCGACGATCAGGTTGATGACGATGAACAGCAGCACGATCATCATCAGGTAGGCAACCATCACCGGGCGGTCGAGCTGGTTGATCGAGTCTATGATCAGCTTGCCCATGCCCGGCCAGGCGAAGATCGACTCCGTCACGACGGCGAAGGCGATGAGGCCGGCGATCTCGAGACCGACGACGGTGACGAGCGGGATCAGGATGTTCCGCAGCACATGCACGCCGACGACACGGCGATGCGAGAGCCCCTTGGCGCGGGCGAACTTGATGTAGTCCTGCAGCAGCGTCTCGCGCACGCCGGCGCGCGTAAGGCGGATGATCAAAGCGGCATTGCCGAGCGCGAGGTTGACAGCGGGCAGGATCACATGGGCGAGGCCATCCAGCGTGAACAGGCTCGACCTGATGCCGAGGAAGGTGCCGATCTGGCCGCGCCCGGTGGAGGGCAGCCAGCCCAGCATCACGGCGAAGACCATGATGAACATCAGCCCCTGCCAGAAGGTCGGCAGGCTGAACCCCACGATCGATCCGGCCATGATCCCCTTCGAGGTCGCCGCCTGCGGCTTGAGCCCGGCATAGAGGCCGAGCGGGATGCCGACGACGAGCGAGAGCACGACCGCAGTCCCGGCGAGTTCGAGCGTCGCCGGCATGCGCTCGAAGATCAGCCGGAGCGCGGGCTCGTTGAAGACGAAGGAGCGGCCGAGATCGCCTTTCGCCGCATTGGCGAGGAAGACGAAATACTGCTCCCAGAGCGGCCGGTCGAGGCCGAGCGCCCGGATGGCGCGCTCGCGCTCGAGCTGATCGGCATCGGGCGAGATCAGGATGTCCACGGGATTGCCGATGGCGAAGACGCCGAGGAACACGATCACCGACATGACCAGCAGGACAACGACGCTCTGCATCAGGCGTCGAACCATGAAGACGGTCATACGGCCCCTGTTCCCCCTTCCCGGCACTGACGGCCGGGTTCGCGGACTTTAGTCACCGGCCCCCACTCCGTCGAGGGGCGGGGGCCGGAGCGACGTTCTACTTCGCCGTCGTCACTTCCATCGCCAGTGTGCCCTGATCGGCGCGGGCGACGTATTTGAGGCCCTTCTTGAGCCCCCAGGTCGACACCTCGTAGTGCAGCGGGATGACGCCGACATCGCGGATTCCGATCTCGCTCGCCTGTGCAAGCAGCTCGGCGCGCTTGGCGCTGTTGACCGTCTTGAGAGCCTCGCCCAGCACCTTGTCCAGCTCGGGGTTGCTGTAGCGGCCGCGATTGGCCTGGCCCATGCCGGTATCCCTGTTGAAGGTCGCCAGCAGCGAGCGCAGGGTCGAGGAGGTTTCGCCCGTGCCCGAGCCCCAACCGACCAGGAAGATCGAGTACTCCTGGTTCGTAGCCTTGGCGGCATAGGTGGCCCAGGGTAGCGCCTCGACCTTGGCGTCGACGCCGACGCGGCTCCACATCTGCGCCACCGTCTGGATGACGCGCGCGTCGTTGATGTAGCGGTCGTTCGGACCGTGGAGGGTGATGGCGAAGCCGTTCGGATAGCCGGCCTCGGCCAGCAGCTTCTTGGCGCCGTCCGGATCGTACTTCTCGGGCTTGAGATTCTTGCTGGTGCCGAAGAAGCTCTCGGCCAGGAGCTGCCCCGCAGGCACGCCGACGCCTTCCATGACGCGCTCGACGATGCCGTCGCGATTGATCGCCTTCGACAGCGCCTGGCGGACGCGGAGATCCTTGAGCGGATTCTTGGCCAGCGCCTTGCCTTGCTTGTCGGCGATGAATGGCGTCGCGTCGCGCTGATGATCCATGTGCAGATAGATCAGCCGGTTCGAGGCTGCCTGCGCCAGCGTGAGATTGGCATTCTGCTTCAGCTTCTCGATATCGGCGGTCGGCACCGCTTCGATCATCTGCACGTCTCCGGCGAGCAGCGCGGCAACGCGGGCGGCCGGGTTGGTGATCAGCCGGAAGGTGACCTTCTTCCACTCGGGTTTCTGGTCCCAGTAACCCTCATTGCGCTCGAGCACGATGCGGTCGCCACGGGCATAGTCCGCGAACTTGTAGGCGCCGGTGCCGACAGCGGCCGTCATGCGGTTGAAGTCCTCGGTCGGCGCCTGGACGAACTTCTTGCTGACGATGAAGAAGTTGCTGAGGTCGTTCGGCATCAGCGGATAGGGTCCGTCGGTCCTGAGTTCGATCGTGAGCGGATCGACGATGACGGCCTCCTTGATCGCCTTGGTGTAGATCGTGAAGGGCGACGGGCTGTTGGGTACCCAGGCGACACGCTTGATGCTGGCGATCACGTCCTCGGCGGTGAAGTCCGAGCCGTCGCTGAACTGGACGCCGGGGCGCAGCTTGATGATCCACTTGTCGTCGCCGCGGGCCGACCAGGAGACCGCAAGGCCCTGGATCAGCTTCTGGTTCTCGTCCTGCTCGATCAGCGAGTTGAAGACGTGCTGAGCGATGTTGTTATTCGGCGCCAGCGCGTGGAAATGCGGATCCAGCGAGGTGACGGAGGCGCCGAGCCCGATCGCGAGGTCCTGGGCACGGCCTTCGGCGGCGGCGAAGCCGATCGCCGCGGCCACCGCGACGCCAATCGTTCGTTTAGCTAAGGTCATGGAAACAACTCCCTGTTCCGTGGCACCCTCACGGGCGCCCTTGCCTCTTTTCTATCGGCTATTAGGGTGCGCCGCCACGGTCAACCGGAAAGACGAGCCGATCGACCTCGATGACTGAGTCCCGCGAGCCCGCCCTCCTCAACCGCCGCCCGACCGATGAGCCGCTCGGCGAGCGCTCCACCGGCGTCGTGCCATCGCAATTCCTCCGGCACATGATCGAGGCCAAGGAGATCACCGCGCTCGAGGAGATCGATCCCGGCCAGGTCCAGCCGGCGAGCCTCGAC
This sequence comes from Alphaproteobacteria bacterium, assembly GCA_016869285.1. GTDB lineage: Bacteria > Pseudomonadota > Alphaproteobacteria > SHVZ01 > SHVZ01 > SHVZ01. Next base: position 19,473 of record VGEN01000013.1, read on the forward strand.
CTTCGCCTCGGCGCCGAGGCCTATCGCGTCGTCGCCAGCTTCCTTCCCGGCCCGAACGCCACGGTCGCGGAGCGCCTCGAGCGCGTCACCATGCACACGCTCGACCTCACACGGGGAGCGGTGCTCGAGAAGGACTGCGTCTACATCATCCCGCTGCTCGAGGGGGTCTCCTTCAAGAAGCGCGTCTCAGCCCTGGCCAACCCCAAGAGCTCGACCGGCCGCCTCGACGTCTTCGCCCGCGTCATCGTCGACCGCGGCACCGAGTTCGACCGCATCCCCGAGCGCTACAGCGGCCCGCTCTATGTCGAGGTCTGCCCGCGCGCCTTCAGCGTCAAGGTGCGCAAGGGAAGCCGCCTCGTGCAGATGCGGGTCAAGCGCGGCTCGCCTTCGCTCAGCGACAAGGCCCTGCGCGAGCTCCAGCGCGAGGTCGGCATCATCGGCATCGGCATGCGCGACGGCGAGGTTGCCGATCCGCAGATCGAGATGTTCGAGGACCAGCTTCTCGCCAAGCCGGAAAATGTCCGCAGCGGCATTGCCTTCACCGTCGACGTCAAGGGCGACGGTCCGGGATCGGTCATCGCCTACCGCGCCCGACGCAACACCGGCGTCATCGACATCGACCGGGTTCGCGGATACGCCGCCAGCGACTACTGGGAAGAGGTCCATGCGCCGGCCAACGGCCATGGCATCGTGCTCGACCCGCACGATTTCTACATCCTCGCCTCGAAGGAGACAGTCCGAATTCCGGCCGGCTACGCCGCCGAGATGCTGGCCTATGACACCCTGGTCGGCGAGTTTCGTGTGCACTATGCGGGGTTCTTCGATCCGGGCTTCGGCGATCCCGATCTCGGCGCCGCCGGAACCCGCGCCGTTCTCGAGGTCCGGGTCCACGAAGTTCCCTTCATGATCGAGGACGGCCAGGTGGTCGGGCGCCTCGTCTACGAACCCCTGATCGCCCGCCCGGATAAGCTTTACGGCCAGGGCATCGGCTCCTCCTATCAGCGCCAGGGCCTGGTTCTGGGCAAGCACTTCCGCCGCTGACCGGACGTCCTTTAGGATAGGAAAAATCCTCTCCAGCCGCGATGAGGGCGCCTTCCGTGGACACCGAAGCCTATCCGGTGGAACTGACCGCGCCATCGATCGAGCACTATAAGCGCGGCAATACCGGCATCGATTATGTGACCACCTTCGACTCCGGCCATCCGGGGCCGCATGTGATGGTCAACGCGCTCACCCACGGCAACGAGATCTGCGGCGCCATCGCGATCGACTTCCTGTTCCGCGAAGGCGCGCGGCCGGTCCGCGGCAGGCTGACCCTCGCTTTCGCCAATGTCGCTGCCTACCGCGCCTTCGACCCGCAGAAGCCGAGCGCGTCGCGCTTCGTCGACGAAGACTTCAACCGCGTCTGGGCGGAGCCGGTGCTCGACGGTCCGCGCAGGTCTGTCGAGCTGGCGCGGGCGCGCGAGCTGCGGCCGCTCATCGACACCGTCGACTACCTGCTCGACATCCATTCGATGCAGCACAAGACGCCGCCGCTCGGGCTCGCCGGGCCGCTGAGGAAAGGCCAGGATTTCGCGCTCGGCATCGGCGCACCCGAGATCGTCGTCGCCGACCACGGCCATGCCGCCGGCAAACGCATGCGCGACTACAGCTTCTTCGGCGAGGAATCCGATCCGCGCAACGCCTATCTCATCGAATGCGGCCAGCACTGGGAGAAGTCTTCGGCCGATGTCGCGATCGACTGCACGCTCCGCTTCCTGAAGCATACCGATGTCGTCGCGCCGAGCTTCCTCGCCCGATATCTCAAGACTCCAGCCAAGAAGCAGCGCGTCATCCAGGTGACCGAAGCGGTGACGGTCGCCTCCGACGATTTCCGCTTCGCCGGCCCCTATCTCGGCATGGAGGAATTCGAGCGGAAGGGAACGGAGATCGCGCGCGACGGCGGCAAGCCGGTGCTCACGCCCTATGACGGCTGCGTCCTGATCATGCCGTCGCGCCGCTTGCGGAAAGGCCTGACCGCGGTCCGCCTCGGCCGCTATATCGCCTAGCGTCCGGCGGCGCCCGGTGTCCTCACCGCCGCCGTTCCAGCTTTCGCAGATCCGCGCTTACGCGCTGTCTCTCGGCATCGGTATCGTCGGCGGTGCGATCTTCGCCTATTTCCGGCTGCCGCTCGCCTGGATGATCGGCGCCATGTGCGCCAACACCGCCGCCTCGATGCTGGGCTGGGACGTCAAGGTCCCCCGTCAACTCCGCGCCCTGATGATCGTCGTCCTCGGCGTGCTGCTCGGCGCCAGCTTCACCCCTGACCTGCCCGGCCGCGTCGCCACCTGGTGGCCGACCATGCTGGCGCTGTTTGCCTATGTCGGCCTCGGCACCGCGCTTCTCTTCGTCTATTTCACGCGCCTTTGCGGCTACGACACCGCGACTGCTTATTTCGCCTCCTCGCCCGGCGGCCTCAACGAGATGGTGATGGTCGGCGGCGCCATGGGCGGCGATGAGCGCCTGATCGCGCTGACCCATGCCTGCCGCGTGCTGCTGGTCGTGATGGTCATCCCGTTCTACTTCCGCTTCTTCGGCGGCTACACGCCGCCCGCCTCGATGCTGCCGGCGATCGGCGGCGGCGAGATCTCGCTCGACGATGCGGGGATCTTGATCGTCTGCGGCGTCGTCGGCGTGGTCGCCGGGCGCCTGCTCCGGCTTCCTGCCTATGCCATGCTGGGACCGATGGTCCTGAGCGCGGCGGCGCATATGAGCGGCCTCTCCGAAGCCAAGCCGCCGGCGCTGCTGGTCGCGGTCGCGCAAGTCGTGCTCGGCTGCGCCATCGGCGCGCGGTTCGCCGGAACCTCGGTGCGCCTGGTGCGCGATGCGATGCTGATGTCGGTCGGCGCGACGCTCGTCCTGATGGCGATCACCGTCGCCTTCAGCCTGACGCTCGCGCCGCTGGCGCAGCTGAGCCAGGACGATGTGCTGCTGGCCTTCTCGCCGGGAGGGCTTGCCGAGATGAGCCTAGTTGCGATCGCTTTGCACTCCGATGCCGCCTTCGTCGCCGCCCATCACATCGCGCGCATCCTGATCGTGATTACCTGCGCACCGATCGTCTTCAAGCTCTCGCGACCGCGGCCCCCGCCCCATTGAACGAAACGATGGTGCGGCGCCCGGCCGCACCATCTCGGCCGTTTCCCTTACCTGCCATGTAATCGACCGGCGACATCGTCGCGGCCATCTTCCGGCCATGCACCGGATGGTGCGCCCAAAGATGGAGCCATTCATGACCATTACCCCATCCCTGTTCCTTCGCCGTGCCCTCCTCGCCGACGCTGTCGCCAGCGCCGGAAGTGGCCTGCTGATGGTCTTTGGCTCGAATTTTCTGACGGGCTCGCTCGGTTTGCCGACGGCGCTGCTAGCCGCGGCGGGAACGTTCTGCCTGCCCTACGCGGCCGTCGTTGGTTGGATGGGCACGCGCGGTCGCCTGCCTGAGACGCTCGTATGGCTGGTGATTCTCGGCAACGCCGCCTGGGCGCTGGCCAGCCTCGGGATTCTGGCCTGGCTGGCGCCAACGGCGTTGGGATATGCCTTCGTCATCGGCCAGGCGCTGGTCGTGGGACTTTTCGCCGAGTTGCAGTACATCGGCCTCAGGCGGCCGCTCGCGGCTCCGGCGTAGCGCCGTCGCCTTCCTCCCGTGGGGCGAAGCCGGGCTTCGCCCCATCGGCCTTTCCTGTCACACTCCGCGCCGGCAGGAAAAGGCATCGAGGCTGGCTGCGGATGGCGCGCAAAGAGTTGGATTTCGCTCAGATCCTGAAGCAGGCCTCCGCCGCCTATCAACGAGGGGATCTGAACGAGGCCGAGCGCTGTTGCGCCGCCATCCTCAAGATCAAGCGCGGGCATTTCGAGGCGCTGCATCTTGCCGGCATCGTCGCCGGCCGCCGCGGGCGCTACGCGGAAGCTGAGCGCCTGATCGCGGACGCGATCAAGATCAATGGCCGCTCGGCCCTCGCCCATACCGACCGCGGCACCGCGCTCCTCGGCCTCGGTCGCGTGCAGGACGCGCTCGACAGCTATGACCGCGCACTCGCGATCAAGCCGGACCATGTTGACGCGCACTACAACCGCGGCAATGCGCTGCTTGCGCTCAAGCGCTTCGGGGAGGCGGTCGCGAGCTACGACCTGGCAGTCGCGCACCAGCCGAAAGCCATCTCGGCGATGGTCAACCGCGGCAATGCGCTTCGCGAGCTCAAACGTTTCAGCGAGGCGCTGGCGAGCTACGACCAGGCGCTGGCGATCCAGCCGGCCCACGTCAACGCACTCAATAACCGTGGCAATGTCCTTGCCGAGCTCAAGCGCCCGCTCGATGCCCTGGCCGACTACGACAAGGCGCTTTCCTTCCGGGCGAACGATGCCAAGGCCCTGGCCAATCGCGGCAATGTGCTGAAGGAGCTGCAACGCTACGGCGAGGCGCTGAGGAGCTACGACCAGTCGCTCGCCATCGAGCCGAACGATCCGGAGACGCTTTGCAACCGTGGCGTCGCCCTGATGGATGCGCGCCAGTACGAGCGTGCTGCCGCCGACTTCCAGGCGAGCCTCCGCATCGACCCCGAGCGGCCCTACCTCCTCGGCCAGCTCACCCACTGCCTGCGCCATTGCTGCGACTGGCGCGCAAGCGCCGAAGTCGCCGAGCGCCTGGTCCGCGCCGTGCGCAGCGGCAAGCGTGCCGACTTCCCCTTCTCCTTCCTGTCGATCTCGGACTCGGCTGTCGACCAGCGCATCTGCGCCGAAGTCTATGTGCGCGACAAGTTCCCCGACGCGTTGCCGGCGACACCCCGCGCGGCGACGCATGACCGTCTTCGCCTTGCCTATATGTCTTCAGACTTCCGCGATCACCCGATCGCCTACCTCACCGCCGGCCTGTTCGAGGCGCATGACCGCCAGCGCTTCGAGACCATCGCGATCGCGCTTGGGCCCGACGATCCCGGCGAGGTGCGCGCGCGCCTCAAGCGCGGCTTCGACCGCTTCATCGAGGCCGGCGACAAGAGCGACGCCGAAGTCGTCCGGATGATCGGCGAGGTCGAGGCCGATATCCTCATCGACCTCAACGGGCACACCGAAGGCGCCCGCACCGCGATCCTCGCGGCGCGGCCGGCGCCGATCCAGGTGAGCTATATCGGGCTTGCCGGAACCATGGGTGCGCCCTTCATCGATTATGTGATCGCCGATCCGATCCTCGTCGGCGCCGGCGACGAGCGGGATTACGCGGAGAAGGTCGTCCGCCTGCCCGAGGCCTATCTGGTCAACGACGACAAGCGTGCGATCGCCGAGGCGACGCCGAGCCGCACCGAAGCCGGGTTGCCGGACGCCGGCTTCGTTTTCTGTTCCTTCAACAACACCTACAAGATCACCCCCGAGATCTTCGCGATCTGGATGCGGCTCCTGGCCAAGGTCGAGGGCAGCGTGCTCTGGCTGCTGGCCGGCAACGAAACGGGCATCCGCAACCTGAAGCGCGAGGCCGAGGCCGCCGGCATCGATCCATCGAGGCTTGTGTTCGCGCCGAGGGCGAAGCCTGCGGATCATCTCGCCCGCCACCGCCTCGCCGATCTGTTCCTCGATACGCTTCCTTACAATGCGCACACCACCGCCTGCGATGCGCTGTGGACCGGGCTGCCGCTCGTCACCTGCAAGGGCACGACCTTTGCCGGCCGCGTCGCCACCAGCCTCCTGCATGCCGTCGGCCTGCCGGAACTCGCGACCGACACGCTTGCTGACTACGAGGCGCTGACGTTGCGTCTGGCGACGGTGCCTGAATCTCTCGCCTCGATCCGGGCAAAGCTTGCGCGCAATCGAACAGCCAATCCGCTGTTCGATACGGCGCGGTCGACGCGCCATATCGAGAGTGCCTACGCCAGGATGTGGGAGCGGCATGCACGCGGCGAACTGCCGGCAGGTTTTGACGTGGTGCCCTTGCTGTCGACCGATCCGACCGAGGCCCCCGCATGACCATCGACGCGCGCCCGACGCTCGCTCAGCCCGACGACGACCCTTACGTCTGGCTCGAAGAGATCGACGGCACGCGTGCCACGGCCTGGGCCGACGCCGAGAGCGCGCTGACCATGTCGCGCTATGGCAGCGCAACCTTCGCCGCCGATCGCGACACGCTGACGGCGATCCTCGACCGGCCGGACAACGTTCCCTATCCCGCTCGACGCGGCGACCGCCTGTTCAATCTCTGGAAAGACGCCAGGAACCCGCGCGGGCTCTGGCGGACGACGGATCTTGCGAGCTTCCGCACTGAAAAGCCGGACTGGGACATCCTGCTCGATCTCGACTCGCTGGCAGCGAAGGAGGGGGAGGACTGGATCTGGAAAGGCAGCATCACGCTTCCCGACGATCATGACCGCGCCCTGATCGCCCTCTCGCGCGGCGGCGGCGACGCCGTGGTCATCCGCGAGTTCGATCTCGGCGCGCGCGACTTCGTCCAAAGCGGCTTCCACCTGCCGGAGTCGAAGCATTCGGTTGCCTGGCTCGATCGCGACACGGTTCTCCTCTCCTCGCCCTATGGCGGCGAAGGCATGGCAACGAAATCGGGTTACGCCCGCACGGTGCGCCTGTGGACGCGCGGCGCGGATCCGCTTGTCGCTCCGGTCATCTTCGAGACCAAACTCGAGAACATGTCCGTCTGGGCAGGCCCCGACCGCGACGCCCGGACCAAGCGGATCGTCTTCGCCGACAAGACCGGCTTCTTCGACACAGTGCGGTGGATCGGCGATCGCAGCGGCCCGAAGCGGAAGATCGAGACACCCAGCGACGCTTGGGTCAGCTGGCATCGCGGCTGGTTCGTGATCAAGCCGCGCACGCCCTGGACCGTCGGTGGCGAGACGCACGCACCCGACACGCTGCTCGGCATCGGCTTCGACGCCTTCCTCGACGGCGACCGCCGCTTCACGCGGCTGTTCGAGCCCGAGCCGCGCCGGAGCCTTCAGGGCTTCTTCTGGTCGGGCGAGACGCTCGTGCTCTCGATCCTCGACAATCTTCGTCCGGTCTTCGAGGTGCTGACTCCGTCCGCCGGCTGGTCGCGCACGTGCATCGCCGATATGCCCGAGATCGGCGTCGCCTCGGTCTGGTCGTTCGATGTCGAGGAGCACCAGTCGAACGGCGACCTGCTCGCCGCGATCCAGACGCCGACCAGGCCCGCCTCGCTGTTTCTCGTGAAACAAGGCGGCGCCCCGGAGATCCTCAAGCGCGCGCCGGAGACCTTCAATGCTGCCGGTCTCGTTGTGTCCCGCCACGAGGCGGAGTCGGTCGACGGCACGCGCATCCCCTATGTACAGGTCGGCCCGGCCGGCGAAACCGGCGACGCCCCCGTCCACATGACCGGCTACGGCGGCTTCAATATCTCGTTGCTGCCGCACTACAACTCGGCGATCGGCAAGCTCTGGCTCGAGCGCGGCGGCACCTCGGTCACCGCCAATATCCGCGGCGGCGGCGAGTTCGGCACCGCCTGGCACAAGGCGGGCATGCGCGAAGGCAAGCGTCTCTCGCATGATGATTTCGCCGCCATCGCCGCCGACCTCGTCCGCCGCGGCGTGACGCGACCTGAGCGGATCGCCGCCGAAGGCGGCTCGAACGGCGGCATTCTGATCTCCAACATGCTGACGCGGTATCCGGAGCGCTTCGGCGCGTTGTTCTGCACGATCCCGCTAATCGATATGCGCCGCTACTCGAAGCTGCTGGCCGGCGCGAGCTGGATGGCCGAATACGGCGACCCTGACAAGCCCGAAGACTGGACGTTCCTCGGGCCGATGTCGGCCTATCATACGGCCGAGCCGGTCAAGCCCTATCCGCCAATCCTTATCGCGACCACGCGGCGCGACGACCGGGTGCATCCCGGCCATGCGCGCAAGATGACGGCCAAGCTGAAGACGATGGGCTACCGCAACGTTTGGTTCTACGAGCCCGCCGCCGGCGGCCATGGCTACGGCAAGGACAACAAGGAGCGCGCCGCCTTCACCGCTCTCGGTTACGCCTTCCTGCGCGGCGCGGTCGGCTGGATCTCCTAAACGGCAGATTAGGTGTGGCTGCGCTTGCCGGCGGCCCGCCGCGACGCCAATCTAGGCCTCAGCCAATGGGAGGACGTTCGTGATCGGACACATCGCCGCCGCGCTGATTGCCGGCCTCTTCGCTGCCTCATCCGCGCTCGCGCAGGCGCCGACCGGCAAGGTGACGGTCGTCACCTCCTTCGCCAAGGACGTGACCGACCCGTTCAAGAGGGCGTTCGAGAAGGCCTATCCCGGCGCCACGCTCGAGGTGCAGAACCGCAATACCAATGCCGCGGTGAAGTTCATCGAGGAGACCAAGGCCAACAACCAGATCGATCTGATGTGGGCCTCGGCTCCCGATGCCTTCGAGGTACTCAAGGGCAAGGGCCTCCTTCAGAAGTTCCAGCCGAAGGCGACCGGCATCCCCGCCAAGGTCGGCTCCTACCCGATCAACGATCCGAGCGGCGCCTATTTCGGCTTCGCCGCCTCGGGCTACGGCATCATGTGGAACGAGCGCTACGCACGCGCCAACAGGCTGCCCGACCCGGCTGAGTGGCAGGACCTCGCCAAGCCGGTCTATTTCGACCATGTGGCGATTGCATCGCCGGCACGCTCCGGCACCACGCATCTGACGATCGAGACGATTCTGCAGGGCGAAGGCTGGGAGAAGGGCTGGCGTACGATCAAGGAGCTCGCCGGCAATTTCCGCCAGGTAACCGACCGCTCCTTCGACGTGCCGGAGCAGGTCAATTCCGGACAGGTCGGCGTCGGCATCGTCATCGACTTCTTCGCCTTCTCGGCCCAGGCTGCCGGCTTCCCGGTCAAGTTCGTCTACCCGAGCGTGACGACCGTCGTGCCCGCCAATATCGGTATCGTCGCCAACGCGCCGAACAAGGCCGGTGCGGAGGCCTTCGTCGAGTTCCTGCTGTCACCGACCGGCCAGGAGGTGCTGCTCGAGCCCAGCATCCGCCGCCTGCCGATCAATCCCGCCGTCTACGTTAAGGCGCCCGCCGACTACCCGAACCCGTTCAAGGATGCGCGCTTCCAGAAGATGATCACCTTCAGCGCCGACACCTCCGAGTCCAGGACCGCGGTGGTCGACACGCTGTTCGACCAGCTCATCTCCTTCCAGCTCGCCGCGCTCAAGGATGTGACCAAGATTCTGCACGATGTCGATGCGGCGCTCGCCAGGAAGGACAACGCCCAGGCGCGCGCGCTGGCCAAGGAGGCACGCGACCTGATCGCGGCGATGCCGCTGACGGCGCAACAGGCCTCGTCCAAGGACGTCACGGGAGCCTTCACCGGCGCCAAGGAGAAAGGCGCGCGGCAGGCGGAACTCGAGCAGCAATGGGCCGCCTTCGCCAAGGAGCGCTACGCCCAAGCGAAGACCAAGGCCGCCGACGCGCTGAAACTCGTCCGCTGAGTCCGCGCCATCTCAACGCGGCGGGGCTGCCATGACGGTCGCCCTCGCCGCCCGATCCGCCCCGGCCGCAACCCGCGGACAGCTCGCGCTGGCCGCCGGCATCGGCCTCTTCCTCTTCCTGTTCCTCGCGCTGCCGACGGCGATGGTGGTCTTCGTCGCCTTCACCGAGAAGGGGACGGGGCAGTTTACCCTGGTCAACTTCGTCGACTTCGCGCGAACCGACCTCTTCGTCCGCTCGTTCTGGAATTCGGTCTACGTCTCGGCCATGTCCGTCGTCTGGGCCTCGGCCCTGGCCCTGCCGCTGGCGGTCCTTACCACGCGCTTCACCTTCCGCGGCGCGGTCTTGATCCAGACGCTCGGATTCGTGCCGCTGGTCATGCCTCCTTTCGTCGGCGCCGTGGCCATGCAGCTCCTGTTCGGCCGCAACGGCACCGTCAATCTCCTTCTCGACGACGCCTTCGGCTTCAAGATCCCGTTCATGGAGGGGCTGAACGGCGTGATCTTCGTCCAGTCGCTCCACTACTTTCCGTTCATCCTGGTGAACCTCTCCGCGAGCCTTCGCAACATCGACCGAGCGATGGAGGAGGCGGCGCAGAATCTCGGTTCCTCCGGTTTCCGGCTCATCCGGCGTATCGTCGTCCCGCTCGCCATGCCGGGGTTCGTCGCCGGCGCCTCGCTGGTCTTCGTCAAGGTCTTCGACGACCTGGCGACACCGCTGCTGCTCAACGTCAAGGACATGCTGGCGCCGCAGGCCTATCTCCGGGTCAGCTCGATCGGCATCGCCGATCCGATGGGCTACGTGATCTCGGTCGTACTGATCGTCGTTTCGGTGGCAGCGATGTGGATCTCGACACTGGCACTCAAGGGCAAGGACTACGCCACCATACAGCGCGGCGGCGGGGGGCTCGGCCGGCGTACGCTCAAGGGGTGGGAGAACCTCGCCGGCCATGCCGTTGTGATCGCGATCCTGCTCCTGGTCCTGTCACCGCACATCGCGCTGTTCCTGCTGTCGATCGCGACGATCTGGTCCTTCAGCCCTCTCCCCGACGCCTACACCTTGGCGCATTACAACCGCGTCTTCGCCGAGAGCTCGCTCTACATCAAGAACACTCTGGTCTACGCCTCCCTCGCCGGGCTGATCGACGTGATCGTCGGCACCGCCATCGCCTATCTTGTGCTGCGCACGCGCCTTGTCGGCCGGCAATGGCTCGACTGGGCGGCGATGGCGGCGCTCGCGGTTCCCGGCGTGGTGCTCGGCATCGGCTACCTGAGAACCTTCTACGGCGTCACGCTCCCCGACGGAACGCCGCTCGCGGCGCTCTGGATCGTCATCGTCCTGGCCCTCGCCGTCCGCCGCCTCCCCTACGCCTTGCGCGCCTGCATGGCCGCGCTCCAGCAGATCTCCTTGGCGCTCGAGGAGGCAGCCGAGAATCTTGGCGCCACCAAGGCGCGCACCGTGCGCCGCATCGTGGTGCCGCTGATGACCGGAGGGTTGCTGGCGGGATTCGTCACCAGCTTCTCGACGGCGGCGGTCGAGCTGTCGGCAACGCTGATGCTCGTGCAGTCGAACTCGGATGCGCCGCTCGCCTATGGCCTCTACGTCTTCATGCAGTCCTCGAACGGCCGCGGGCCCGGAGCGGCGCTCGGCATCATCGCGGTGCTTCTCGTCACGATCTGCACTCTTGCCTCGCACTACATCGTCGAGCGCCGCCACATCGGAGCCGGCGGCCGATGACCGGCGCAGAGAGACGGCCGCCGGCGGTCGCCGTTCAGATCCGCGGCGTGAACCTCTCCTACGGCGCGACGCATGTGCTGAAGGATGTCAGCCTCGACATCCGGCCAGGCGAGCTGTTCGCGTTCCTAGGCCCTTCCGGTTGCGGCAAGACGACCCTGTTGCGCCTGATCGCCGGGTTCAACACCGCCGACACCGGCGAGGTGCTGATCGACGGCCGCGACGTCGCTCCCCTTCCGCCGTGGAAGCGCGACGTCGGGATGGTCTTCCAATCCTATGCGCTATGGCCGCATCTGACGGTCCGCCGGAACGTCGCCTTCGGGCTGGAGGAGCGCCGCTTGCCGCGCGCCGAGATCGATCGCCGCGTTGCGGCGGCGCTCGATCTGGTCGGGCTCGGCCACCTTGCCGAGCGACGCCCCTCGCAACTCTCCGGCGGCCAGCAGCAGCGAGTCGCGCTCGCCCGCACCATCGCGGTCGAACCGAAAGTCCTGCTGCTCGACGAGCCGCTGTCGAATCTGGATGCCAAGATGCGGGCGGAGGTCCGCCGCGAGCTGCGCGAGCTGCAGCAGCGACTCGGCATCACCGCGATCTTCGTGACCCACGATCAGGAGGAGGCCAACACCATCTCGGATCGCATCGCCGTCATCAATGACGGCCGGGTCCTGCAGGTGGGAACCCCGATGGAGCTGTACCAGCGACCGTCAAACCTGTTCGTCGCCGGCTTCCTGGGAACCGCCAACATCCTGGCGGGCAGGCTGGTCGGCACCGGCGCCGATCGTGCGTTCGAGATCGGTCCCGACCTCCGTTTTCCCGTCGCGTCGGACGTCGCCGTCACGGACGGAGCCAAGCTGGTCTTCCGTCCGCAGTCGGCCGCCATCGGCGAGGCGAAGGCCGGACAGGCGGGCCTTCCCGGCACGATCCTCGACCTCGAATTTCTCGGCGCGACCATTCGCTACGGCATCCGCGTCGGCGGCACCCGGCTCGTCGTCGATGTTCCCTTTCGATCCGGCGAGCCGCTCTTCGCACCCGGAAATGCCGTGACGGTAAGCCTCTCTCCGGCCGCCGCGCTGTGGCTCACGGACTGAGCCGGAAGACCTCGACCGTCTCCCACTCCTCGATCGGCACCTCGTCGCCCGAGCGCACGATCTCGACCCGCTCGAAGCGGACGCGACGGTCCGTGAGCCGCACGCGGAGCGGCACCGCGGCCTCAGCCTTGGCACGCGGCGCGACCGGGCCGTAGAGCAGCGACACATGCGGCATGAACTCGTCCACCTCGGCGCCAAGCACGGCAAGGTCGATCCGGCGCTTGAGCTCGCGCAGCGGGCCCTCCGCCGGGAACAACGCGTAGAAAGATCGGAAGAAGGAGTCGCCGATGGCGATGCCGAGGACCGGCGCCTCGATCGCCGCCATGCCGGCGGCGACCGGCGCCACGCGGCGCGCAAGATCGGCGCTGTCGAAAGGACGTCCGCCGATGATCGTCAGGTGCGGGGTGAAGCGCGGCGTCGAGAATCGTTCCGCGAGATCGTCGACGATTGCCGTGAACTCGCGCTCCCAGGCCAGCTCCGGCATCAGCCAGATTGAGTAGACATCCGCCTTCATTCAGGCAGCATACACCGGACTTCCCCGGGGGGAGCCTGCTATGTCGCTAGATGCCTTCCTTGCCGCGCGCGGCCTCCTCTTCCGCACGCGCGAGGACTACGAGACCGCCTATCGCGACTTCCGCTGGCCGACGCTCGACCGCTTCAACTGGGCGCTCGACTATTTCGACGCCATGGCCAAGGGCAACGACCGCCCGGCGCTGTGGCTGGTGAACGAGTCCGGAGAGGAGACCAAGCTATCCTTCGCCGAGATGGCGGCCCGATCGAACCGGGTCGCCAATCACTTCCGTTCGATCGGGGTCCGCCGCGGCGATCGCATCCTGCTGATGCTGGGCAATGTCGCGCCGCTCTGGGAGTGCATGCTGGCGGCGATGAAGCTGGGTGCCGTGATCGTGCCGGCGACGACGCTGCTGACGCGCGAGGACCTCAAGGACCGTTTCGAGCGCGGCCGCGTCCGTCATGTTGTCGCCGGCACCGCCAACGCCGCGACCTTCGACGATGTTCCCGGCGACTATACGCGTATTCTGGTCGGCGGCGAGAAGCCGGGCTGGCACAGCTATGCCGCCGCCGATGCCGCCGCGGCAAGCTTCACGCCGGATGGCGAAACTAAGGCCACCGACCCGCTGCTGCTCTATTTCACCTCCGGCACCACCAGCAAGCCGAAGCTGGTGCTGCACAGCCATCAGAGCTATCCGGTCGGGCATCTCTCGACCATGTACTGGCTGGGCCTGAGGCCGGGCGATGTCCATCTGAACATCTCCTCGCCCGGCTGGGCCAAGCATGCCTGGAGCTGCATCTTCGCGCCGTGGAATGCCGGCGCCACCGTCTTCCTGTTCAACCAGCAGCGCTTCTCGGCCAAGCCTCTGCTCGACACGCTCGTGCGCTGCGGCGTGACCACCTTCTGCGCGCCGCCGACGGTCTGGCGCATATTGATCCAAGAGGATCTCGCATCCTGGAAGGTGAAGTTGACCGAGGTTATCGGCGCCGGCGAGCCGCTGAACCCCGAGGTGATCGAGCGCGTGCGCGCGGCCTGGGGCCTGACCATCCGCGACGGCTACGGCCAGACCGAGACTTCCGCCCAGGTCGGCAACAGCCCAGGACAGAAGGTGAAGGCCGGATCGATGGGGCGACCGCTGCCGGGATACGCCGTGCGTCTCGTCGACCCCGACGGCCATGAGCAGACAGAGGCCGAGATCTGCCTGCCGCTGGCGAACCGCCCGCTCGGGCTGATGCAGGGCTATCAGGACGACGACGGACGCATCACGCCGCTCGAGGGCCAGGTCTATCGCACCGGCGATGTCGCGAACCGCGACGCCGACGGATATCTCACCTATGTCGGCCGCGCCGACGACGTGTTCAAAGCGTCCGACTACCGCATCAGCCCGTTCGAACTGGAAAGCGCGATGATCGAGCATGCCGCGGTGGTCGAGGCGGCGGTCGTGCCCTCGCCCGATTCGCTCCGCCTCGCCGTGCCCAAGGCGTTCATCGTCCTGGCCGCCGGGTACAAGCCGGATCGCGACACCGCGCTCGCGCTCTTCCGCCACGCGCGCGCGCATCTCTCGCCCTTCAAGCGCGTGCGGCGGATCGAGTTCTCCGACCTGCCCAAGACTATCTCCGGCAAGATCCGCCGCGTCGAGCTGCGCCGGAACGAAGCGGAGCAACGCAAGGCCGGAGCGCGCGGCGCCGCCGAATTCTGGGAAGAGGACTTCCCTGATCTGAAGTAGCGCCGCGCTATTTCGAGCAGGCGTCTACCTTCTCGCCGGTCTCGATGAATCGGATCAAGCAGGTGCTATAGCGGTTAGTAAAGATCGTGCTGCTTGCGGCGCCGTGGCCGTTCCGTCTCCCGCCGCTGAGCGGAACCACGTCCTCTCCAGCCTCGTAGATGATGACGTTCTTGATCCCTTTCGCCGAGAGCTCCTCGCGCGCGAAGGCGGATTGCTGCTCGGCCTGCGGCACGTAGTCGTCCCAACCGAAGAAGACGTTGGCGATGACGAAGGTGCCCGGCCTTATGCCCTTCATCACGATGCGCCAGTCGTCCGGTGCCCGCAGATTCGCCTGCTGGGTGCTTTCGCCATGCCGCGCCGCAGAGATCCCGAGCACGCCATCGACCAAGTCTGCGAACTGGCCTTTGGCCATGAACTCGTAAGACTGCCAAGCGCCGCGTGACTGACCGGCGAGCACGATCTTCTTGTATCCCGCCTCACGCAGCTTCGGCACGGACGCGACTAGCCGCGATTGAACCCAGGCAAGATCGCCATCATAGCAGGCATCGCGATCGAAATGGACGACATCCCAGCCAGCGAGGTTGAACCGCGCGACGATCGACCAGGCCGAGGACGCGCTCGACTGGTTGCAGCGGCCCCCATAGCCGTGCTGCCAGACCATGACGCCCTTCGCCCGATCCGGTCCCTGAAAGAAATACTGGTTGCGGAAGGTGAAGGCGCCGAAGCCGATCCCGAGCGCCGGAAGCTCGAACTCCTGACCCGGCCAGACGATCCGGTTGTTCACCGCATAGAGCTTGCAGGCGTCGCTGGCATTCGTCTGCTTCACGCGATCGGAGCAGACGCGCATTGCCGCGTCGACTGCTCCTTGCTCGGTGCCATAGCCCCATGACGTGCCGCGATGGCCTTTCTCGGTCATCGCTACCGCGCGGTTGAAGCGATTGCCGAGGAAGGAGTCGCGCCAGGCGTTCGCCGCCTCGGTCCCGCCCGGCCCGCGATACTGCCGGAACCTGGCGACGTCCTCGGCGCTGTGGACCGGTCCTCGATACTGAGCTGCGGCAGTACCGATCGGCAACGCCATCGCGAGGAGCGATACAAGACAGATGAGCTCACTCCGCACTTCATTCCCCCAAAAGATCCGCTCGCGAGGGCAATACTGCCGGGGCGAGAAGGTTGCAACCGCGGCTGCCTTGCTCCGTTGAGCTTGGCGGTGATCCCCCGTTCGCCACCAGCTCCGCCTCAATCACAGACTTCGCCTCGCCGGACTCCAGCTGCAGCGCAGCCGCGCAGCTATTGACCTTGCTATCATGGCAGGCTGTAGTCGTATGGGACCGTTCATAAGGTGCGAAATCAGTTGGATCCTAAGCGGCTATCGACTGACGCGAGCCAAAACTCATCAGGGGAAGCTGCTGAGACTGTCGATCGGAGGGTTACCGAGGCGCACCTACTGGCTGTCGTACGCGAGCTCGCAAAGGAGTTACACCCGCGCCGAGGCCCGAGGCTTGACGTCCGGCTGGACAGCGACTTCGATCGCGATTTGGGGTTGGACAGCTTAGGCCGCGCCGAGCTCTTGCATCGGCTCGATCACGCATTCAACGTCCGCCTGCCGGAGCAGCTCATCGGCGATGCCGAAACGCCCGGCGACCTTCTCAATGCGGTACTTAAGGCTGGACCGGCCAAGTCACCCCTCGGTCCCCGCATCGAGCCAGCTTCCCTGGAGCTGCCCGAAACCGATGAGCCGGTGAAGGCCGGCACCCTCCTCGAGGTATTGGCCACGCACGTCGCCGCGCACGCCTCGCGACCGCACATCTACCTCGAGCCTAGCGATGAGGCGGAGCAGACCATCACGTATGGCGGTCTCGACCATGCCGCTCGCGAGGTGGCCGCCGGACTGCTGGATCGTGGCGTTCAGCGTGATGATCGCGTCGCCATCATGCTGCCGACAGGCAATGACTTCTTCATTGCCTTCTTCGCCATACTGATGTCCGGAGCGACTCCGGTTCCGATCTATCCGCCGTTTCGTCGCGCGCAGATAGAAGATCACCTGAGGCGTCAAGCCGGCATTCTACGCAACGCGCAAGCGACTCTGCTCATCACCGATGGCGAGATTCGGCCTTTGGGCACGCTCCTGATGGGCTTGGCCGAGGATCTGCGAGCGGTGACCACGATAGCGGAGTTGAAGCGGTCCTCTGGGCTCGTCGAACCCATGCCCGCGGCGCCAGAGACGACAGCGCTGATCCAGTATACCTCCGGCAGCACCGGCGATCCGAAAGGCGTCGTGTTGGTGCATGCCAATCTTCTTTCGAATATCCGTGCCATGGGTGAGGTGATGCAGGCGAGCTCGCGCGATGTGTTTGCAAGTTGGCTGCCGCTCTATCATGACATGGGCTTGATCGGCGCCTGGCTGGGTAGCCTCTACTATGGGGCGCCAGTCGTCATAATGCCGCCGCTCGCTTTCCTCGCCCATCCCGCGCGCTGGCTCTGGAGCATTCATCGCCACCGGGCGACGCTATCGGCGGCTCCGAATTTCGCGTTCGAGCTGTGCCTTAAGAACATACGGGATGAGGACATCAGAGGCCTCGACCTCAGTTCCCTGCGCATGATTGTCAACGGGGCCGAGCCCGTGAGTCCCGGCACGATTAGGCGCTTCACCGAGCGGTTTCAGGCCTACGGCTTCCATCCCGAGGCAATGGCGCCGGTTTACGGACTTGCCGAGTCCTCGGTCGGCCTCGCATTTCCGCCAGTCGGTCGGGCGCCGTTGGTCGACCGCGTCCACCGAACGGCCCTCGCACGGGATGGCAACGCCATTCCCGCCGCGCAAGACGACTCAACCGCTCTGGAGTTCGTCGCCTGCGGTCGTCCCTTGCCAGGGCACCAGATTCGGATCGTTGACGAGACCGGAAGAGAACTTCCGGATCGCCGACAAGGACGGCTGGAGTTCAAGGGGCCATCGGCGACAAAGGGCTATTTCCGCAATGCGGAGAAAACGCAGAACCTCTTCGATGGCGATTGGCTCGACAGCGGCGATCTCGCCTACATAGCCGATGGCGACGTCTACCTGACCGGACGCATTAAGGACATGATCATCCGGGCAGGCCGCAACATCTATCCCCATGAGGTCGAAGAGGCGATTGGCAAGATCGAAGGGATTCGCAAGGGCTGCGTCGCGGCCTTCGCGAGCCGCGACACCCGCACCGGCACCGAACGGCTCGTGGTCATGGCGGAGACGCGCGTCACGTCGGATCGAGAGAGAGAGAAGTTGAAAGCGGCGATTTCCGAGTCGTCGCTTGCGCTGATCGAAACACCTCCCGAAGAGATCGTGCTTGTGCCTCCGCGCGTCGTGCCGAAGACCTCGAGCGGCAAGATCCGCCGCTCGGCCGCTCGAACACTCTACGAGGGCGGCGGCGTCGTCGAGGGTAGCCGTGCGCTCTGGCTGCAACTGACCCGCCTGGCGCTTGAAGCTGTGCTGCATCGCGTCCGCCGCACTGTGCGACGCGCGGCGGACCTCGCCTATGCCGGACATTGGTGGGCGACGCTCCTCTTCCTCGGCCTTCTTGTCTGGCCGCTCGTCGTTCTGCTGCCGAGGCCAAGCTGGCGGCACAAGCTGGTCGGCGCCGCTGGGCGTGCATTCCTGAGGCTCGTGGGGATTCCGCTTGAAGTCCACGGCGTAGCATCGCTGCCGCACGGCGCCATCATGATCGTCGCCAATCACGCCAGCTATCTTGACGGCCTCGTCCTCTGCGCTGCGATCAGCGGCGACCTCTCATTCGTCGCAAAGCACGATCTGCAACGTCAATCGATCGCAGGCATCTTCCTGAAGCGGCTCGGCACGATTTTCGTTCGCCGCGTCGACCCGAGGGGCGGCGTTGAGGATACAGAATCCATCCTGCAGGCGGCGCGCAAGGGAGCTCGTCTCGTCACTCTGCCGGAGGGTACGTTCTCGCGCATGCCTGGGCTGCTTCCGTTTCGCCTAGGCGCCTTCCTGGTGGCCGCTGCGGCGGGAATTCCGGTGTCGCCGGTAACCATCAAAGGCACGCGCATGGTGTTGCGCAGCAACCAGTGGATGCCGCGGCACGGACGAATCTTGGTTCATGTCGGCGACGCCTTGCATGCTACAGGGACTGATTTCGGCGAAGCCGTGCGTCTGCGCGATCGTTGCCGCGATGTCATTCTTCAATGCTCGGGTGAGCCCGACTTGGCGCGTGAACGGGTGGAGATACCGCCGGACTGACAGGCCGCGTCGCCGCCCGCAACTGCTCTGCGCAGCGCGACGGTCCTGGGGCCCTGCCAATGAGGGGTTGGGCTCCGCTGGTGGAGAAGATTTCGGAAGACCGCACCGATTGCTCACTGCACTTCTTCATGAATTTGAGCTCGGCGCTTGTCGTTCTCTTATCTCGCCCGACTTCGTCCGACCACATCCACCTCGTTCGGCGCCCCGTACCTAGCGAGACTTCCTCCGTGAGCGCGGACACAAGCAACCGATCGGGCGGCACAACGAAGCCATCACGCGAACTTCGCCGTAATTCCCCCGTCCACCACCAGCTCCGCCGCGGTCACATACTTCGCCTCGTCGGAAGCCAGGTACAGCGCGGCGTAGGCGACGTCCCAGGCGTCGCCCATATGGCCCATCGGGCACTGCGCGTCGCGGCGCTTGACCATCTCGGCGGAGTCGGCGGCTTTGGAGTAGGCCGATTGCAGCCCGGCATGAATCAGCGGCGTGTTCATCAGGCCGGGCAGCACGCAGTTCGCTCGGATGCCCTTCTTCGCGTATTGCAGCGCGATGGTGCGGGTGAAGGCGAGGATCGCGCCCTTGGTCGTCGAATAGGTGATGTAAGGCACGCCGGAATCGCGGATGCCGGCGATCGAGGAGATGTTGACGATCGCCCCCTTCCCCTGCGCCGCCATCAGCGGCAGCACGCGCCGGCAGGTGAGCATCAGGCTCTTGAGGTTGATCGACAGTACGCGATCCCATTCCTCCTCGGTGATCTCCTCGATCGCCGTAAGCCGGGCGATGCCGACATTGTTGTGGAGGATGTCGACGCGGCCGAAGCACCTCACGGCCTCGGCGACCGCACGGTCGACCTCGGCGGCCGCGGACACATCGCACTTAAGCGCGACCGCCTCGCCGCCTTCGGCGGCGATGATGCCGGCCGTCTCGTCGGCGGCGTCCTTGTTGACGTCGAGGCAGACGACCTTCGCGCCTTCACGCGCGAACAGCACCGAAACCGCCTTGCCGTTGCCCCAGCCGGGGCCGATCGAGCCGGCGCCGGTGACGACCGCGACCTTATCCTTGAGCCTCGTTCCCATCGTCCTCTCCCGTCTCCGCGACGAATGCATCGAAACGCTGCCAGAAGCGATTCCTTAGATCGTCGCGCTCATGCAGGATCTCGTGCAGCGCCTCCTCGATCATGGCGAAACGCCCATATGGCAGCCGGTGAACCAGGGCCCGCGCCGCCTCGGTATCGACCAGCGAATCGCGGCCGGCGCCGACGATGAGGGTCGGCGCATTTATGCCTTCGGCATAGCCGTAGGACCGGATTTCGGCCATCGAGCGGAAGGCGCTGCGGAGCCAGCCATAGGTCGGCCCGCTGATCCCGAGTGCGCGGTTCGCCCGCACCTGCTCGACGGCCACCATAAAGCGGCGACGATCAGAGGTCAGGTTGTTGCCCTCGAAGACCTCGCGCCAGGGCCCGTAGTCCCGCGCGCCCGGAATGTAGTGGTCGTCGAGGCCCAACATCGAGAGCCCAATCGCAGCGAGATGCGCAAAGCCGTGCGTGAAGGGGGGCAGCACCAGTTCGATCATCGGTGCGATCAGCACGGCGCGCGCGACCCGCGCCGGCCGGTCATGCGCCAGGCGCAACGCCAGATGCCCACCCATCGAATGCCCGACCAGCGTGAGCGGCCGGTGCGGCACGGTTTCCGCCAGCACGATGTCAAGATCGTCCAGGAAATGCTTGAAGTCGACGACATGCCCCTTGTCGCGGTTGTCGAGGGCGCGGTCGGAAAGGCCCTGACCGCGCCAGTCCATGGTCCAAACCGCGAAGCCACGCTTCTGAAAGTCTGCAATAGTCTCAAGATGCTTCTCGATGAACTCGCTGAAGCCGGTGAGGAAGAGCAGCTGGCCTTCGCCCGCGCCCCTCGACGGGAAGGACGCGGTACGCAGGCGCGCGCCGTCATCGGCCTCGACGAAGCGGACGACGCCGCCTTGATCCTCGATCGTCGGAACGCTCATCGTTGCCGCTCCTGCCGGCCGAGGAGCCAGACGGCAATCAGCACGGCGAGCGCGCCGATCCCGACCATGATCGTCGCCAGCGCGTTGATCTGCGGGTTGAGGCCGAGGCGTGCGCTCGAGAACACAACCATCGGCAGGGTCGTCGCGCCCGGGCCGGCGACGAAGCTCGCCAGCACGACATCGTCGAGCGACAGCATGAAGGCGATCAGCCAGCCGCCGCCGAGCGCCGGCAGGATCAGCGGCAGGGTCACATGCAGGAAGACGCCTGCCGGGGTCGCGCCGAGGTCGAGCGCCGCCTCTTCAAGCGACCGGTCGAAACCGGCAAGCCGCGCCCGCACCACCAGCGTGACATAGGCCATGCCGAGCGTCGCGTGCGCGACGACAATGGTCCAGGCGCCGCGCCCCGGCCCGCCGAGCCAGGCGTCGATCGAGACGAAGGCCAGAAGAAGGGCGAGGCCAAGGATCACTTCCGGCAAGGTCAGCACCGCACCGAGCGCGCCGGCGAGCAGGCCGCGGCCGCGAAAACGGCCGAGGCGCGAAAGGGCGAAGCCGGCCAGCGCGCCCAGCAGGGTCGCGAGGCTCGCCGAGACCGCTGCGACGACCAGGCTGAACAGCGCGGCATCGACAAGGCGCCGGTTGCGGGCGAGCTCGCCGTACCATTTCGTGGAGAAGCCCGACCACAGCGTCACCAGCCGACCCTCGTTGAACGAGAAGGCGACGATCCAGAAGATCGGCCCGTAGAGGAAAGCGAAGCCGAGACCGAGCGCTACCAGGCGGAAGCTGCGCGCGGTCATCGAAGCCCCTCGGCCGTCGGGGCCCCGGCGCGCTGCGCGAGCGCGATCGGTACAGCAAGCAGCGCCAGCAGCACGACGGCAAGCGCCGAGGCGAGCGGCCAGTCGCGGTTGTTGAAGAACTCCTGCCAGATGACCTTGCCGATCATCGGCGTGCCGGGACCGCCGAGCAGCTCGGGCACGACGAACTCGCCGACCGCCGGCACGAAGACGAAAAGCGAGCCGGCGAGAACGCCCGGCAGGGACAGCGGCAGGGTAACCGACCAGAAGACGCGGCCCGGCTTCGCGCCGAGATCGGCGGCGGCCGCGGTCAGCGCCGGATCGATCTTCTCGAGGCTCGCATAGATCGGCAATACCATGAACGGCAGGTAGGTGTAGGTCATGCCGAGCGCGACGGCGAAGGTGCTCGGCACCAGAGCCAGCGGCCCGTCGATGATGCCGAGCGACTGCAGCAGCGCGCTCAGGAATCCGGTCGGCCGCAGGAGGCCGATCCAGGCATAGACGCGGATCAGGAAGGAGGTGACGAAAGGCAACGCCACCAACGCCAACAGCGGCGCGCGCCAATACTTCGGTGCGCCGGCGATAGCCCAGGCCATCGGATAGCCGAGCAGGATGCAGGCAAGGGTCGAAGACGCAGCGAGCGCGAGCGAGGCGAGGATCGCTTCGACATAGAGCTCGTCCTCGAGCAGCACGGCGAAATTGACGAGACTGCCGCGGAAGCCGCCATCGGCGAAGAGCGGCGTGAAAGGCGGCTGTCCGACCACCGCCTGCGACAGCGACACCTTCAGGATCAACAGGAAGGGTCCGGCAAAGAAGGCGACGAGCCAGAGCGCCGGCACGCCGACGAGCCATCGGCGCATCAGCCTGCTCCCGTCGGGAAGATCAGCGCCGCCGTGGCGGGCCAGCTGACGGTGATCCGCTCTCCCGGTCGCGCCGCCGGGCCGTCGCGATTGGGGCGCGTCGTCCTGAGCTCGACACCACCGCCCAACGCCAGGCGGTAGACCGACTGGTCGCCGAGGTAGGTCACCTCCGTCACCGTCGCGCTCCGCGCATTGTCGCCGTCACCGAAATCGATCTTCTCAGGCCGGAGGCCGATAGCGACAGGGTCCCCGACCGGCGGACAGGCGATCGCGGGCCGCGCGCGCACCGTGCCGAGACCGGGAATCTCGACCAGCAGCGCCTCGCCGGTGCCGGCGACGCGGCCTTCCATCAGATTGATTCGGCCGATGAAGCGCGCGACGGCGAGCGAGGTAGGCCGCTCGTAGAGATCCTCAGGCGTGCCGAGCTGGGCAAGCCGCCCTTGGTCGAGGAGCGCTACGCGGTCAGCCATGGCCAGCGCCTCCTCCTGGTCATGCGTCACCAGCACGAAGGTCGTGCCGAGCGCCGCGTGCAGGCGCTTGAGCTCGACGCGCATATGCTCGCGAAGCCCTCGATCCAGCGCCGCCAGCGGCTCGTCGAGCAGCAGCAGCTTCGGCCGCTTGGCCAGCGCTCGGGCGAGCGCGACGCGTTGCGCCTGTCCCCCCGAGATCTGCCGCGGCTTTCGCACGGCGAGCCCGTCGAGGCGAAGCAGTGCCATCATCTCGGCAACGCGCCGGTCGAGCTCGACGCCGGCCATCCCCTCGCGGCGAAGACCGAAGGCGATGTTGTCGGCAACCGTCATGTGCGGAAACAATGCGTAGGACTGGAACACGAGATTGACCGGGCGCGCATAAGGCGGAGCACCGGTGAGATCGGCGCCGTCGAGCGCGATGCGGCCGGAGTCCGGGACCTCGAAGCCCGCGATTAGGCGAAGCAGCGTCGTCTTGCCCGAGCCGGAAGCGCCGAGCAGGGCGAAGAAGCTGCCGGCGTCGATATCGAGGCCGAGGCCGTCGAGAACGGCGACGGCGCCGTAGCGCTTGGTCAGGCTCTCGACCGCCAGCGCCCCCTGCTTCACCCTATTTTCCGGCCTTCACGCGGGTAAACGAGCGGGTGAAGGCGCGATCGACCTCGGGCGACAGCGTCTTGTCGGCGAAGAGCCGCTGCTTCACTTGCGCGCTCGGATAGACCGACGCGTCGCTCTTGAGGTCCTCGTCGACGAACTCGAGCGCCTTGGCGTTGGGGCTCGCATAGGAGACGGCGTTCGAGATGGCGCCGCCGACCTCGGGCGTCAGGATGAAGTTGATGAAAGCGTGGGCGTTGCTGGGGCGCGGCGCGTCGGCCGGGATCGCCATCATGTCGAACCACACCATCGCCCCTTCCTTGGGGATGACATAGCCAACCTCGACCTTCTTGCCGGCGTCCGCGGCGCGGTTGCGCGCCTGGACGATGTCACCCGAATAACCAAGTACCAGGCAGATGTCGCCGGCTGCGAGGTCGTTGATGTACTTGGACGAGTGGAAGTAGGTGATGCTGGGACGCACCTTCATGAGATGCGCTTCGGCGGCACGCACGTCGTCGGTCTTGGCCGTGTTCGGATCGCGACCGAGGAAGCGCAGCGTCGACTTGATCACGTCGGACGGCGAATCCAGCATCGCGACGCCGCAATCCTTGAACTTGGAGACCACCGCCGGATCGAAGATCAGCCGCCAGGAATCGAGGGGTGCGTTGGGCATGCGCTGCTTGATCCTCTCGACATTATAGCCGATGCCCGTCGTGCCCCAGAGATAGGGCACGCCATAGGCGTTGCCGGGATCGTGGTTGGCGACGATCCGCATCAGCGAGGGGTCGAGGTTCTTCAAATTCGGGAGCCTCGCCTTGTCGACCTTCCGAAATAGGCCGGCGCCGATCTGGCGCTGCATGAAGGAGGCGGTCGGAACCACGATGTCATAGCCGCTCTTGCCCGCCATCAGCTTGGCTTCGAGCATCTCGTTGGAATCGAAGGTGTCGTAGACGACCTTGATTCCCGTCTGCTTCTCGAAATCCTCCAGCGCCTCGTCCGAGATGTAGTCGGACCAGTTATAGACATGGAGGATCTTCTGCTCCTGGGCCAGGGCGGGACCCGCCAGAAGGAGAACCGCGAGCGCCCAGCGTGCGAGCGTGCTCATAGTCCGAGCGCCTCCTCCGCGCGCGTGTACTTCTGCCGGAACACATCAGCGACAGCCTTGTAGGTGATGCGCCCGCCCGCGACGTTGAGGCCGGCTCGCAGATGCGGATCATCCGCCAGCGCCTTGCGATGTCCCTTGTCGGCGAGTGCCAGCACGAAGGGCAGCGTCGCGTTGTTGAGCGCGAAGGTCGAGGTGCGCGCGACTCCCCCTGGCATGTTGGCGACGCAGTAGTGGACGACGCCGTCGACAACGTAGGTCGGGTTGGCATGCGTTGTCGGCCGCGAGGTCTCGAAGCAGCCACCCTGGTCGATCGAGATGTCGACCAGCACCGATCCCTTCTTCATGCGCCTGACCATGCCGCGCGTGACCAGCCTGGGCGCCGCCGCACCGGGCACCAGCACGGCACCGATGACGAGGTCGGCAGAGAGCACATGCGTCTCGATCGCGTCCATGGTGGCGAAGACGGTGTGGAGCCGGCTGCCGAACTGCAGGTCGAGCGCGTAGAGCTTCTCGATCGCCTTGTCGATGACCACGACATGCGCCTCGAGCCCCATCGCCATGCGTGCGGCGTTGGTGCCGGCAACGCCGCCGCCGAGGATGACGACCTTGCCCGCGGCGACGCCGGGGACTCCGCCGAGCAGGACACCCATGCCGCCCGGCTCCTTCTCCAGGCAATGCGCGCCGACCTGGATCGACATGCGGCCGGCAACCTCGCTCATCGGCGCCAGCAGCGGCAGGCCGCCTCGCGGGCTGGTCACGGTCTCATAGGCGATGCCGATGGCGCCTGACTTCATCAGGCCCTTGGTCTGGTCGGGATCGGCGGCGAGATGCAAATAGGTGAACAGCACCTGGCCTTCCCTCAGCATCTTGATCTCGGCCGGCTGCGGCTCCTTCACCTTCACGATCATCTCGGCCTTGGCGAAGATCTCCCTCGCCGTCGCCGCGATCTTGGCGCCGGCCGCCTTGTAGGCTGCGTCGTCGAAGCCGATGCCGAGGCCGGCGCCCTTCTCGACCACGACGCTATGACCGTGATGGACGAGCTCGCGTACGCTCGCCGGCACGAGGCCGACGCGGTACTCGTGAACCTTGATCTCCTTTGGGACGCCGACCAGCATCTGAGCTACCTCTTAATACGTGCTAACATTGCCACGGCAACCGCCTCGACGATTGCCGCCGCATCGATCGCGTGCACACGGTACAGGTCCGGGATGTCGCCCGACTGGCCGAACTTGTCGACACCGAGCGGGAAGACCGCCCTCCCCCCGGCGCCGATCCAGGAGAGTGTGGCGGGATGCCCGTCCATGACCGTGACTAGCGGCGCGTCGGGCGCCAGCGTCGACATCAGGCGGTCGAGATGCGAGGTCGAACCGGAGAGCTGTGCCTCCCGCCAATCGGCATAGAGGCGAGACGGCGAAGTGACCGCAAGCACGCCGACGCCGGGGATGTCCTCGGCCAGCTGCTCAGCCGCTTCCATCGCCTCGGGCGCGACCGCGCCGGCATAGACCAGGGCAAGCTCGGCGCCCGCGGCAGGAGGCCTCGCCCAGTAGGCTCCGGCGATGACATCAGCCTCGGCCATCGGCCGCTTGATCTGCTGAAGCTGGCGCGTCGTCAGCCTGAGATAGACGGAGCCCCCCTCAGCATCCTGAAGATGACGAAAGCTCCAGCGCAGGATCGCCTCAAGCTCATCGACATAGGCCGGCTCGAAGTAGCTGATGCCGGGATGGCCGAGGCCGATCAGCGGCGTCGTGATCGACTGGTGCGCGCCGCCCTCGGGTGCCAGCGTGACGCCCGACGGCGTCGACACCAGGACGAAGCGCGCGCCCTGATAGAGCGCATAGGTCATCGCATCGAGTCCGCGCGCGACGAACGGATCGTAGAGCGTGCCGATCGGAATCAGCCGCGTGCCGAACAGCTCGTGACTCAAGCCGAGCGAAGCCAGCAGCAGGAACAGGTTATTCTCAGCGATGCCGAGCTCGATGTGCTGGCCTTGGCGGTGCATCTGCCATTTCTGCGCCGAGACCACCTTCTCCTCTCGGAAGGCGTCGTCGCGCACGGTGCGGGCAAAGATGCCGCGCTGATTGACCCAAGGGCCAAGGTTGGTCGAGACGGTCACATCGGGCGACGTCGTAACGATGGCGCGAGACAGTTCTGTGTCGTTGCGGCCGAGCTCGTTCAGCACATGGCCGAAGGCGACCTGCGTCGACATGGTCTCGCCGCTGCGGAACTCCAGCTTCGCCGGCACGGCAACCTCGGGCGCGGTCCGCACGCGCGAGGCATGCTGCCGGAACGGCACCTGGCCAAGGAACTCGCGTGCGGTCTCTTCCTCGATGCCGAGCCCGGCGAAGGGGTCCCATTCCTTGCCCGCGGGGATCCCCATCGCCTGCTTGAACCCGGCCATCTGCTCGACGGTCATCAGGCCGGCGTGGTTGTCCTTGTGTCCGGCGAGCGGCGTGCCGTGGCCTTTGATTGTGTACGCAATGAAGCATTGCGGCGTATCGTCGGTAACGCCGCGGAAGGCCTCGCGGACCGCGTCCATGTCATGGCCGGCGAGGTTGGTCATCAGCTCATGCAGGCGCCGGTCGTCGTGGTCGGCAAGGATCTCGGCGACACCGGGAACGCCCTTGAGGTCGGTTCCGACCTTCTCGCGCCAGACGCCCGGCTGGCCCGACACCCCCTTGAAGGTGAGAGCCGAATAGAGATCGTTCGGGCAGCTATCGATCCAGTCCCGGA
Source organism: Alphaproteobacteria bacterium (assembly GCA_016869285.1). GTDB lineage: Bacteria > Pseudomonadota > Alphaproteobacteria > SHVZ01 > SHVZ01 > SHVZ01. The sequence continues at coordinate 46,750 of VGEN01000013.1, forward strand.
TCGCCTCGCCACCCGGCCGCTTGAAGACGGCTTCGAGCTTCTTGCCGTATTTGAGCAGCACGATGTTCCAGCCGACCGCCTCGAAGAAGCCGCGGATCTTCTGAAACAGGCGATCAGAGACGACGCCGTCGAGACTCTGGCGGTTGTAGTCGATGACCCACCAGAGGTTCCGGACATCGTGCTTCCAGCCTTCGAGCAGCGCCTCGTAGACGTTGCCCTCGTCGAGCTCGGCATCGCCCATGACTGCGATCATGCGACCCAGAAGGAAGCCGGGCGGCGCCAGCTTCTTGAGGTGCACATAATCCTGCACCATCGAGGAGAACATGGTCATGGCGACGCCGAGGCCGACCGAGCCGGTCGAGAAATCGACCTCGTCATGGTCCTTGGTGCGCGAGGGGTAGGACTGCGCCCCGCCGAGACCGCGAAAGCGCTGCAGCGCGTCCAGGGATTGCCGGCCCAGCATGTATTGGATTGCATGGAAGACCGGGCTTGCATGGGGCTTGACCGCGACGCGATCCTCGGGCCTGAGCACATCGAAGTAGAGCGCTGTCATCAAGGTCGCGACCGAAGCGGAAGACGCTTGATGCCCGCCGACCTTTAGCCCGTCACGGATCGGGCGCAGGTGGTTGGCATTGTGGATCGTCCACGCCGACAGCCACAGCACCTTCCTTTCCAGCGCGGCCATGATCGCGCGCGTGTTGGAGAGATTCGCCGCGATCGAGGAATTCGGTCCAGCATCGGCCGGGTCGGCCATGGATCCTCCGTTCGATCTCATAAGTATACGCAGGCGGTCAGCATCCGCCATCCGGTTAACAGGCCTGGCGAATTTCCGGCGGAGCCGCCTCCCTCTAGCCTCGCCGCGGGTTTCGGCTAAACTCCCTCGCACCGATGGCGGAGCGCCGTCTTCGATGATCGTTTGGATTCTGGACGTGGCATGGCCGAGAAGATCGACTTCAGCAAGGTCCGCTTCCTGCTCGTCGACAACAGCACCCTCTCGCTTCAGATGCTTGAGGACATCCTCCGCATGCTGGGAACGACGGCGATCCGCCGCGCGACCGATTCCGAGAAAGCCAAGAAAGCGCTCCGCGAGGGCGAGATCGACATCGTCATCACCGAGCGCGAGCTGGAGCCTGAGTCCGGCATCCAGCTCGTCGACCATATCCGGCACAGCACGGAATCGCTGGACCGGCTGTTGCCGGTGATCATGCTGACGGCGCGTTCGGAGAACGAGTATGTGACCGAGGCGCGCGACAGGGGCGTGACCGAGTTCCTGGCGAAGCCGTTCAACGTCGATTCGCTCTACCGCCGGATCGCGTCCGTGATCGCCCGCCCCCGGGCCTTCATCAACGCGCCGGACTACTTCGGGCCGGACCGCCGACGACGTCAGCAGGCCTATTCCGGCCCTAACCTGGATTATTCGTGACGGGGGCTGTCTCGATGCGGCGGGCGTAGCATAACTCACTGATATCGTTTAGGATTTGGTTGTCTAAGCCGGTCCTTCACAAGAGCAGGGAGGCGCCACGCCCGCCATGGCCGACGGTAGAGAACTCTCCTTCGATTTGCCAAGCGTCGGGCGCAAGAAGATGAGCGCGTCGTTCGACGGCGGGCGCATCAGCTCCGACGGCGGGGTGATGGTACTGGCCCAGGCCGAGCGCCGTCTCGGTCTGGCGGACAGGTTGGCGGCCCTGATCGCCGATCGGCGCGACGGC
>VGEN01000014.1 GCA_016869285.1 Alphaproteobacteria bacterium
CGTTCGGCTACTCGGACTTCCACACGATCACGATCAACTAGCCTCATCGCTCGATTCTTGAACCCTCCCCCTTTCTTTCGTGACCCTCCCCCTCGACGGGGGAGGGCGGGGTGGGGGTGGAATCTCATACTCGGTCGATCAAGATTGTCCGCCGCCACCCCCCACCCTTCGACGCACTGCGTCGAACCTCCCCCGCACTTCGTGGGGGGAGGGGGCATGAGGGCGCTCCACTAACCGTGCTCTCCTACGCGCTTCGCCGGCTGCTCGGCCTCATCCCGGTCCTGATGGCCGTGGTTGTGCTGACCTTCGCCACCAATCATCTGACGCCCGGCGATCCCGTCGGCGTCATGCTCGGCGATCAGTCGGCGAACAAGGTGCTCGAAGCCAAGCTGCGCAGCGAGTACGGCCTCGATCAACCGATTTGGCGCCAGTTCGTGAAATACATCTCGGGCCTTGCGGTCGGCGACCTCGGCTTGAGCTACCGGATCGTCGGCGCCAAGGTTACCGACGTGATCGCGGACGGGCTCAAGATCAGCCCGGTGCTGGCGTTGGCTGCCACGGCGATCGCGGTGCCGCTCGGCCTCGTCGTCGGCGTCTTCGCCGCGCTTCGCCGCAACACGTTCGCCGATACCGGCGTGATCCTGGTGCTGACGATGGGGATCTCGATCCCGAACTTCGCCATGGCGGCCTATCTCATGTATCTGTTCGCAGTAAAGCTGGCGTGGCTTCCGGTTGCCGGCTGGGGCTCGATCGCGCAAGCGGTGATGCCGATCGGCATCCTCGCGATCGCGCCGGCGGCTTATATCGCGCGCCTCTCGCGCACCTACATGCTTGAGGTCCTTCAGCAGGACTACATCCGCACCGCTCGCGCCAAAGGGCTTCGCGAGCGGCTGGTGATCTACCGTCACGCGCTCCGCAATACGCTGGTGCCACTGCTTACGACGATCGGCATCATCTTCGGCGGACTTCTCTCCGGCACCTTCGTGATCGAGACCGTATTCAACATACCCGGCCTCGGGCGGCTCGCGATCCAGTCGATCTTCGCGCGCGACTATCCGGTGACGATGGCGATCGTGCTGCTGTTCACCGGCTTCTACACGCTGATCAACCTCGCGGTCGACCTGCTCTACGGCGTGATTGATCCGCGCATCCGGCTGGGGTCGCGATGAGTGCGACCGCCCTCGAGCCCACCGTCACCCGCGCCAGATCCGACTTCTGGCCCAAGTTCCGCCGGAACCGGAATGCGGTCGCCGGCTCGATCATCGTCTCCTTCGTGGTCCTGGTCGCGATCTTCGCGCGCCTGATTGCGCCCTATGAGTATGACGAGACCGACATCCTCTTCACCTGGGCGCATCCCTCGGCCGAGCATCCGCTCGGCACCGACGCGCTCGGCCGCGACATCCTTTCGCGCCTCATCGTCGGCGCGCAGGTGTCGCTGACGGTCGCCTTCGCCGTCCTCGGGATCACCCTGACGATCGGCATCATGATGGGCATGATCGCGGGGTATTTCGGCGGACGGCTCGACGCCGCAATCATGCGGACCGTCGACATCATCTTCGCCTTTCCCGACATCATCTTCGCGATCCTTCTCGCCTCGGTGATGGGACCTGGGATCATCACCGTCATCGTCTCGCTGTCGGTGGTCTGGTGGCCGGGCGTCGCCAGGCTCACGCGCTCGCTGGTCCTCCAGCTCCGCACCGAGCTCTATGTCGACGCCGCCATCGCCTCGGGCACGCCGCCCTTCACGATCCTGCTCCGGCATTTCCTGCCGAACATCGTCGCGCCCCTGATCGTCCGTGCCTCGATCGGCGTCGGCTTCATCATCATGGCGGAAGCCACATTGAGCTTCCTTGGCATCGGCGTGCAGGAGCCGCGACCCTCCTGGGGCGGCATGATCCGCGACGGCATCGTTTCGCTCCGCACCGAGCCCTATCTCGCGCTCTCCGCCTCGACCGCGCTCGGGCTTACCATCATCGGCTTCAACCTCTTCGGTGACGGCCTCCGCGACATCCTCGATCCCAGGATCAAGGATCGATGACAACGGCCGCTCCGGTCCTCGACATCGACGGTCTCTCGGTCTCGTTCCAGACGCCGGAGCGGAAGCGCCTCAAGGTGCTCGACGGCGTCACGCTTCGCATCGCTCCCGGCGAGGTGCTGGGCGTGGTCGGCGAGTCCGGCTCCGGAAAGTCGGTGACCGCGCTCTCGGTTCTACGTCTCCTCGGCGAGCAGGGCGCCATCGATGGCGGCCGCATCTCGCTCTCGGGGCAGGACCTGACGCGGTTGCCGGAGAGCGAGATGCTGAAGATCCGCGGCCGCCATGCCGCGATGATCTTCCAGGAGCCGATGACCTCGCTGAACCCGGTCTACACCGTCGGGTTCCAGATCATGGAAGTGCTTGTCGAGCATCTTGGTGTTTCGGCCGGAGAGGCGCATCGGCGTGCGATCGAGCTGATGAAGCGGGTCGGCATCCCTGCCGCCGAAGAGCGTGTAGATGCCTATCCGCACCAGCTCTCCGGCGGCATGCGCCAGCGCGTCATGATCGCGATCGCGCTCGCCTGCTCGCCTAAGCTGCTGATCGCCGACGAGCCGACCACGGCGCTCGATGTCACCATCCAGGCGCAGATCCTGGCGCTGATGCGGACGCTCCGCGACGAGACCGGCGCTGCGATCCTGATGATCACCCACGACCTCGGCGTGATCGCTCAGATGGCCGACCGGGTGGTCGTCATGTATGCAGGGCAGGTCGTGGAAGAGGGGCCGGTATCCGAGCTCTTCGCCCGGCCGCGTCACCCCTATACGCGCCTTCTCATGCGTTCGATCCCGCTTGCGCGGAAGAAGCTGAAGCGGCTTGAAGCGATCGTCGGGACGACACCATCGCCGGCGAGCTTCCCCGAGGGCTGCCGCTTCAACCCGCGCTGCCCCGAAGCGAATGATCGCTGCCGCACCGATCCGCAGGTGCTGCGGCGTTTCGCCGATGGCCGCCAGGCGCGCTGCTGGAGGGCCGAGGCGTGACGGCGCTCCTCGAAGTCTCGAACCTGACCAAGGATTTCCCGGTCGGAGCCGACTTTCTGGGCCGCCCGCACGCGCAGCTCCGTGCGGTCGACGACGTCTCCTTTGCGCTTGCGCCCGGCGAGACGCTTGGCTTCGTCGGCGAGAGCGGTTGCGGCAAGACCACGGTCGGCCGCCTCGTCCTCAAGCTCCTGGCGCCGACCGCCGGCACCATCCGCTTCGAAGGCGTGGACATCACCAGCCTCTCCGAACCGGAGATGCGGCCGAGACGACGCGATCTGCAGGTCGTTTTCCAGGACCCGTATTCGTCGCTGAATCCCAGGCTGATGGTGCGCGATATCGTCGGCGAGCCGCTCCGGAATTTCGGCTTCGCCCGCGATCAGATCGATCGGCGCGTCGCCGAGCTCATGCGCATCGTGGGATTGCCGCCGGAGTACATGAGCCGCTATCCCCACGCCTTTTCCGGCGGCCAGCGCCAGCGCATCGGCATCGCGCGTGCGCTCGCGGTCTCGCCCAAGCTGGTCGTCTGCGACGAGGCGGTCTCGGCCCTCGACGTCTCGATCCAGGCACAGATCCTGAACCTGCTCGCCGACATCCAGGCGCAGTTCGGCCTGGCGCTGCTCTTCATCTCACACAACCTCGGCGTCGTCAGGCATGTCAGCCACCGCTAGCGGTGATGTATCTCGGCCGCCTGGTCGAGCTTGCGAGCGAGGAGGCGCTGTTCGAGCGGCCGCTGCATCCCTACACCGTCGCGCTGATCGCCGCGGTGCCGGAGCCCGATCCGGCGACGCGCGGCCGGCTTGCAGTGCTGCCGGGCGAGATCCCGAGTCCTCTTAGCCCGCCGCCGGGCTGCCCCTTCAATACGCGCTGCCCCAAGGCCGAGGCGCGATGCCGGGCCGAGCTGCCCGAGTTTCGCGAGGTCGAAGCCGGGCGTTGGGTCCGCTGCCATTTTCCGGGATGATGGAGAGATGATCTTCGAGCGAACGCACTACTACGCCAAGCCCGGCCGTCTTGCCGATGTCCTGGAGATCCGCCGCGAGGCGAGCCGCATCCGCGTGAAGCTCGGACTCCCGGCGGGCACGATCTATGTGAAGTCGGGCGGCGAGGGACCGGACGTGCGCTGGGAGTGCGGCTTCCCGAGCGAGGCCGCGCATCAGGCCGATCTGGCAGCACGCGACCGGAGCCCCGACTTCACCGCGATCCGCGGCCGTCAGCGCGATGCCATCGCGCGCTTCGAGTGGCTGGTCGAGAAGCGCGATGTCGACGGGCCGAACTGGTGGGGCGATGTCTCGCTCGACGGCTTCCCCGTCGTCCCGACCGAGCACAGCTTCAAGAGCGGCAATCTCGAGCTAAAAGGATATCTCTACCTGCCGCCGGGGAAGGGGCCGTTCCCCTGCGTGCTGCTCAACCACGGCAGCGGCGTGAACCAGGGAACGCTCGATGTGTCGCGGCCGGGGACCTCGTCCTGGCTGATGAGCTGGGGCATCGCCTCTTTCCTTGCGCATCGGCGCGGCTACGGCAATTCGCCCGGCACGCCCTGGCGCGAGGATTGCCCGGCTCCCTTCGGCACGGACGAGTACGACGCGCAGCTTTCCAGGCGCCTCGATGCCGAAAGCGACGATGTGTTGGCGGCGCTCGCCCACCTCAAGACGCTGCCGGAGATAGTCCCCGGCCGGATCGGCGTCATGGGCTCGTCCTTCGGCGGAACCAACACGCTGCTCGCCGCCTCCAAGACGGATCAGTTCCGCTGTGCCGTGGAGTTTGCCGGAGCAGCAATGAACTGGGACCGCACGCCGCGGTTGCGCGAGCTGATGCTGGCGGCGGCGCACCGCGTCACCTGCCCGATCTTCTACATCCAGGCGGCGAACGACTACTCGATCCGCCCGACGATCGAGATCCCGGATTCCCTCAAGGACAGCGGAAGTGTCGTGCTGTCGAAAATCTACCCAGCGCACGGCATCAACAACCATGAAGGGCACCTGCTCGAGAGTACCGGCCAGCTTCGCTGGGCCCCCGACGTGCGCCGCTTCTTCGAGCGATGGCTGTGATGACCATACCCCCCACCCTAACCCTCCCCCGCGAGGGGGGAGGGGATACGAGCAGAGCGCCCCTTCTCTCCCTCCCCCCTCGCGGGGGAGGGATGGGGTGGGGGGTGATGCCGGACTCGACGGAGGCCGAATGAAAGGCGTGTGGCTAGAAGACCTCACCTGGGTCGAGGCGGCGGAGAAGTTCAAGGCCGGCTGGCCGGTGGTGGTCCCGATCGGCGCGCGCGCCAAGGAGCACGGTCATCACCTGCCGCTCAAGACCGACTACCTGGTCGCGCGCGATTTCGGCCAGCGTATTGCGGATGCCTTGCCGGTCATCGTCGCCCCGGTGGTCGACTTCGGCTACTACCCGGCCTTCGTCAACTATCCGGGAAGCCAGCACCTCCGCGCCGAGACCTTCGTTGCGGTGCTGAAGGACCTGATCGGCCATTTCATCGATCACGGCGTGACCCGGATTGCCGTCGTCAATACCGGCGTCTCGACCGAGGCGCCGCTGCGCGTCGCGGTCCGCGACATCTATGAGGAACGGAAGGTCCGCGTCGCCACGGCCGACATCCGCAGCCTCGGCGCAGCCACGCGCGGTCTCATGAAGCAAAAGCTTGGCGGGCATGGCGACGAGCAGGAAACCTCGATGATCCTCGCGATCGAGCCGAATTCGGTGAAGATGAAGCTGGCCAGGACTGACTACGGCCACGCGCTGTCGGAGCCGAAGACGGTTTTCTACGTGCCGACGATCTTCGAGGGCAGCAAGGCCTCCGGTCCGGACTACAGCATCACCGGTGTTCGTGGCGATCCGAGCTTGGCTTCGGCGGAGAAGGGACGGAAGGTGCTGGCCGCCATGGCCAAGGATCTCATCGACGGCATCAAGGCGCTCTACCCCGAGGCCTTTGCGCCGCGCGCAACCAAGCCGAAGGCCGTGCCCAGGCGCGCTCGCGGAACGAAGCGTCGCAGATGAGGGAGGCCGATGTCGTCGTCGTCGGCTTCGGCTTCGCCGGCGGCATCGCCGCGATCGAGGCGGCCGATGCCGGCGCCGAGGTCATCCTGCTCGAGAAGATGCGCGATCCCGGCGGCATCTCCGTCTGCTCCGCCGGCGGCATCCGTGTCACCCGCGACGCGAGGAAGGCGCTCATCTACCTCGAGGCGACCAACGGCGGGACGACGCCGACGTCGGTGCTGAAGGCACTCGCCGATGGCATGACCGAGGTCGGCGCCTATATGAAGCGGCTCGGCGATGCCGTCGGCGCCGTGGTCTCAGAGCGAGAGGCCGACGGCAACTATCCCTTCGAGGGCTATGACGTCTTCGGCTTCTCGAATGTCGACGAGATTCCGGGCGTGGATCTCGCAAGAGCGTGGCCGCATGTGCGCGGCAGTCCGGCCGGCGCGCGCATGTTCAAGGTCGTCCACGACAATGTGCGAATGCGATCGGTCGAAGTGCACCTCGACACGCCGGTCAGGCGTCTGATCCGTGAGAATGACAAGGTCGTCGGCGTCGAGACCGATAGAGGCCCGATGCGCGCCAGGCGCGCCGTGGTGCTGGCGACCGGCGGCTTCGAGGCCGATCACGAGATGCAGAAGCAGTTCTGGCAGCTGAAGCCGGTTCTTTCTGCCGCGGTCCGCTGCAACACCGGCGACGGCATCCGCATGGCCCAGGCGGTCGGCGCGTCGCTCTGGCATATGTGGCATTTCCACGGCTGCTACGGATTCCGCCACTCGGACCCGAACTATCCCTTCGGCATCCGCTTGAAGCGTCTTCCCGACTGGCTGCCAGGCAAGGGCGCGCGCGGTGACGTCCGCATGGCGTGGATCATCGTCAACCGCACCGGCAAGCGGTTCATGAACGAGTATCATCCCTATTTGCAGGACACCGGCCATCGCCCGATGGACCATTACGAGCCGGAGCTCCAGGACTATCCGAATGTCCCCGGCTATCTGATCGTCGACGATGAGGGGCGGAAGCTCTATCCGCTCGGAGCGCCGACCTACAACGACCGAAACGTCTCCTTCGCCTGGAGCCGCGACAACCTCGCCGAGGTCGATCTCGGCATCCTCAAGCGCGCCAACTCGGTCGAGGAGATGGCAGCGCAAATGAAGACAAACGCGACGGTGTTGGCACGAACTCTGGCGGACTGGAACCGAACCTGCGCCGCCGGCCGCGATCCCGAGTTCGGCCGCCCGCCTTCGTCGATGATCCCGATCGCTAAGCCGCCCTTCTTCTGGGGCGAGGTCTGGCCGGTGGTCTCCAACACGCAAGGTGGCCCCGCGCACGACGAGCGCCAGCGCGTGCTCGACGCCTTCGGCGAGCCGATCCCCGGCCTCTATGCCGCGGGCGAGCTCGGCAGCGTCTTCGGTCATCTTTATATGTCGGGCAGCAATCTTGCCGAGTGCTTCATCGGCGGCCGGATCGCCGGCCGCGAGGCGGCGAAGGCCTGAACGGGAGTAGGCGATGGCTGATCGCTTCAAGGACAATCTCGGCTACTATTTCCGCGACGCCGTCCGGAAGTACCCGACCAAGGTCGCCTTGATCGACCTCTCACGGGAAAAGCCGCGCGAGGTCACCTATCGCGAGCTCGATCAACGCCACGACCATTTCGCCGCGCTGATGCATCAGCTCGGTCTCAAGCCGGGCGATCGGCTGGCGATGTCGATCGGCAACCGCTTCGAGTTCGTCGAGATCATGTATGGCGCCATGCGGGCCGGCATCGTGCCGGTGCCGCTTAATACCAAGCTCGGCTCCGACACCATCGCCTTCACGATCGAGAATGCCGGCTGCGTCGGCGCGGTGATCGAGCCCTCGGCGAATCCTCATATCGCCGGCATCGTCGACAAGGCGGGCTTGAAGGTGAAGCTCGCCTTCGATCCGGTGCCGCCGGGCTGGATGCACTACGAGCACGCGCTGATGGGTGCGCCCGGCCGTTTCGATCCGCCGAAGATCGCGCCCGACCACCCGTCCTTCCAGCCCTACACCTCGGGCTCGACCGGACGGCCCAAGGGCGTGGTGCTGACCCATGCCGGCCAGCTCTGGTGGATTCGCGCGCTCGACAAGTACTGGCCGGCGGAGTCGGGCTACCGAGCGCTCGCCGCGGTGCCGCTCTATCACAAGAACGCCATGGCGGGCGCAGTGAAGCCGATGCTCCAGTGCGGCGGCTCGGTCGTGATCCTGCCCGGCTTCGAGCCCAGACGGTTCCTCAGGGTGCTCTCAGAGTACCGATGCACCCATGCCGGCGGCGTGCCGGCGGTTTTCACGCTGCTTCTGCAGCAGAAGGACCTGATCAAGAGCCTCGACTTCTCGAACCTCAAGTCGCTGAAGATCGGCTCGGCGCCGACGCCGAAGGAGTTGATGGACGCGGTCGAGGAGGCCTTCGGCATCCCGGTCGCCGAGAGCTACGGCCTGACCGAAGGCGGCCCGGTGATGATCGGCCCCAGACTCGACGGTAAGCCGGCGCCGCATGGAAGCTGCGGCGTCGCCTGGCCTGAGGGAGAGGTCAAGCTGGTCGGCACCGATGGCAGGGTCAGCGACAACTATGGCGAGCTTTGGGTCAAGAACCCCGGCGTCACGCCCGGCTACTACAACCTGCCCGAGGTCAACCGGCAGCGTATCGTCGATGGCTGGCTCAAGACCGGCGATCTCTTCGCCAAGGATGCGGAGGGCTTCTTCTATTTCAAGGGCCGCACCGACGACATGTTCAACTGCGGCGGCGAGAACGTCTATCCGCTCGAGGTCGAGAACCTGATGCTGAAGCATCCGGCCGTCGCTGACGTCTCGGTCGTGCCCGTCCCGCACCAGATCAAGGGCGAGGCGCCGGTCGCGCTCGTGGTGAAAGGGAGGAATGCCGAGGTCGACGAGGCGGCACTGAAGGCCTTCTGCCTCGAGAACGGTCCGGCTTATGCGCATCCAAGGCGCATCTTCTTTGACGAGAGCCTGCCGTTGAACGGCGCCGGCAAGACCGACCGCTTGCTGGTCAAGAAGCGCGTGACCGAACTTCTCGGCGGCACGCCGTTGGGCGGAAGCTGACCGAGGATAAGCGTACGATGATAGCGGAAGGATGAAAGCGCTCCTTAGTGCCATCGTGCTGGTGCTGGCTGCGGCCACCGGAACCGCATCTGCCGCCGACGTCCTGCCGACGGGCTTTGCGCTCGTCTCGCCACAGGAAACGGTGGCGCTCCGCGACCTGACGCAAAGTCCCGCCCGAGCCGCCGTGCTTCGTGCCGCCGACCGTGCTGTCGGGCGCACGCCGAAAGCAATGGCTCGCGTTCACATGGAGGGAACCTTGCCCGGCAAGGGCATCTACGACGAGAGCCAGGAGGCCTTGCGAGACCTGCCTGCCGCTCGCGATCTCGCGCTTGCCGGCCGACTGACCGGCGATCCGCGCTATGTCGAGGCGGCACGCCGCATCGTCAAGGCCTGGATCGAGATCTACAACGTCAGCTTCAACCCGATCGACGAGACCTCGTTCGACACGCTGCTCGTCGCCTGGGACCTCCTGCCCGAGGCGGCGCGCGCGGGGCTCGAGTCCGGCGCCGGCCGGCTCTTCCGCGATCTCTCCGAGGGATATCTGGCCCATCCGCTCAAGGGCAACACGGCGATCAATAACTGGAACAGCCATCGGGTGAAGCTGATCGCGCTCGCTGCCTTCGCTCTCGGCGATCCCGCGCTGATCGCCCGAGCGCACGACGCCTATCGCACACAGCTTCGCGCAAATATCCGCGCCGACGGCAGCACCTTGGATTTCGAGCTGCGCGATGCAGTCCACTACGTCGTCTACGATCTGGAGCCGCTGGCGGTCGCGGCCCTCGCTGCAGGCCGGCATGGCCATGACTGGGTTGCCGAGGAGAACGCCGCGCTCATCCGTGGCCTTGCCTGGCTCGAGCCCTATGCCGCCGGGGAGAAGGTCCACCAGGAGTTCGCTCGCACCACCTTGGCCTTCGATCGCACGCGGCGCCAAGCAGGGCTGCCTGGCTTCGATGGCCCGTTCGATCCGAAGAAGGCGCGGACGGCGATGGCGCTCGCTGCCCGTCTCGACCCCCGCTTTGCGGCGACGGCACGGAAGCTCCGCACCGAGCCGTGGCAGGACGCCTGGCTCGAGCTGTTGATCCCACTGAAGTAGGGAGGCTCCTTCCCGCCGAAGCGGGAAGGAGCTAAGCGTGCGCTACTTCTTCTCGATGTTCCAAAGCGCCAGCACGTTGGTGCGGAGCACGCCGTCGAGATTCTTCCGCCACGCCGACAGCCGCTCGTACTTGCCGAGCGGGATGTAGGGCAGCGTCTCCCAGTAGCGCTTGTTGAGCGCCTCCAGAATCTTGGTCTGCTCGATCTCGGTGGTGGCGCGCACGAACTGGTCGCGCAGCTTCTCGGCCTCGGCGTCGCAGGGCCAGCCGAACCAGTTCTTACCGTCGCAGCCGGTGCCGAGCGCGATGTTGGTCAGCGGCGACATGCTGCCGATACCATCGGAGAAGGTCTGGAAGATGTGATAGCCGCCCTGATAGGGGCTGTCCTTCTTGCCGCGGCGGGTGACGACTGCGCCCCAGTCGGACATCTGCAGATCGACGTTGAAACCGATCTTCTTCAAGTTCTCGGCGGTCACCTGAGCGATGGCGTTGTGGCGGAAGATATCTCCGGCGCCGAGGAGAACGATCTTCTCGCCACCGTACCCGGCCTCCTTCAGAAGCTGCTTCGCCTTCTCATAGTCGGGCTTCTGATAGGGCTCGGAGCCGATCTCAGTGCCGTTCGGGCTACCGCAAGTGAAGAAGGAGAAGCAGTTCTGCCCCCCGCCGAAGGCCGCCTGCATGTACTCCTGCTGGTTGATCATCAGCGCCAGCGCTTGGCGCGCCTTCGGATGATTGAACGGCGGGTGCAGGTGATTGGGACGCAGCATTCCGAACCAGCCGAGCTTCGAGAGCGCCTCGACAGTGACGTTCGGGTTTCGCTGCAGGGTCGCCTTCTGGTCATTATCGATCGCCTCGATCATGTCGACTTCACCAGCCGTCAGTGCCGCGGCGGCGATCGCCGGGTCCGGCATCGACACCCACTCGACCCGGTCGACCTTGGCGACGCGCCCGCCGGCGAGGCCGTCGGCAGGCTCGCTCCGCGGCACGTAGCCGGTGTGCTTGGCATAGACGACCTTCGAGCCCGACACGAGTTCGGCGGTGACGTACTTGAACGGTCCCGAGCCGATCGTGTTGTTGTGCGCGGTGAATGCATCAACCTTCGCTGCCGCCTCCGGCATGATGCCGGGAACGGTGCCAGCCGATGAGGACAGCGTGAACAGCACGAGGCCGTAAGGTTCCTTCAGGGTGATCGTGAAGGTGTTGGCGTCGACCGCGTCGATCGAGGCGGTGAACTCGTTGAGCTTCTGCCCCGTAGACTCGCGTGCCATCCAGCGCTTGAGCGAGGGGATCACATCCTTGGTCGTGACCGGCGTGTCGTCATGGAATTTGAGGCCGGGGCGGAGCGTGAAGGTGTATTTGAGCTTGTCCGGGGAGACGGTGTAGTTGCCGACCATCTGCGGTTTCGGCGTCAGCTTCGAATCCCACGCGAACAGCATGTCGTAGACCATCATCGCGTGGTCGGCGGTGATGGTGGCGGTGGTGAAGTTCGGGTCGGTGACCTTGAGGTCCGCATGCGGGACCATCTTGAGCACGCGGTTGTTGCCCTGCGCCGAGGCAAGGCTCGGGATCAACAGCGCAGCGGTGGCAAGGACGCTCGCCCGCCAGAGAACTCCTAACGCTTTCATTGTCGCTCTCCTCGCTTGTGGCACGGCCAGGGTGGGATGCTATGCCAGCCCCGTCTCATTCGGAACGCAGATCTGCGTTCCGGCGTCGGGCCGGGAAGAAGAGGAGGAACGCCGGCGACCGGGGGCTGTCGTCGAGGAGCCGGATACCCAAGGCTAGCCGCGCCTCGATCATCGACCTTAGTCGCGGATTTCCCAGTCGTGTCCGTGCGTTGACCGCCTCTCTCTGGAAAGGAAGCGCGCTCCGCGGCGACTCTCAATGAACCATCGATGCATTTCCGCCGACTGACGGTGTTGCATTCGGTAGTATCGCCGGTAGGCAACGGAACTCGCAGCTTTGATCCCGGCCGCCGCAGGGCGCCGGGAGGTGGGGGACGAGGAGAGCGGGTCGCAGGCGCAGTCACGCTCTGGGTGGACCTATGTCTTTCGGTTGGGACTTCTTGCCGGCGCGTGTGATGCGGCTTGCGCTTGTCGGCGCCCTCGGTTTCACCCTTCTCGCCCCGAACGCTCATGCCCAGTCGGACGCTCCGGAGGCGGCGGCCGGGGTCCCAGTCGCCCCGCAGGCGGCCCCCGAGGCTCTCGACAACCAGGTTCACCGCCGCCCGCTTCGGGTGATCGCCCGGTTTCGCGGCATGGAGACGACAGACACTGCCGGCGTCGCCTCCGTGCCGGCGATCGCGGGTGCCCAGGATCGCCTCGCCCGCCGTCTCTGGAACGGCGGCCACAGCATGCCGGGCTGGCATGCGTTCCGGACCGTTCCTGCCATCGTTATGGAAGTCGATCCGAGCTCGCTCGCGAGCCTCGCGATCGATCCGGAGGTAGAAGGCGTCGAAGAGGATCGGCTGGCGAAGCCGGATCTGGCAACCTCCGTCCCGCTGGTCGGCGCACCGACCGCCTGGTCGATGGGCTATACGGGCGCGGGCGTCGGCATCGCCATCCTCGATACCGGCGTCGAGGCCAGCCATCCTTTCTTCGGCGGCCGCGTCGTCCATGAGGCCTGTTTCTCCTCGAACGTCCCGACGCAGGGAGCAACCTCCCTCTGCCCCAATGGCGAGCCGACCCAGACAGGCGCCGGCGCCGGCGCTGCCTGCTCGGGGATGGGCGGCTGCGGGCATGGCACGCATGTCGCCGGTATCGCGGCGGGATACCAGTCGTCGAGCATGGCTGGCGTCGCGCGCGATGCGCAGATCGTCGCGATCCAGGTCTTCAGCCGGTTCAGCGGCTCGGTTTGCGGCAGCGGGCAATGCGTTCTGTCCTATACATCGGACCAGATCCGCGCCCTCGACTACGTGCGGTCGATCCGCGCCACCTACAACATCGCCTCGGTCAATATGAGCCTCGGCGGAGGCGTGCATGCGACGCAGTCGAGTTGCGATCTTGCCAACCAATCGACCAAGGCGGCGATCGACGCGCTTCGCGCTGCCGGAACCGTCACGGTTATTGCCTCGGGCAATGACGGCTACGTCAATGCGATGAGCGAGCCCGCCTGCATCTCTTCCGCAGTCTCCGTCGGCAACACGACGGACAATGACAATATCTTCATCCCCTCCAACATCGCTTCGTTCCTGACGATGATGGCTCCGGGCACCGGGATCAGATCCTCGATCCCCGGCGGTCTCTACGGCAATCTGACCGGCACCTCGATGTCGACGCCGCACGTCGCCGGCGCGCTTGCCATCCTCCGGCAGGCAAGTCCGAGCGCCACTGTCGGCGAGCTCGTATCGGCGCTGCGCAACGGCGGCCAGGTGTTGAGCTTGAGTCTCCGGGGCAGCTCGGGCACCACCTATAACTACAGCGTGCCGCGCCTCGATGTTGTCGGCTCGGTCAACGCGGTCCGCGGCAATGTCACGCCCGCCACGGGCTGGTGGTGGAATCCGAGCGAGCCGGGGCGCGGATTCTCGCTCGAGACGCGCAACGGCCGCCTCTTTCTCGGCGCGTTTCTCTATGAAGACGACGGCTCGCCGCGCTGGTTCGTCGTCAACGCCCCGCAGAACGGGTCGAGCTTCTCCGGCCCGCTGCAGAGGTTCGGCTCCGGGCAGACCCTGTCCGGCGACTACCGGGCGCCTCAGATGGTCGGGACGGTCGGCACCGCCACGCTCAACTTCACCACCTCGACCAACGGCACGATCACCTGGCCCGGCGGCACGATCGCGATCCAGCGCTTCCCGGTGAACGGCCAGTCGGTTGCGGCGCCGCAGGGCGGCTCGCCGACCGCCGGCTGGTGGTGGAGTCCAAACGAGTCCGGAACCGGCTGGTTCTTCGAGGTGCAGGACGCGAACATCTTCATCTCCGGCTATCTCTACGACGCCGGCGGCAACCCGGTCTGGTACGTAGGCAGCGGCCCGATGCTGAGCGCGAGCGCCTTCGACGGAAACCTGCAGCTCTATGGCGGCGGCCAGACGCTGACCGGAAGCTATCGCGCGCCGAGCTCAAGCATGACGGTCGGCCAGGTGTCGCTGCGCTTCAGCGGCTCGAGCAACGCGACCCTAACCCTGCCGCAAGGACGCACGATCAACCTGGCGCGCTTCACCAGCTTCTGAGCTGCCGTTTAGGCTTCCGCAACCGATCGCCTCATGGCAGTCGGCGGCGCCTATCACGGGACCAGCAGCACCTTGCCGAAGACCGCGCGCTGCTCGAGCAGCCACTCAGCCTCGCGGCCCTGGCTCAAGGGCAGCACATGGCTCACCACCGGCTTGATCCGGCCGGTGGCGACATAGTCGAGCAGGGTGGCGATATCCTCCTTGGTCCAGCCGTTACAGCCGATGATCTCGAGCTCGCGCACCCAGATGTATCGGAGATCCTCCTTGGGATCGTAGCCGGCGGTGGCGCCGCAGGTGAGCGCGCGGCCTCGGCGGCGCAGCGTCTTCAGCGACGGGACCCAGGTGTCGCCGCCGGTGTAGTTGACGACGACATCGACGCCCTGCTTGCCGGTGATGCGCCAGACCTCTTTCGAGAAGTCCTGGGTCTTGTAGTTGACGAGGTGGTCGGCGCCGAGCTCGCGCAGCTTGGCCAGCTTGTCGTCCCCGCCGGCGGCGGCGATGACCTCTGCACCGATCATCTTGGCGATCTGCACCGCGGCAGTGCCGACGCCGCCCGAGGCGCCGAGGATCAGGACCTTCTCGCCCGCTTGCAGCCGCCCGCGCGTCACCAGCATGCGAAGCGCCGTGCCGTAGGCAACGGGCAGGGCCGCCGCCGCCTCGAAGCCGACGCCATCGGGAATTGGGACAAGGTTCTCCTCGGGCACGCGCGCGAACTCGGCCATGCCGCCCAGGATCTCCTCGCCCATCATGCCCTCATGGGTGATGGGCTGGACGACGACGCGATCGCCGACCTGCCAGCCGCTCACCTCTTCGCCGAGCTTCGCGACCTCGCCTGCGATATCGCCGCCGGAGATGAACGGCATGGGCACCGGGAGTCCGGGCATGCCCTTGCGCACGAAGATGTCGAGGTGGTTGAGGCCGCAGGCGCGCACCCGGACGATGACGTCCTTCGGCCCGGGCACGGGGTCGGGCCAATCGTCATAGACCAGGTTCTCGAGCCCGCCTTGGGCCTTGATCACCATCGCCTTCATGCGGCGCGTCCCTGCTTCCCTCAGAAGATCGTCAGAATAAGGAAGATTCGTCCCGCGGCAATCACTTGCGGCAGATGGCTTTAAGGCGCATGGACCGCGACACCGCCGATTGAATAGCAGATAGGCGGCACGTAACCTCGACTTGGAGGAGAGCCGGAAATCCGGAGGACAAGGCCCGCGCGTCGATCGATGAGCGCCTCGTAGTATGCGGGGGCGGGCGCAGTTGCGCGGCGAGATGAACCTCTCGGTCGGCGACCGTCGCGACGACATGCTTTCGACCGTCGCTTCGCGTCTTGCCGGCCTCGATCGACGCATCGAGCGAGGCGCGGGCGGACCTCGCGAAGCTTGCCGGTGGGGCCACGCTCGCCGAGATCGGGGGCCGTCCAGGTGATGATCGACGTGATCTCGACCGTCGACGCGATCTCCTCCGGCTTCGACGAGACGTGAGAGTTCTTAACGGCCAAGGCCGCCGTGCGGTTCGACCGAGCGATCTTCAGGTGACGGCGAACTTCGCCGACACGGGCGGCACCGTCCGGGCGTCTCGACGACATCCTGGACGATCTGACGGCTACGCTGGTTGCCTGAACCAGCCTTGTCAGCCGGCTCGTAGGTGATATATATCATTGGTATCTATCGCGTGCGATGACGGAGGCGGAAATGTCCGAAAGCGGAACCGCAAAGCTGTTCAAGCACGGCCGCAGCCAGGCCGTGCGCCTCCCGAAGGAATTCCGCTTGCCGGGTACGGAAGTGCGGGTCCGGCGGGTCGGCCGCGGCGTGCTGCTGGAGCCGATCGCGCAGACGCGCGAGGAGATCAGGGCGATCTTCGCCGAGATTGATCGCTTGGGAGGCATCGACTTCCTGCCGGAAGGTCGGCCGAAGCAGCCGCCAATGCCTCCGTCGAAGGATGTTTCCTTCGACGAATGATCGGCCTCGACACGAACGCTGTCATCGCCGCGATTAATCGCCGTTCCCCAAGCGTCCGGCAGCGGTTGGAACGGGCGCTTGCTCAGCGGACGCTCGTCGGCATTCCAACCGTCGTTCTATTCGAGCTGTGGACGGGTATCCGGAAGAGCGCGTTGGTTGAGACGAACACGGCGACCCTCGCTGCATTCCTGACGCTCGGCGTGACGCCCTGGCCCTTCGAGGCGGAAGATGCCGCGGAGGCAGGCGACATCCGGGCTGGCCTCGAACAGGCGGGTACGCCGATCGGCCCTTACGACATCCTCATCGCCGCCCAGGCCCGGCGGCGCTCGGCCATCCTAGTCACCCGCAACCAGCGTGAATTCGCCCGCGTACCCGGCCTCCGGACCGAAGATTGGACGATGTCAGGATGAACGGCGCGACAGGAGTTCGCAGCGACGGATCGTAGGAGCTGTCGGCGGGGTGGGTGCGGGCGCGACTGGGCCACTCGGGCGCTGGTCCGGAGGAGGAACGCCGTCAAAGGTGAACACGGCATCTGGACCGACAGCACGACTCACCGGCTATCGCCCTAGGTCGTGGAAGTCGATCGCATCGACGAAACGGAAGACCTGATAGCTGAAGCGGCGGTCGCTGCGTCATCAACCGAGTTCGTCCCCTCCGGATCGCTTCTGATGGTCGTGCGACCCGGGGATTCTGGATCGCACCTTCCCGGTCGTGGTGGCGATGCGCACTACCGCGTGGTGCTGACCAATCCGCCCTTCGGTCGCGAGCAGGGCTAGCGCATCGTCGGCGAGGATGGCGACATCGAGACCGGGCGCGAGGAATACAACCGACCCGATTTCATCAGGGCGACGTCCACACTCTGCTCCGGCTGCCGACTGGGATCTTCTACAAGCCCGGCGTCAAGGAGAACGTGCTGTTGCTGTTCTTCGACTGCAAACCGGCCTCCGAGACGCCCTGGACGCGGGAACTCTGGATCTGCGATCTCCGGACCAACCAGTGGTTCACCTCGAAGGAACGGCCGATGAAGCGCGCCGACCTCGACGACTTCGTCGCCAGCTATGACGAGAGCCGGCGACCGGCGCGGACCTTCTGCCGCCACCCGATGAGATCGCCGCGGAGATCGTCGAAAGCCTCGAAGCGGCGCTCGACCGCTTCCGCAGGGTTGCGGCGAGCCTGCGCCCCATCGGCGAGGGCAGGTGAGGGGGCATGGCGAAGTGGCTCCCGGGGAGGGATTCGAACCCCCGACCAAGCGGTTAACAGCCGCTTGCTCTACCGCTGAGCTACCCGGGACCGGTGCCTTGGCGAACGGCCGGGCTTATAGCAGGCTCGATCCGAGCCGCAAAATCCCGATTTGGGCCGCCCTCATGAGGCTGGAGGCCCGGGCCGGAATCGAACCGACGTACGAGGATTTGCAGTCCTCTGCATGGCCACTCTGCCACCGGGCCCGAGGCTCGGCTTGAAAGGGGCGCGAGCAGGGCCGCGGACAATAGGTGCGGGGAGAGGGAGGGGTCAAGCGGCCGGCGTTGTCTCGGTTCCTGACCATCGGTATAACTGCCGCGCTCCTTGCTGCTGTGCAAAAGCATCCACGGATCTCTCTCATGATCGACTTCGCTGCAGCGCGCCGCCACATGGTCGATGGCCAGCTCCGCCCCAACCGGGTGACCTCGACGGGCCTGCTCGATGCCATGGGCGAGGTGCCGAGGGAGCTGTTCGTGCCAGCCGGCTCGCGCAGTATCGCTTATGTCGACGAGGATCTGGCGCTCGGCAACGGGCGTTTTCTGATCGAGCCTCTGACCTTCGCGCGCCTGGTCCAGGCGGCGGCGCCGCAACGGTATGACACGGCGCTCGATGTCGGCGGCGCCACCGGTTATTCCAGCGCGGTGCTGGCCAGGCTCTGCGCTTCGGTGGTGTCGCTGGAGCACGACAAAGTCCTCGGCGACCTGGCGGTGGCCGCGCTGAGGCAACTCGGCATCGACACCGTTGAGCAGGTATCCGGCCCTCTGGCCGAAGGGCACCTTAAGCGTGCGCCCTACAACGTCATCCTCATCAACGGCGCCGTCGACGAAGCGCCTGCGGCGCTGCTCGGACAGCTTGCCGAGGGCGGCCGTCTCGCAAGCGTGATCGGAACCGGCCCGGTCGGCCGCGCTACCCTTTTCACCAAGCGCCGGGGCGTCGCGTCGCCGCGCGTGCTCTTCGATGCCGTGGTGCCGCCGCTCAAGGACTTCGCCAGGGAGCCTAGCTTCGTCTTCTAGGCGGCTGCCACAGGATGCCGCCTGCCTA
Source organism: Alphaproteobacteria bacterium (assembly GCA_016869285.1). Lineage (GTDB taxonomy): Bacteria > Pseudomonadota > Alphaproteobacteria > SHVZ01 > SHVZ01 > SHVZ01. Next base: position 18,555 of record VGEN01000014.1, read on the forward strand.
CCCGTGATACTCAAGATTCCTCTCGTCCCGGATCACACGATGCCCCGATCGATCTTCTCTGATCTCTTGCGCGCGACCGCGATCGCCGCCCTGCTGGCCTCTGCGAGCCCGGCCGTTCATGCCGAGACCCTCGAAGAAGCGCTGGCGCTCGCCTATGCGACGAACCCGACGCTGAATGCCCGCCGCGCCTCGCTTAGGGCGACGGACGAGAACGTGCCGCAGGCCGCCGCCGGCTGGCGGCCGACGGTCCGGCTCTCCGGTGCGATCGGCCGCCGCGATGTCGAGGTCGAGCTCAATGGCCGTCGAGTCACGAACGAAACGCGCGTCCCGGGGTCGACGGCGGTCACCGTGACCCAGCCGATCTACCAAGGCGGCCGCACCATCGCCGGAACCCAGCGCGCCGAGGCGCAGGTCCAGGCTGAACGCGCTCGTCTGCTTGCCACCGAGCAGACGGTGTTCATCGGTGTGGTAACCAACTACGCGAATGTGCTCCGCGATCAGGCGATCGCGGAGCTGCGCGCCAACAATGAGCAGCGGCTCCGCCGCCAGCTCGAGGCGACCCAGGACCGATTTCGGGTCGGCGAAGTGACACGGACCGATGTCGCTCAGGCGGAGTCCCGCGTATCGCGCTCGAACGCCGATCGCATCCTGGCCGAGGGCAACCTGACCGCCTCGCGCGCCCAGTACGCGCGATTTGTCGGTAAGGCGCCGGAAAACCTGGCAGAGCCGGCCGCTTCGGTGACGTTGCCGGCGAGCACGCGCGATGCGGCGGCAGCGGCCGAAAGGAACAACCCCAACGTGATGGCGGCCCAGTTCGAGGAGTCGGCGCAGCTGTTGCGCATCCGTGAGGTGCAAGGCGAGCTTCTTCCGGACCTCAATCTGGTCGGCGACGTCACGCGGACCCTCGATGCCAGCGCCCGCAACCAGACTCAGGACGCCTTTGGCGTGCAGGCGCAAGTGAGCATGCCTCTTTACGAGGCTGGTAGCGTTACCAGCCGCGTCCGCCAGGCGCGGGAGACGGCGACGCAGCGGCGGGTCGAGATCGAGGATTCGCGCCGCCAGGCCAGTGCCGATGCCACCACGGCCTTCGAGGCGCTGGAGACGGCCCAGGCAAGCCTTAAATCGCTTGAGCAGGAGATCCGGGCGGCGACGATTGCCCTCGAAGGCGTCCAGCAAGAGGCGAATGTCGGTTCCCGCACGGTCCTCGACGTTCTCGACTCGGAGCAGGAGCTTCTGGACGCCCAAGTCCGGCAGGTCACGGCCAAGCGCGATCGCCTGATTGCGACCTATCAGGTTCTGGCGGCGATCGGGCGGCTGAACGCCAAGGATCTCGCGCTGCCGATACAACTCTACGACTTCGACGCCAACTATCAGCGCGTCCGGAACAAGTGGTGGGACTTGCCGAACGCGCTTCGGTGACTTCGGCAAAAGCGCTCTGGTATTCGGCAAGCCTTTGATTTAGGCTGCCCCGCGGCCGTTCCCGACTGGAAGCCATGAGCGATCCGAAGACTCAAGAACCGTCAATGGAGGAGATCCTTGCGTCGATCCGGCGCATCATCTCCGAAGACGGCACCCCCGAAGGCGAGGCGGCTAAACCTGAGGCGGCAGCAACGCCGGCCCCCGCTCCGGCCGCGGCCGCTCCGCCTCCACCCCCTCCGCCGCCGGTTGCGGCCGCAGCGCCGCCGCCCCCTCCACCCGCTCCGCCGGTTGCCGAGGATGTTCTCGAACTGACCGAGCCGATCGACGAGGTCGTCAACCTCGCCCGGCCGGAAGACGACAAGGTCCCGCCGTTGTTCGACGAGCAGCGGGGTAGGGCCGCGCCGCCGCCACCGCCGCAGGCGATGCCGTTCGCCGGGCTGATTTCGCCACCCCAGGCCGACCAGACCGTCAGCCACTTCTCGAACCTGCACGACGCGCTGAGCGGACCCGAGACGCCGATCGGCGCCGGCTACAAGACGCTGGAACAGATGACGGTCGAGGTCATGCGGCCGATGCTGAAGGAGTGGCTCGACACGCATCTGCCGGCGATGGTCGAGCGGCTGGTGCAGGAAGAAATCGAGCGCATGGTACATCGCGCCACACAGCCGCGCCGTTGATTTTCTCCGCCCTTCAGCCGTAGACCCGTTTCATGCTCGAGAAGACCTATCGGCCCGACCAGGTCGAGGCCAAGCATTACGCCGAGTGGGAAAGCTCGGGCGCGTTCGCGGCTCACGCGGACTCGAATGCCGAGCCCTACACAATCATCATGCCGCCGCCGAACGTCACCGGCAGCCTGCATGTCGGCCATTCGCTGACCTTCACCGTTCAGGATGTGCTGATCCGCTATCGCCGCATGCGCGGCCGCGACACGCTCTGGCAGCCGGGCACCGATCATGCCGGCATTGCCACGCAGATGGTGGTTGAGCGCGAGCTCGCGAAGGAGAAGAAGACACGCCAGGAAATGGGTCGCGAAAAATTCCTGGAGCGCGTCTGGGAGTGGAAGGCCGAGTCCGGCGGCACGATCCTGCGCCAGCTTCGCCGCCTCGGCGCCTCGGCCGACTGGGCGCGCGAGGTCTTCACCATGGACGAAGGCCCGAACGCCGCCGTCCGCAAGGTCTTCGTCGATCTCTACAAGCAGGGCCTGATCTACAAGGCCAAGCGCCTGGTCAACTGGGACCCCAAGCTCAAGACCGCGATCTCCGATCTCGAGGTCGAGCAGACCGAGGTGAAGGGCCACCTCTGGCATCTCAAATATCCGATCGAGGGTATGGATCGCTTCATCGTCGTCGCGACGACACGTCCCGAGACCATGCTGGGCGACACCGGTGTCGCCGTGCATCCCGACGATGCGCGCTACAAGGATCTGGTCGGCCGCCACGCAATCCTGCCGCTGGTCGGCCGGCGCCTGCCGATCGTCGCCGACGAATACTCCGATCCCGAGAAGGGCACCGGCGCCGTCAAGATGACGCCGGCGCACGACTTCAACGATTTCGAGGTCGGCAAGCGCCACTCGCTCGAGCTCGTCAACATCATGGACGAGAACGCGCATCTGAATGACAGCGTACCGGCGGCCTACCGCGGCATGGAGCGGTTCGCGGCGCGCAAGAAGATCGTTGCCGATCTCGAAGCGCTCGGTCTCGTCGAGAAGATCGAGCCGAACACGCACATGGTGCCGCATGGCGACCGCTCGGGCGTGCCGATCGAGCCCTTCCTCTCCGACCAGTGGTATCTCGACGCGGCGACCCTGGCGAAGCCGGCGATCGAAGCGGTGGAGACGGGAAAAACCCGCATCGTGCCGAAGCAGTTCGAGGCCGTGTACTTCGAATGGATGCGCAACATCCAGCCCTGGAACATCTCGCGCCAGCTCTGGTGGGGTCACCAGATCCCCGCGTGGTACGGGCCGGACGGCAAGGTCTTCGTCGAGCTGACCGAGGCCGAGGCGCACGCCGCCGCCAAGGCGCACTACAACGCGACGGCGACGCTCAGGCGCGACTCCGACGTGCTCGACACCTGGTTCTCCTCCGGCCTGTGGCCGTTCTCGACGCTCGGTTGGCCGAACGAGACCAAGGAGCTCAAGCGCTACTACCCGGGCGACGTGCTGGTTACCGGCACGGACATCCTCTTTTTCTGGGTCGCCCGGATGATGATGTTCGGCATCCACTTCATGGGCGAGGTGCCGTTCCGCGACGTCTATCTCCACGGCCTCGTCCGCGACGAGCGCGGCCAGAAGATGTCGAAGACCAAGGGAAACGTCATCGATCCCCTGGACCTGGTCGATGCCTATGGCGCGGACGCGCTCCGCTTCACCATCGCCGCCTCGATCAGCCAGGGACGCGACATCAAGCTCGCCAAGGCGAAGGTCGAGAGCTATCGCAACTTCGCGACCAAGATCTGGAACGCCGCGCGCTTCGCCGAGATGAATGGCTGCAAGCCGGTCGCCGGTTTCGATCCGTCATCGGCGACGCTGACGCTCAACCGTTGGATCGCGACCGAGATCGCGGACCTCTCGGGCAAGGTCACCGCGAGCCTCGACGACTATCGCCTAAACGAGGCGGCGATGGGCCTCTATCACGGGCTCTGGGGTACTTTCTGCGACTGGTATCTGGAGTTTGCCAAGCCGGTGCTGACCGGAAGCGACGCCGCCGCCGCGGCGGAGACCAAGGCGACGACCGCCTGGGCGCTCGACGCGCTGATGCATCTGCTGCACCCGATCATGCCGTTCCTGACCGAGGAGATTCACGCGCAGTCGGGCGCCGCCGGCCGGTTGATCACCGGCGAATGGCCGTTGCCCAAAAATGGCTGGATCGACCGCAAGGCCCAGGCCGAGCTCGGCTGGGTGGTGAAGCTGATCTCCGAGATCCGCTCGGTCCGCTCCGAGATGAACGTGCCGCCCTCGGTGACGCTGAAGCTGCAGGTCAAGGATGCCGGCGCGGAGACGAAGCAGCGTCTCGTCCGGCATGACGACCTCATCCGTCGCCTTGCCCGGGTCGAGACTCCGGTGGAAGTCGGCGAGATCGAGAAGACCGCAGCGCAGGTCGTGGTCGAGGAGGCGACCTTTGCCCTTCCGCTCGCCGGCGTCATCGACCTCGCGGCCGAGCGGACGCGCCTCTCCAAGGAGATCGACAAGCTTTCAGGTGAGATCGGCAAGATCGACGCCAAGCTCGGCAATGCCAGCTTCGTTGCCAAGGCGCCGCCGGAGGTCGTCGAGGAGCAGCGCGAGCGCCGGGCGGAGACTGATCAGGCGCTCTCGAAGCTCCGCCAGGCGCTCGATCGGATCAGGGCGGCCTGAGGCGCGGTTTCGCGCGCTCCGGCGCCGTGACCGTCTGTCTGAGCTAAGACGCTTTCAGCCTCTCCCTGATCCTGTCCGCATAGGCAACCAGGTTGGCGTGCTTTGCCGTGCCGGCCTTGAGCGGGCTCTCGACCGGCGCGTGCAGGATGTTGATCAGCGAGCCGGCGGCGCTGGCGTCGAGCGAGGTCGGCTTGTCGCCGAGCATATAGGGTCGGTCTCCGAGCAGGGTCGCGAGCGCGGCGACATCGCGGAGGCCGAGGCCGTAGATCTCTTCAGGGCTGTGCCGGAGCGTGCCCTGGCCGTGCAGCGTGCGCGCGACGCCGCGGCGGACCAGAGAAGGGATGATCAGGCGCAACGGGGCAGGCAGGAAACCGAAGACCAGCGGTCGGAAGACCCGCCAGCCGGAATCGTCGATCCAGCGCGAATAAACGATGGTCCAGTAGAGGCTCTCCTCGAGCATGCGCTGCCAGGCATGGAGATTCGCCTTCTCGCCGGCGCTCAGGTGGCCGTCGAGCGGGTCGCCGTACTTGGCTTTCAGATACTCGATGATGAAGCGGGAGTCGGCGACGATCCTGCCGTCATCCTCGATGATCGGAAGCTGGCGTTTCGGCGCTTTTCGTACGTCGCCGCGCTTTTTCTGGAAAGGGTGGCCGGCAAGGCGGAGATAGGTCTCCATCTTGAGGCAGAAGGGGCTCGGATCGAAGCCGAAGGCGTCGCCGAAATGGTAGAGCGTTATCATCGAGAAAGCCTACACAGCGCCGCGCTGCAGCGCTATCGTTTGCCTCCCTCTCTCCAGAGCTAAGAGATCCATGGCCGCGAAGAAGTCCACGTCGAAGGGTTTCGACAAGTCCCGCCTGCCGTCGCGCTACACCAGCGTCGGTCCGAAATCGGCACCGCACCGCGCCTTCTACTACGCGATCGGCATGACCGACAAAGAGGTGGCGCAGCCCTTCGTCGGCGTCGCCACCACCTGGAACGAGGCCGCGCCCTGCAACATCGCGCTCGGCCGCCAGGCCCAGGCAGTCAAGAAGGGGGTGAAGGCCGCCGGCGGCACACCGCGCGAGTTCACGACGATCACGGTCACCGACGGCATCGCCATGGGCCATGCCGGCATGAAGTCCTCGCTGGTCAGCCGCGAGGTGATCGCGGACTCGGTCGAGCTCACCATGCGCGGCCATTGCTACGACGCGCTGGTGGGCCTCGCCGGCTGCGACAAGTCGCTGCCCGGCATGATGATGGTGATGGCGCGGCTCAACGTGCCCTCGGTCTTCGTCTATGGCGGCTCGATCATGCCCGGCAAGTACAAGGGCCGGGACCTGACGATCCAGGACGTGTTCGAGGCGGTCGGCGGCCACGCCGCCGGTACGATCTCCGACAAGGACCTTTCCGAGATCGAGCATGCCGCCTGCCCGACCGCGGGCGCCTGCGGCGGCCAGTTCACCGCCAACACCATGGCCTGCGTCTCCGAGGCGATCGGGCTCGCGCTGCCCGGCTCGGCGGGGGCACCCGCGCCCTATGACAGCCGGGACGCGCTCTGCGAGCAGTCGGGCGAAGCGGTCATGAAGCTCCTGAAGCTCAACCTCCGCCCGCGCGACATCATCACACGGAAGGCGCTCGAGAATGCGGCGATGGTGGTGGCGGCCTCCGGCGGCTCGACCAATGCCGGGCTGCATCTGCCGGCGATCGCGCATGAGGTCGGCATCGATTTCGACCTGCATGCTGTGGCGAAGATCTTCAAGTCGACGCCCTATATCGGCGACCTCAAGCCGGGCGGCAAATATGTCGCCAAGGATCTCTACGAGGTCGGCGGCGTGCCGATCCTGATGAAGGCGTTGCTCGACGGCGGCTTCCTGCATGGCGATTGCATCACGGTCACCGGCAAGACCATTGCAGAGAATCTACGCGGCGTGGTGGTTCCGAAGAACCAGGACGTGGTGCGCACGACCAAGAACCCGATCACCAAGACCGGCGGCGTCGTCGGCCTCAAGGGCAACATCGCCCCGCAGGGCGCGATCGTGAAGGTCGCCGGCATGAAGAACCTCGTCTTCAAGGGCCCGGCGCGGGTCTTCGACTGCGAGGAGGACTGCTTCGAGACCGTGCAGAAAAAGAAATACAAGGCGGGCGAGGTGCTGGTGATCCGCTACGAAGGCCCGCGCGGCGGCCCCGGCATGCGCGAGATGCTGGCGACGACGGCGGCGCTCTACGGCCAGGGCGCCGGCGACAAGGTGGCGCTGATCACCGATGGGCGTTTCTCGGGCGCGACGCGCGGCTTCTGCATCGGCCATGTCGGGCCGGAGGCCGCGGTCGGCGGACCGATCGCGCTGATCAAGAACGGCGACATCATCACCATCGACGCGGTCAAAGGCACGCTCGACGTCGCGCTCTCCAAAGCCGAGCTCGCCAAGCGCCGGAAGGCGTGGAAGCCGCGCAGCCACGACTCCCAGTCGGGCACGCTGTGGAAATACGCCCAGACCGTCGGCGACGCCGAGAAGGGCGCGGTGACGCATCCCGGCGCCAAGAAGGAGATCCGCGCTTATGCGGATATCTGAGGTATGAAGCGCACTCACGAACCCTCTCCCGCGTCATAAGCCGGGGAGGGTAGGGTGGGGGCCGAGCGAAGCGAGGGAACATCGATGCCGGACTGACCGTTTCCTCGCTTTGCTCGGCCCCCACCCCAACCCTCCCCCGGCTTCGCCAGGAGAGGGCGCGCATTCACGATAGGAATTTTACATGGCCCGCATCGCCGTCGGCGGCTTCCAGCACGAGACCAACACCTTCGCGCCGTCGCTCGCGACTTACGACGAGTTCGCCAAGGGCGGCGGCTGGCCGGCGCTCTGCCGCGGGGCCGAGCTCGAGCCGGCGGTCGAGGGCATCAACCTGCCAGTCGCGGGCTTCATCGACGAGGCGAAGGCGAGGGGGCACGAGATCGCGCCGCTGACCTGGGCCGCGGCCTCGCCCTGCTCCTATGTGACCGCCGATGCCTATGAGCGGATCGCCGGCATGATCGTCGAGGACTTGAAGAAGGCATTGCCGGTCGATGCCGTCTATCTCTGCCTCCATGGTGCGATGGTGGTCGAAACCTACGAGGACGGCGAGGGCGAGCTGCTCGAGCGCGTGCGCAGGATCGTGGGCAAGGACATCCCGGTGGTGGCAAGCCTCGACCTGCACGCGAACACGACGCAGAAGATGATGGACAATGCCGACGTCCTCATCGCTTACAGGACCTACCCTCACGTCGACATGGCGGATACCGGCAAGATGACGGCGCGGCACCTCGACGGACTGCTCAAGGGCTCGGGCGCGGTCTACAAGGCTTTCCGCCAGGCGCCGTTCATCATCCCGATCAACTTTCAATGCACCTACATGGAGCCGTCCAAGACCATCTACAGGATGGTCGAGGAGGCGGAGAAGGGCGAGGTCGCGAGCGTGAGCTTCACGCCGGGCTTCCCCGCCGCCGACATCTGGGATTGCGGCCCCGCGGTGATGGCTTATGGCACGACGCAGGCCGCCGCCGATCGGGCGGCAGACAAGATCATCGGCGAGGTGATCGGCCGCGAAGGCGAATGGTCCGACAAGTTCTACGATCCCGCGACCGCGGTCACCTATGCGATCGGCAAGGGTAACCAGGCGACCAAGCCGATCGTGATCGCCGACACCCAGGACAATCCCGGCACCGGCGGCGACGGCGACACCACCGGCTTCCTGCATGCGCTGGTCGCGCAGAACGCGCAGGACGCCGCCCTCGCGCTCATGTGCGATCCCAAGGCGGCGGAGGCCGCGCACCAGGCCGGCATCGGCGCCGAGATCACCATCAACCTCGGCAACATCTCGAAGGTTGCCGGCGATAAGCCCTTCCGCGGCACCTTCAAGGTCGAGGCGTTGGGCGACGGCAACGTCCTCGGCACCGGCCCGATGTATGGCGGGGCGCGCATGAAGCTCGGCAAGATGGCGTGCCTGAAGATCGGCGGCGTCCGCGTCGCCGTCTCCTCGCGCAAGGTGCAGGCGGCCGACCAAGCGCTGTTCCGCGCCGTCGGCATCGAGCCGACCAAGCAGAAGATCCTCGTGCTGAAAAGCTCGGTGCATTTCCGCGCCGACTTCCAGCCGATCGCCGAGGAGGTGATCGTCGGCATCGCGCCCGGCCCCTTCGTTGCCGACACGCGCTCGCTTCCCTGGAAGAAGCTTCGCCCCGGCCTCAAGGTCTCGCCGAACGGTCCGGTCTACCAGCCGGGTTGGCAGCCGCAGTCTTAGTCAGCTACCTGTCGCCGCGGAGCGAAGCTGCCGCCGGCGGCGATGACGGCGATCGAGGCGAGAAGCAACAGGGCGCCGAGCAGGAACGAGGCGCCCGGCAGAAGCATCGGTGCTTCGGGACCGATGTGATAGGCGAAGACCGCAGTGGCCACCGGCGGGCCGACGATGGCGGTCCCGGTATTGACGCTGGCGAGCGCACCTTGCAGCAGGCCCTGCTCGTTCGGCGGCGTCGCGCGCGTGAGCAGCGCCTGCAGCGAGGGCGTCACCAGCGCCCAGCCCGGAATGTGGATCAGCATGATCGCGTAGGCCATCCAGCCCTCCGAGGCGAGGCCGTACAGGAGCGATCCGAAGGCGCTGATGGCGAGCCCGGTCAGGAGCGCGCGCCGCTCGCCGAGGCGCGGCACGACAAGGCGGACGACGAAGCCCTGGGACACCGCAAACAGGAAGCCGACGGCGGCCAGCGACAGGCCGACCTCGAGCGCGGACCAGCTATAGCGGTAGCCGGTGTAGAGCGCCCAGATGTTCTCGAGCCCGCGCTGCGCCAGCGCAGCCAGCACATATCCCCCGATCAGCACCATACCGCCGCGCGCATGAGCGAAGACCGGGATCGCGCCGATCGGATTGGCGCGCGCGAGATCGACCTTGCGGCGATGCTCGGGCTTGAGGGTCTCCGGCAGCACGATGAAGCCGAAGACGACATTGGCGAAGCTAAGGATGCCGGCGGCGAGGAAGGGAAGGCGGAGGTCGATCTGGCCGAGGATGCCGCCGAGGACCGGCCCGGCGATGAAGCCGATGCCGAAGGCGAAGCCGACCAGGCCGAAATACTCGGCGCGCTTCTCCGGCGGGGCGATGTCGGCGATGTAGGCATTCGCCACCGCGAAGGTCGACGCCATCACCCCGGCGACCGTGCGCAGCGCGATGAACCAGGCGAGGCTCGGGGCGAAGGCAGAGAGGATGTAGGTGGCGCCGAGCCCAAACAGCGAGGCCAGCAGCACCGGCCGGCGGCCGAAGCGGTCCGAGAGGCTGCCGGTCAGCGGGCCGAAGAGGAACTGCATCACCGAGTAGAGGGCGATCTGCAGGCCGACGAAGTGCGCCGCCTCGACGACGTCGCCGCCGGTGAAGCTCTCGATCAGCCTCGGCATGATCGGCAGCACGATACCGATCCCGAGCATATCGATGATCAGCGTGACGATGATGAAGACGAGGCTCGCCGGGCGGGCGGTCATGGATCGAGCCGCGTTGTGCCCCCTCCCCCGCTACGCGGGAGAGGGGGCACGAAGCGGCTGCGCACCATCAGCTCAGCTCGCACCAGGCGGGCGTGTGGTCGGAGGCCTTCTCCTCGCCCCGCGGCTTCTTGTCGACCCCGGCATTGACCAGGCGGTCGGCAGCCTGGGGCGAGAGCAGCAGATGGTCGATGCGGAGGCCCAAATCGCGCTGCCAGGCGCCGGCCTGATAGTCCCAGTAGGTGTACAGGTGCTCGGTCGGGTTCAACGCCCGGATCGTGTCGGTGTAGCCGGTGTTGACCAGGGCACGAAAGCGCCCGCGCGATTCCGGCCGGCAGAGGGCATCGTCAACGAAGGCTTCGGGGCTGTAGCAGTCGATGTCGGTCGGGCAGACATTGTAGTCGCCGGCGAGCACCACCGGCTTCTCGGTCGCCAGCAGCTCGCTCGCACGCGCCGCCAGCCGATCCATCCACGCCAGCTTGTAGGTGAATTTCTCGGTGCCGGTCGGATTGCCGTTCGGCAGGTAGATCGAGGCGACGCGGAGTCCGTCGATGTCGGCTTCGAGATAGCGGGCCTGCACATCGCCCTCGTCGCCGGCAAGGCGGTTCGCGACCACGTCGATCGGCTTGGTGGAGAGCAGGGCCACGCCGTTATAGGTCTTCTGGCCGACGGCGACCGCGTTGTAGCCGAGCGCCTTGACGTCGAGGACGGGGAAGTCCTCGGTCACGCACTTGAGCTCCTGCAGCATGACGATGTCGGGTTTGAACGCGCCCAGCCATCGCATCAAATGCGCCGAGCGCGCCTTGACCGAGTTGACGTTCCAGGTGGCGATCTTCATGTCGCGGCGGCTACTTCACAGCCGCGCGGCGCGTGCCGCGTCTTCAAGCGCCTTCATCGCCAGGAGATAGGGGCGTGGGCCATGGCTGATCCGGGCGACGCCGGCCTTGGCGAGAATCCGAAACGGCGGCGTGCCGCTGCTGACCATGATGTTGACCGGAAGCGGCGAGCCCTTGACGACGCGTGCGATCAGCCTGGGATCGATCAGGCCGGGCACGAAGAGACCGTCGGCGCCGGCCGCGGCATAGAGGCGCGCGCTTTCCAGCGCCTCGGCGACCATGGCCTCGTTGTGCTCCTTGGCCGGCTTCTGGAAGAAGACGTCGGTGCGCGCGTTGATGAAGTAAGCGATCCCGGCGGCACTGGCGGCCTTGCGTGCCGCAGCGATACGCCGCGCCTGATCGGACGCCTTGCGCAGCTTGCCGGTCGCCGGGTAGCTGTCCTCGATGTTGCAGCCAATGGCGCCCGCATCGATCGAGTGCCGGATGGTCTTGGCCACGGCCTGGGGCGAGGCGCCGTACCCGCTTTCGAGGTCGATGGTGACAGGAAGATCGGTGGCCCTCACGATCCGCGCGAGGTTGGCGATGGCGAGATCGAGCGGTAGGTCCTCGCCGTCGTCGAACCCGTTCGCCTTGGCTACGGACCAGCTTCCGGTCGCGATTGCCTCAGCCCCGGCGGCGGCGACCGCCTTCGCCGATCCGGCATCCCAAGCATTGAACAGGATGAGCGGCGTTCCCGCGACGTGAAGGGAGCGGAAGCGCTTGGCCTTCGATTTCTGGCTAGGCAAGGACGCCCCCTGTGAGGCCGGCAAGAGCCTCGGCGAAAAAATCACGCGCGCGAGCTGGAGCCCCCGATGCCCTTCGCTAGACCGCGAAGGACTTGCCGCAGCCGCAGCCGGACGAGGCGTTCGGGTTCTTGACCTGGAAAGAAGAGCCGACCATGTCCTCGATCCAGTCGAGTTCCGAGCCATCCAGCAGGTCGAGCGAGGTCTCGTCGATCACGACCTCAACCTCGCCGTTGCGGAACAGGCGGTCGTCGCCGGCGGTCTGGTCGTCGAAGCTGAAGCCGTACTGGAAGCCGGAGCACCCACCGCCGGATACCGCCAGGCGCAGCCGGGTTCCCGGAGCGGCATTCTCCTGCTTGAGAAGCTCGGCGACGCGCCGGGCGGCGCTATCGGTGACGGTGAAGTTGCGGCTTTCGGCGACGGAGGTATCGGCCATGTCCTGTCGACCCCTGAATGACACCCTAACCATGTAGGCGAAGTCCGGCGGAAGTCAATTTGCCCCTTTGCCCAAGGCCCTACGGCCTGTAGGGTCCGCCCGCCATGCCGCTCGCGCCTTATGCCTGCGATCCCCGGGCTTCGCGTGGCCGCCGGCACCCCGAGCCGCCGCCGGCCGAGCGCAGCGAGTTTCAGCGCGACCGCGATCGTATCATCCACTGCGTTGCCTTCCGCCGGCTCAAGCACAAGACCCAGGTCTTCATCGAGCATGAGGGCGATCACTTCCGCACCCGGCTCACTCACTCGCTCGAAGTCGCCCAGATCGCCCGCTCGCTCGCGCGCTCGCTTAGGCTCGACGAGGATCTGGCCGAGGCGCTCGCCCTCGCCCATGACCTCGGCCACACCTGCTTCGGCCATGCCGGCGAGGACGTGCTCGACGACGTGATGAAGCCCTATGGCGGCTTCGACCATAACGACCAGACGTTCCGGATCCTGACGCACCTTGAACGGCGCTATGCCGAGTTCGATGGCCTCAACCTGACCTGGGAGACCATCGAGGGGACGGTCAAGCACAACGGTCCCTTGATCGGTGGCAGGAAGCCGGTGCCGCCGACCATCGCTGCCTATGATGTCGATCTCTGGCTCGACAGCTATGCGTCGGCCGAGGCTCAGGTCGCTTCGCTGTCCGACGACATCGCCTACAACAACCACGACATCGATGACGGGCTTCGCGCCGGGCTCTTTCATCTGGAGGAGATCGAGCATCTCGGCCTGATCCGGGACGTGCTCAACGGCATCCGCGCCAGATATCCCAACCTCGACCATGTCCGGCTGCATGGCGAGCTCGTGCGCCAAATGATCGGCCGCATGGTCAACGACGTGCTGGCGGAAACGCGCCGGCGCCTCGCCGCGGCGAATCCCGGCTCGGCCGACGCGATCCGGCGCCTTGGCCGTCCGGTCGTTGCCTTCTCGGACGAGATGCGACGGCACGACACGGAGTTGAAGGCCTTTCTTCATGAGCGTATGTACCGGGCCGAGCGGGTGCGGCTTGCGCGTGCGGATGCACATGCCGTGGTGCGGGACCTGTTCCAGCTCTTTCTTGCCGATCCAGGCCGGCTGCCGGCGGAGTGGAGCGCGGCGACGAAGGGCCTGGACAGGACCGGGACGGCCCGCATCGTCGCCGACTACATCGCCGGCATGACCGACCGCTACGCCTTTGCCGAGCACGCTCGGCTTGTGGAAGACAGAACGATAAAAAATGAATCTTTACAATTATTTCCATGAAATAATTCTGAAAGAACTTCAGAATCTCGACCTGCTTCCCGACCTCGACCTCTCGCGTGTCGTGGTCGAGCCGACGCGCGATCCCAGGCACGGCGACATCGCCACGAACGCCGCCATGGTCCTGGCGAAGCCGGCTGGGAGGAACCCGCGCCAGCTTGCTGAAGCTCTTAAGGAAAGGCTGATTGCCCACCCGCAGGTTACGAAGGCGGAAGTGGCCGGTCCCGGCTTTCTCAACCTTTCGCTCTCGGCCGACTTCTGGCAGGCCCAACTCAAGGATCTGCTGGAAGCCGGGATCGCTTATGGCGATTCGACACTCGGCGCCGGTCGCCGGGTCAATGTCGAGTACGTCTCGGCCAACCCGACCGGCCCGATGCATATCGGCCATGCCCGTGGCGCCGTGTTCGGCGATGCGCTGGCGGCTTTGATGCAGAAGGTCGGCTTCGACGTCACCCGCGAGTACTACATCAACGACGCCGGCGCCCAGGTCGACCAGCTCGGCCGCTCGGCCTATCTCCGCTACCTGGAAGCCCATGGCGAGACGATCGAGATTCCCTCCGGCCTCTATCCCGGCGAGTACCTGAAGGAAACCGGCGAGGCGCTGAAGGCGCGTGACGAAGGCAGGTGGCGGCAGAAGCAGGAAGATGAGTGGCTTCCCCCGGTCCGCGACTTTGCCATCGACCACATGATGGCGATGATCAAGGACGATCTGGCGGCGCTGGGCGTCCACCAGGAGGTGTTCTCCTCGGAACGTGCGCTCGTCAGGTCCGGCGCAGTCGAGCGGGTACTGAAGGCGCTCGAGGACAAAGGCCTGATTTATGTCGGCGTGCTTGAGCCGCCGAAAGGCAAGGCACCGGAGGATTGGGAGCCGCGGCCGCAGACCCTGTTCAAGGCCAGCCAGTTTGGCGACGACGTCGACCGGCCGCTGAAGAAGTCCGATGGGAGCTGGACCTACTTCGCCTCCGACATCGCCTACCATTACGACAAGATCCGCCGCGGCTCCTCCGAGCTGATCGATGTGCTCGGCGCCGACCATGGCGGTTACGTCAAGCGCATGACCGCGGCGGTCAAGGCGCTCTCCGACGGCAAGGCCAGCCTCGACTGCAAGATCTGCCAACTCGTCAACCTGACCGAGGGCGGCCAGCCGGTGAAGATGTCGAAGCGGGCAGGGACCTTTGTCACGCTTCGCGATGTCGTCGACCGGGTCGGAAAGGACGTCGTCCGCTTCATCATGCTGACCCGGCGGAACGACCAGACGATCGACTTCGACTTTCAGAGGGTGACCGAGCAGAGCCGAGACAATCCGGTCTTCTACGTCCAGTATGCGCATGCTCGTTCGCGCTCGGTTATGCGACTCGCGGCCGAATCGATTCCTCGGAATCTGCTGTCGCCGGCCGAGCTGGCGCGCGGAAACCTGGCGCGCTTGTCTGACCCCAGCGAGATCAGTCTGATCAGGGCTTTGGCCAATTGGCCGCGTGTTGTCGAGGGTGCGGCGGAGGCGCATGAACCACACCGGCTCGCGTTTTACCTCTATGATCTTGCGGCTGAGTTTCACCAGCTCTGGAACAAGGGTAAGGATGACGCCGCGCTCCGCTTCATCGTCGCCGGCCAGGACGAGATGACGCGGGCCCGTTTGGCATTGGTGCAGGGGGTGACGACGGTGATCGCCTCCGGCCTCAAGGTCTTCGGCGTCGAGCCGGTCGAGGAGATGCGTGCATGAGCGATCGGTATCGCGACCGCGAAGACGACGAGGCCGATCTCGAATATGAAGAGGCCGAGCCGCCAAAGCGGCGCGGCCGCCTGCTTGCGGCCTTGATCGCGCTGTTTGCGATCGGTGGCTTCGGCGGGGTGCTCTGGTATGCCTACAGCCAAGGCCAGCGTTCGGCCGACGCCGTAGCTCCGATCCTCAAGGCCGATGGCGAACAGACGCGTGCTCGGCCGGAACAGCCTGGCGGCATGGTCGTGCCGCATCAGGACAAGCTTGTCCTCAACAACATGCAGCAGGCGAACCGCGGGCAGGTAGAGAAGCTGTTGCCGCCGGCAGAGGCGCCGCTGCCGCAAACCGCGCGCACCGCGCCGCCACCTGCCACGTCGGTAGCTTTGGCGCCGCCACCTGCGGCCGCACCCGCACCGCCGCCGGTGCCGCCCGCTCCGCCACCGTCGATGGCCGCTCCCGCGCCGTCGCCGGTGAGCCCTCCATCGCCGCCGCCGCCCTCGCCGGCCACGTCCGCCGGCAGCCTGATCGCGCCGCCGGCGCCGCCACCCGTCCCGCCGGCTCCGTCTTCGGCTTCGGCACCGCCGGCGGCAACGCCGCCGAGCGTTATGAGCCCGCCGCCGCCTTCGGCGCCGCCGCAGGTGGCAGCGCGCCCGTCGAACCCTCCGCCGGCAATGTCCGCGCCGCGTGCCGCCGCGGGAGGCAGCGTTGGTGCGGGCGGCGGAAGCTGGCGCGTCCAGCTTGGGTCGTTCCCAGCGGCCGAACAGGCAAACGCCCAGTGGGATCGGCTGAAGAAGGCCCATGCCGAGCTGCAGCCGTTGGACCTGACGACCGTCCGTGTCGATCTCGGCGACAAGGGCGTCTGGTATAGGCTGCAGGCCGGGCCCCTGAACGAGCCGGGGGCGCGTTCGCTCTGCGAGGAACTCAAGGCGAAGAAGCGGGACTGCCTCGTTGTCCGCCCTTGACCGGCCGTCGGCCGCCATCTACGGCGTATCCGGCAAGGTCCTGACGGAGGCGGAGCGCGCGTTCTTCGCTCGCACAAATCCGCTCGGCTTCATCGTCTTCAAACGCAATTGCGAGACGCCGGCGCAGGTCCAGGCACTGGTCCGGGCGATGCGGGAGTCCGTCGGGCGTGCCGACGCGCCGGTGCTGATCGACCAGGAGGGCGGCCGCGTCACGCGCTTGAAGCCGCCGCACTGGCGGAAGGCGCCGGCAGCGGGAAAGTTCGCGACCCTCGCGAGCCGCGGCCTGGAAAAGGCGGCCGAGGCGACGCGTCTCAATGCGCGGCTGATCGCGGCCGAGCTCATTGACGCCGGTGTCACCGTCAATTGCCTGCCGGTGCTCGATCTCGCGCTTGCCGGCGCGCATGACGTGATCGGCGACCGGGCTTTCGGCAGCGACCCCAAGATCGTGGCCCGGCTCGGAGGCGCGCAGGCGGAGGGGTTGCTTGACGGCGGCGTGATCCCGGTGATGAAGCACATGCCCGGCCACGGCCGCTCGCTGGTCGACAGCCACGAGAGGCTGCCGGCGGTCGACACGGACCTCAAGACGCTGGAGGCGACCGACTTCGCGCCCTTCCGCGCGCTTTCGAACCTGCCCTGGGGCATGAGCTGCCACGTCGTCTACACGGCGATCGATCCGAGGCCGGCAACCCTGTCCCCGGCCGTCATCGATCGCGTGATCCGAGGTCATATCGGTTTTAAGGGCCTGCTCTTCACCGACGATATCGGGATGGGAGCGCTGCCCGGAAGGCTCGGCGAACGCAGCCGCGCCGCTCTGACGGCCGGGTGCGATGTGATCCTGCATTGTACCGGAGACATGGCCGAAATGGTCGAGGTCGCCGCCGTGGCATCGCCGCTCACCGATGCGGCGCTTGACCGCGTCGCGGAAGGCGAGGTGCGCCGCCGCCGCCCGGAGCCGATCGATTTCGCCGCCGCATCCGCGCGCGTCGAGCGGCTGCTGGCTGCGGCCTAAGGCCGGGACTTCGTGGATACGCTTTCCGACATTCTCTACAAGGCATCGGTCTGGATACTGCCGGCGCTAGCCGCGATCACGCTGCACGAAGCGGCGCATGGCTTTGCCGCCTATGTCTTCGGAGACGACACGGCCAGGCGAATGGGTCGGATGAGCCTCAATCCGCTCCGCCATGTCGATCCGTTCGGCACCATCGTGCTGCCGGGCCTGCTGCTCCTCATGCGCGCGCCGTTCCTCTTCGGCTACGCCAAGCCGGTGCCGGTCAACTTCTACCGGCTCAACCCGGCCCGGCTCGGCATGATCCTGGTCGCCGCTGCCGGGCCTGCGATGAACCTTGCGATCGCCTTCGCCTGCGCTCTCGCCTTCCACGCGATCGGCTTTGTGCCCGAGGGCGGGGTACAATGGGTTGCCGACAATCTGGAGAATTCGATCGTCCTCAACCTGGTTCTGGCGGTGTTTAACATGTTGCCGATCCCGCCCCTCGACGGCGGACGGGTCGCGGTCGGGCTCCTGCCGCGGCCGCTCGCCTGGCAGCTCCAGAAGCTGGAGCGCGTCGGCATACTGCTGGTCATCGGCGTGCTCTTTCTGCTGCCGCTGATCGGCCGCCAGCTGGGGATAAACCTGTCCATTTCGCCCTGGCTCATTGAGGCTCCGGTCGAGTATCTGTTGCGCGTGATCGTCACGCTTGCCGGTCTTGCATGACCATCGCCGCCGATACCTTTGAGGAGCAGCGGGATCTCGTCGCCGAAGACGAGAAGCTGGTCGTCGATGTCGACGGCTACGAAGGCCCGATCGACGTCCTCCTGACGCTCGCGCGCGAGCAGAAGGTCGACCTCAAGAAGATCTCGATCCTGCAGCTTGTCGAGCAGTACCTCTCCTTCGTCCAGGCGGCACGCCGGGTGAAGCTGGAGCTCGCGGCCGACTACCTCGTGATGGCGGCGTGGCTCGCCTATCTCAAGTCGCGCCTGCTGCTGCCTGAGCCGCCCGAGGACGACGAGCCGAGCGGCGAGGCGCTGGCCGAGGCGCTCGCCTTCCAGCTGCAGCGGCTCGAAGCGATGCAGCAGATGGCGGTCAAGCTGATGGCACGCCCGAGGCTCGGCCGAGACATATTCCGGCGCGGCGAGACCATCGATGTCCGCGTTCGCAAGAAGACCGTCCTCGACGTCACGCTCTACGAGCTGCTCGCGGCCTATGGCGAGCACAAGGTGCGCGAGGAGACGCACGTCCTCCATATCGCGCCGACCGAGCTGCACGCGGTCGAGGATGCGGTGAAGCGCCTGGAAGCGCTGCTCGGCCGCATGGTCGACTGGCAGAGCCTCACCAGCTTCCTGCCCGAAGCGCTCAAGCCCGGCATCGTCACCCGCTCGGCGATCGCGGCGACGCTGATCGCAAGCCTCGAGCTCGCCAAGTCCGGCCAGATCGAGATCAAGCAGACCGAACCCTTCGGCCCCGTCTTCGTGCGGGCCACCAAGCCGTCATGAGCCACCGATGACCGAAATCTCGTCCGCCGCGCGCCTGATCGAAGCCGTGCTGTTCGCCTCGGCCCAGCCGGTCGCCGAGGAGGATCTTCAGGCGCGGTTGCCGGAAGGCACCGACATCCACCCGATCCTCGATGAGGTGCAATCCCTCTATGAGGGGCGGGGCGTGAACCTGATGAAGGTCGCCGGCAAATGGGCCTTCCGTACCGCGCCCGACCTCGCGACCTCGCTCAGCCCCGAACAGACGGTCCAGCGCAAGCTCTCGCGCGCGGCGATCGAGACGCTCGCGATCGTCGCCTACCATCAGCCGATCACCCGTGCTGAAGTCGAGCAGGTGAGGGGCGTTGCCCTGAGCAAGGGGACGCTCGACATGCTGATGGAGGCCGGCTGGGTCAAGCCCAAGGGCCGGCGCCAGGCACCGGGTCGCCCCGTCACCTGGGTCACCACGGAGAATTTCCTTGAGCACTTTGGCATCGACCGGATCGATGACCTGCCGAACCTCGATGAGCTGAGGGCTGCCGGACTGCTCGACCACCGTCCGGGCGTGGCGACCATGGCGATGCGCCAGGAGGAGGCTGAGGCGATCGAGGCCGTCGCGGAGAAGGAACGCGAGGAAGAAGAAGCCCGCATCCGTGAGGAGCGGCGACAAGCGCAGCTCGAAGACGACGAGGCAGCGGGAGAAGCGATCAAGGCGGACGGTGCCCGGACGGGTGACGGAGCGGTGGAATCGAGCGACGACGAAGAGGACGACGAAGAGGACGACGAGGAAGACGACGACGAAGAAGAAGAAGAATCCGACGATCCGCCGCGGAAGTCGGCCGGATAGCCGATGAAGAAGCAGGGGAAGACGGCGGGCGCGCTTCTCCTCGCTCTCGTTGCATGGCTGGCGACGCCCTTTGTCGTCGCGGCTGGCCAAATCACCTCTGATGTGCCCGAGAAGCTCAACCCGCAGGCACGCTATCTGATCTTCATTCAAGGCCCCGCGCCTGGCGAGCTTGTCTCAGGGGCCTTCGCCAATCGTGGTTTCGAGGTGGTGACCGAGCGCCGTCCGCCCAATCCCGATCCTTTCGATCTCGGTCGCAGGGCGAGCAACCAGGTTCGCCGGCTGCTCGCGGGTGGGGCAAGCGCTCAGCGCATTGCCGTGATGGGCTTCGATGTCGGCGGCACCGCGGCGCTGGTCGCCTCGGCGCTGCTGCGCGAGCCGGAACTCTCCTACGTTGTGCTCGCCGGTTGCGGACTCGATGACCGATACAACCGTTTTGCCGTGTCTATCGCCGAGCAGATGGCTGGGCGCGTGCTGCATCTCTGGGAGAAGACCGACACTTTGGCCGAGAGCTGCCAGCTTGCGTTCTCCAAAGCCAAGAACCTCGACAGCGACGAGAAGCTGCTGTCCAACGGCGGCGGCCACGAGATGTTCGGCGAGGTCGATGCTTTCTGGATCGACCTGGTGATGGCATTCCTCGATCGGAAATAGCCAGTCAGGACCTGCGACAGTTCGACTATTTGCACCTGAGAATGATCCGCAACAGAATGGCGGACAGCAACCGCCGCGAGTTCTTTTGACGGACCTCGTCCGACCTTCGCCCAAGAGCTTCCGCCGACCGATCGTCGACGGCTGGACGCTGGCGACCGCCGCAATTGCCGGCATCATCGCCGTGCCTGTCCTGGTCGTTCTCTCCTATTTGTTGGTGCCGACCGGCGACATCTGGCGCCACCTCGCCTCTACTGTTCTGCCGCGCTATGTCGCGAACACGCTCGGGCTGATGGTCGGCGTCGGCGCGGGCACGATGGCGATCGGTGCGGGAACGGCCTGGCTGGTGACCCTGTACCGCTTTCCGGGTCGCGATCTCTTGCAATGGATGCTGCTGCTGCCCATGGCCGTGCCCGGCTACATCATCGCCTACACCTATGGCGGGATGATGGACTTCGCCGGGCCGGTGCAATCCGGCTTGCGGGAACTCTTCGGCTGGCGTCGCGGCGACTATTGGTTTCCGGAAGTCCGTTCGCTTGGCGGTGCCATCGCCATGATGACTTTCGTCCTCTACCCCTATGTCTATCTCCTGGCACGCGCCGCCTTTACCGAGCAGTCGGTCTGTGTGCTCGAGGCGAGCCGGATGCTCGGCGCCGGGCCCTGGCGGCGCTTCTTTCGCGTCGGCCTGCCGCTGGCACGCCCGGCGGTGGTGGCGGGCGTGACGCTGGCGCTGATGGAGACGCTGAACGACCTTGGCGCGGTGCAGCACCTTGCCGTCGATACCTTCACGACCGGCATCTTCCGTACCTGGTTCGGCCTTCATCAGCCGGCGGCGGCGGCGCAGCTTGCGGCGATCCTGCTGGTCTTCGTGCTGATCCTTCTGATGATGGAACGCTGGTCGCGCGGAGCTGCGCGCTATCATCAGACCTCGGCGCGCTATCGCGCTCTGCCGAGCATCAAGCTCAAGGGCATTAAGACTGGCCTCGCCACGGCATTCTGCATCCTGCCGGTCCTGCTCGGCTTTGCGATGCCGCTGGCGGTCCTGATCTGGTGGGCGATCCGTTCCCAGGCGCTCGGCTTCGATGCGCGCTTTCTGACCCTGACGGTGAACACGGTCAGCCTGGGCCTTGTCGCTTCGTTTCTCGCGGTCCTCCTGTCGCTCATCCTCGCCTACGGGGTGCGCTTGCGGCCGACGCCCATCGTGCGCGGGCTCGCGCGCCTGGCCAGCACCGGCTACGCCGTTCCCGGCGCGGTGATCGCCGTCGGCGTCATGCTGCCTTTTTCGGCTATTGACCGGACCATCGACGCCTGGGCGAGAGCAAGCCTCGGCGTTTCGACAGGGCTTATCCTCTCGGGGACCATCGTCGCCGTAACTTTTGCCTACCTGGTCCGCTTTCTTGCGGTCTCGTTCAATGCGGCCGAGGCGAGCCTTGCTAAGGTCGGGCACAGCATGGACGCCGCCGGGCGTGTGC
Source organism: Alphaproteobacteria bacterium (assembly GCA_016869285.1). Lineage (GTDB taxonomy): Bacteria > Pseudomonadota > Alphaproteobacteria > SHVZ01 > SHVZ01 > SHVZ01. Next base: position 40,237 of record VGEN01000014.1, read on the forward strand.
TCGGCCGGCGTCCGCGCGAGATCCTGACCCAGATCCATCTGCCGCTCATGCGCCCGAGCCTACTCGCGGCAGCGCTGATGGTCTTCGTCGACGTGATCAAGGAGCTGCCGGCGACGCTTATACTGCGGCCTTTCAACTTCGACACGCTGGCGATCCATGCCTATGACCTTGCGCGAAACGAGCAGCTCGCCGAGGTCGCGGCGCCGGCCCTTGCTATTCTCTTCGCAGGCCTCGGGCCGGTGATCGTGCTCGCGCGTTCGATCGGGCGCTCGCGCCCGGGGCACGTCGCATGAGCTCGCCAGCGCTCATGCTCGACATGGTCAGCTATGCCTATGGCCAGGTTCAGGCCGTCGCCGAGCTGTCGCTCAACGTGGCTCCGGGCGAGGTGGTCTGTCTTCTCGGCCCCTCGGGCTGCGGCAAGAGCACGGTTCTTCGCCTCGCTGCCGGCCTCGAGGAAGTTCAAGCCGGCCGAGTCTTCATCAACGGCCAGCTCGTCGGAGCACCGAACCACCACGTACCCCCGGAGAGCCGCAATGTCGGCCTCGTCTTCCAGGACTTCGCTCTCTTTCCGCACCTGAGCGTCTGCGACAATGTCGGCTTCGGTCTTCGCCCGGCCGACGCCGCCAGGCGTCGCGAGCGGATCATGGCCGCTCTCGGCGATGTCGGATTGGCGCATCTCGATCAGTCCTTTCCGCACATGCTGTCGGGCGGCGAGCAGCAGCGCGCGGCGCTCGCCCGCGCCTTGGCGCCGGAACCGAAGCTGGTTCTCCTCGACGAACCCTTCTCCGGTCTCGACACCAGGCTTCGCGAACAAGTGCGCGACGTCACCGTAGAGGCGCTGCGCAAGAGCGGCACGGCGACCCTGATGGTCACCCACGATGCCGAGGAAGCGATGTTCATGGCCGACCGAATTGCGGTCATGCGTGAAGGCCGGATCGTGCAGGAGGGGACACCGATCGACCTCTATCGCCGTCCGGCCTCGTTGTTTGTTGCTGCCTTCTTCGGAGAGGTGAACCGCCTCGCTGGGACGGTGAAGAATGGCGAGGTTTCTACCCGTTTCGGGCGGGTGCCGGCGCCTTTCGCCGACGGATCAGAGGCCGAGGTCGTGATCCGGCCCGAGGCGATCCTCGTAGACCTCGACGGCAAGGGCGTTGCCACGGTGCCGGGACGGGTCGTGAGCGTGCATCCGCTTGGCCGGTCGACCCGGCTGGTCCTGGCGCTCGAGGATGGAACCAGGATGAAGGCCCGTATCTGGGGGCTTCACCACCCGGCGGCAGGTGCATCGGTCGGGATAGGCATCGATCCGCGGCAGGCGTTTGTATTTCCTGCCGACTGAGCGTACTTAGTACCTAACGGGAACGGCGCCGGTTGATAGCGCGAGGGGCTTTTGCCATGATCCGCGCGCCTTCGGGCACGGCAGGGAACAGGAGTTTTCCATGGGCAGCTTAAGCATTTGGCATTGGTTGATCGTCCTTGCCGTCGTGCTTCTTCTTTTCGGCGGCGGCGGCAAGATTTCGAAGCTGATGGGCGATTTCGGCAAGGGCTTGAAGTCGTTCAAGAAAGGGCTGAACGAGGACGAGGCCGGCAAGGACGGCCAGCCCGCGCCCCCGGCCGGCCAGATCAATGCCTCGACCCCGTCGCAGCCGCAGGGCCAGGCCACGGCCGCCAACGGAGCCCAGACGACCCCACGCGCCTGAGCGCGTTGCGTCGACGCCCGGCTTGAGAGCGGGCCCCCCGCATGATTGACGTCAGCTGGCAGGAAATCATGGTGATCGCCGCTGTGGCGGTGATCGTCATTGGTCCGAAGGATCTGCCGAACGCGATCAAGACCGTGGCGCAGTGGGTGCGCAAGGCACGCGAGATGGCGGGCGAGTTTCAGCGCGGTGTCGACGAGATGGTGCGCGAGGCCGAGCTCGCCGATGTGCGCAAGCAGGTCGAGCAGGCGACGTCCAGCGTCGTCGACGATGTTACCAAGATGGCTGACAACACCATCGGCGAGGTGAAGAAGTCCGTCGACCCGACCGGCGACATCGAAAAGGCGCTGCAGGCGCCCGAGACCTTCGCGACTCCGCCGAGCCTGGAGCCTGCAGGTCCGCCCGCGCCGGTCGAGTCCGCTTCGCTGCCGCCACCGGCTGTAGCGCCCACGCCGACTGAAGCTCCGGCGCCGACGCCCGATCCCGCCCAGACCAAGCCGGCCGCCTGACGTCGATGAGCGACAAGAAGGACGACATCGACGACACCAAGATGCCGCTGCTTGACCATCTGCTCGAGCTGCGCGGCCGCATGATCAAGGCGTTTGTCGCCTTCATCGTCTGCTTCATCGTCTGCTATGCGGTCGCCGAGCACATCTTCGCCTTCCTGACGCAGCCACTCGCCGAGGCCTTCCACGGGGAAAGTCGGCGGTTGATCTATACGGCGCTGCACGAGGCGTTCTTCACCTACCTCAAGGTCGCCTTCTTCGCCGCGGCCTTCGTCAGCTTCCCGATCGTCGCCGGCCAGATCTGGATGTTCATCGCGCCCGGCCTCTACAAGCAGGAGCGCAAGGCCTTCCTGCCCTTCCTGGTGGCGACGCCGGTGCTGTTCTTCATGGGCGGGGCGCTCGTCTACTATTTCATCATCCCGATGGCGTGGAAGTTCTTCCTCTCCTTCGAGTCGCCGGGGGGGCCGGGCGAGCTTCCGATCCAGCTCGAAGCCAAGGTCGATCAGTATCTCTCGCTGGTGATGCAGCTGATCTTCGCCTTCGGCCTCGCCTTCGAGCTGCCGGTGCTGCTGACCTTGATGGCGCGGGTTGGCATGGTCACGGCCAAGGGCCTGGCTGAGAAGCGGCGCTACGCGATCGTGCTCGCCTTCGTTGCCGCCGCGATCCTGACCCCGCCAGATGTGATCAGCCAGATCGGCCTCGCCATCCCGATCGTCATCCTCTACGAGATCTCGATCCTCTGCGCCCGCCTGATCGAGAAGCAGAAGGCCCAGCGCTTGGCCGAGGAAGAGGCCGCCGAGCGCGCTGAATCCGCCTGAAGGCCCGGCTGGACCGTCGGCGGCGCTGCCCCTATAACGAGCGCCCGTTCGTTTAGCCGATGGTCCGGCCATGATCGACCTCAAGCAGCTTCGCGACGACCCCGACGCCTTCGACCGTGCGCTTCGACGCCGTGGACTCGAAGCGTCATCGTCGCGCCTGCTTGGATTCGACGCGAAGCGCCGCCAGGTGCAGACCGAGCTGCAGACGCTCCAGGCGCGACGCAACGAGGCCTCCAAGGAGATCGGGCGGCTCAAGCGCGAGGGCGGCAACGCCGATGCGCTGGTTGCCGAGATCGCCCGGATCAAGGATCGTGTGCCGGCTCTCGAAGCCGAGGACAAGGCCTTGGGCGAAGAGCTGGAGCGGCTTCTCGCGATCATCCCCAACCTGCCGGCGGCGGATGTGCCGGAAGGGAAGGACGAAGAGGCGAACGCCTGCATCCGCACCGTCGGCGAACGTCGCAACTTCTCGTTCACGCCGAAGGAGCATTTCGACATCGGCGAGGCCCTCGGCCTCATGGACTTCGAGGAGGCGGCGAAGCTCTCGGGCGCACGCTTCGTCGTGCTGCGCGGCGCGCTCGCGCGCATGGAACGGGCGATCGCCGCCTTCATGCTCGACATCCATACGAGCGAGTTCGGCTACACCGAGATGGCGCCGCCGCTGCTGGTGCGCGACCATGTTCCCTACGGCACCGGAAACCTGCCGAAGGCGGCCGAGGACATGTTCCGTACCACCAACGGCTTCTGGCTGATCCCGACCGCCGAGGTGCCGCTGACCAACCTTGCGGCCGACCGTATCCTCGACGAGAAGGACCTACCGCAGCGCTTCACCGCCTACACGCCCTGCTTCCGCTCGGAGGCAGGCGCGGCCGGCAAGGACACACGCGGCATGCTGCGCCAGCACCAGTTCAACAAGGTCGAGCTGGTGTCGATCGCGCATCCCGACAAGTCGGAGGAAGAGCACCAGCGGATGACCAAGGCGGCGGAGACTGTGCTGCAGCGGCTCGGCCTGCCTTACCGCGTCATGCTGCTCTGCACCGGCGACATGGGTTTCGCCGCGAAGAAGACCTACGACCTCGAAGTCTGGCTGCCGGGGCAGGGGAGGTATCGGGAGATCTCCTCCTGCTCGAACTGTGGCGACTTCCAGGCCCGACGTATGAAAGCGCGCTTCAAGGGGCAGGGCGACAAGCAGACGCGCTTCGTGCACACGCTCAACGGCTCCGGGCTGGCGGTCGGCCGCACCTTGATCGCGATCCTGGAGAACTATCAGCAGGAGGACGGTTCCGTCGCCGTGCCGCCGGCGCTCAGGCCCTATCTCGGCGGCATGGAGACGATCCGCAGCAATGGCTAAGCCTGTCTTTCCAATGGATCTCTCCAAGGCGCGGATACTGATCTCCAATGACGACGGCATACACGCACCCGGTCTCAAGATCCTTGAGAAGGTAGTGCGAAAGCTCTGCAAGGATGTCTGGGTGATGGCGCCGGAGCACGAGAATTCCGGTGCCGGCCACTCGCTGAGCCTGCGCCAGCCGATCCGCATGCGGAAGGTCTCCGGCAAGCGCTATGCCTGCGACGGCACGCCGACCGACTGCGTGCTGCTGGCGATCAACCATCTGCTGAAGGAAGACAGGCCGACGCTGGTCCTGTCGGGCATCAACCGCGGCGCCAATCTCGGCGAGGACGTCCATTACTCCGGCACGGTTGCCGCGGCCATGGAGGCCATCCTTCTCGGCGTGCCGGCGATCGCGCTCAGCCTCTCGGTGCCTTGGGGCCAGAAGGCACATTGGCCGACCGCAGAGAGGCACACGGCCGACATCATCAGGAAGCTGGTGAAGGTCGGCTGGCCGTCAGACGTGTTGATGAACGTCAACTTCCCTCATGTCGCGGACCCGGCACGGGTGCTCGGGGTCAAGTCGGCGCGGCAGGGTAAGCGCAAGATCGGCGATACGATCGTGCAGAGCCGCGACCCACGCGGCGTGCCCTACTTCTGGCTCGGCGATACCAAGACGGGGCGCGTTCCGGCGAAGGGAACCGACCTGGCGACCATCATTTCCGGATACATTTCGGTGACGCCGATCGGAATCAACATGACGAACAGGCCGGCGCTCACCGCGCTCAAGCGGGCGCTCGGGTGACCCAGGCGGCGCGCAAGATCCGGCTCGTCCTGGAGCTTCGCCGCGCCGGCGTCACCGATACCAGGGTGCTTTCTGCGATCGAGCGCGTGCCGCGCGAGATCTTCGTGCCCGAGGCGTTCCAGGATCAGGCTTACGAGAACACCGCGCTGCCGATCGACTGCAGCCAGACCATCAGCCAGCCGTTGATCGTCGGCCTCATGACCCAGATGCTCGAGCCCGACAAGAAGATGCGCGTGCTCGAGATCGGCACCGGCTCCGGCTACCAGACCGCCGTCCTCTGTCGGCTGTTTCGCCGCGTCTACACGATCGAGCGGCATCGCGAACTCCTGAAGCAGGCGGAGGCGCGGCTGGCCGAGCTAAAATGCCACAACGTCACCGCGCAATGCGCCGACGGTACGCGTGGCTGGCCCGAGCAGGCGCCGTTCCCGCGCATTCTGGTGACGGCGGCGGCGCCCGAGATGCCGGCGACGCTCGTCGACCAGCTCGATGAAGGTGGAATCATGATCGTCCCGATCGGGGCCTCGGTCTCCGATCAGTGGATCTACAAGGTCACCCGAGGCAGAGGCGGTTTCAAGGAGGAGCGGATGAGCCAGGTGCGCTTCGTCCCGCTGGTTTCCGGCGAGGCGCCAGCCGTCTCGTGAGCTTCAGGCCTGCGCGCATCGCCTCCGATGACGATCCCTCTCTCGCTCTCGAGGCGCTGAAGGCGGGCGACTTGCCGCAGATCCGTTCCTGGCTTGCGGCGCCGCATCTCGCACCATTATGGAGCCCGTCCGATGTCGGGACGGCGGAGATCGCCGCTCACATGGCCGAGCCGTGTGTCGCGCCTTATCTGATCGTCGAGGGCGGTCGACCGTAAGCGGTGCTTATTCCCCACCGGTGATCTGACGGTGGTGCTGTGAGAGTCTCTGGCTCTTTGCGGGTGGGGCCTTGGGACTATGACGGATAGGGGTGACGATCCTAGGACCAAGGGCGCGCCGGCGCGGCGGGTCGAGATCTTCACGGGAGCCGGGCGACGGCGCCGTTGGAGCGCTGAGGACAAGGCGCGGATCGTAGCCGAGAGCCTGGCGCCTGGCGCGAGCGTGAGCGCGATAGCGCGACTTCATGGACTGACGCCGGCACAGATCTTCCGGTG
>VGEN01000015.1 GCA_016869285.1 Alphaproteobacteria bacterium
GTGCGCGAAGCCATCGAGGCGGCAGGCGCGACGCGCTTGTTCTTGCCTCCCTATAGCCCGGACTTCAACCCAATCGAGCAAGCCTTTGCCAAGCTGAAGGCCTATCTGCGAAAGGTGGCCGCACGAACCAAGGACGCCCTATGGCAGGCCATCGCTGACGCTCTCGACGCCTTCACACCACACGAATGCGCCAACTACTTTCGAAACTCAGGCTATGAACCAGAATGATCGGAAAATGCTCTAGACGGCCGCTTCGACATATTTCCGTCGAGCCCCTTGCCGCAATACGACTCGCCGGCGGCCAAGGCCTACCTCGCGCAGTCCAAGCGCGATCCGGATGACAATCTGCTCGCGATGATCCTCGATTGGAGGATGCCGCCGCAGATCGACTTGATGTCGGCTCTGCGCAACTTCACGCCGACCAGCATGGTCCGAATGACCGAATGGGGCGTGGTGCCATGGGCGCCGGAGAACCGGCGGCTGATGGCGGTGGTGATGGAACGGCCAGGCGGCGACCGCGTCATGGCCAATCCGAAGGCGACCTTCGAGCCTTTCGATGAGGGCATGATCGTCAAGGGCGTGCTGACACCACTGCTCCCGGTGATCCGCGATCTGCAGGCACGCGGCCAGACGCATCGCAACATCCGGCCGACGAATCTGTTTTTCACCGACGCGCAGCGCCGCCAGGTGATTCTCGGCGAGTGCTACACGGCGCCGCCGGGCATGTACCAGCCCTACTGGGTCGAGCCGATCGAAAGCCACATGACGGAGCCGTCGGCGCGGGGTCGCGGCCGGCTGTTCGATGACATCTATTCGCTGGGCGCGACGCTCCTGGCGCTGGCGATCGGTCGTGCTCCAGTTCCAGATGGGGACCCGCACCAGCTCCTTCTGAACAAGATCAACTACGGCTCCTATGCCGCGCTCGCCGCCCAGCACCGCGTCTCGCTGCCGATCGCCGAGCTCCTGCGCGGCCTCCTCTCCGACGACTTGAAGGAGCGCTGGACGATCCGCGAGGTCGAGCTGTGGATGGGCGGCCGACGGCTGTCGCCGAAGCAGCCGAAGCTGCCGAAGCGGGCGACCCGGCCGTTCGAGGTCGCCGGGCGCGAGCACTTCAACGCCCGCTCCCTTGCCCTCGGCTTCGGCACCGAGTGGCGCAACGCTTCGCCGGCGATCCGCGGTGCCGCTTTCGACACCTGGCTCAAGCGCAGCCTCAGCGATGAGACGTTGGTCGAGCGCATGGCCAAGATCGCCAACCCGGCGACGAGCAAGGACAGCGGCGACGGCGAGCGGCTGGTCGCCCGGACCTCGATCGCGCTCGATCCCGGTGCGCCATTGCGTTTCAAGGGGCTCGCACTGATGCTCGATGGCATCGGCGATCTCATCGCGGCCAGTCTCGACAATGCCGAGCGGCGCGGCATCATCTCCGAGTTGTTCCAGGCACGCTTGGCGCCGGTGTGGCTCTCCGGCCAGGTCGAGGCGCGTTCGGACACGGCACGTTGGCAGCAAGCCTTCGAGAAGGCGCCGCAGTACATCATTTCCGGGACCGCCGGCTACGGCATGGAGCGGTGCCTTTATGAGATGAACGCGCACCTGCCGTGCTTGAGCCCGATCGTCGACCGCTTCTACGTCACCAACATGGCCGAGATGATCTGGGCGCTGAACGACTATGCTCGCAATCCGGGCCTGGCGCCGAAGCTGATCGATCGTCACCTGGCCGCTTTCTGCGCCGTGCGCTGCAAGCAGATGAGCGATCAATGGCTGCGGCCGCTCGGCGACAACGAGCAGACCAGCTCCTATAAGATCGGCGTCCTCAAGATCGTTGCTCTGATTCAGCAGGTCAGCAAGATCGATCAGGCGCCCGACCTGACCAGGCTTCTTGCCGAGATGCTGAAGCCGGTGGTGGATGGCTTCCACAACCTGAAGCAACGCAAGAAGATGCATCAGGATCTCGAGGCTGCCGGCAAGACCGGGAAATCGGCCGAGATCCTCGCTCTCTTCAACGACATCCAGGTCATCGACCGCGACGAGAAGGCGTATCAGGCGGCGCAGGCGAGCTATCAGAAGACAGCGACCCAGATATCGCTGCTGCATATCGACGCGTCGAACTCGCACCATCATGCCAAGGAGATGGGAGAGCAGGTGGCGGCGATCGCCTCCGGCTCGATTGCGAGCCTGGTCGCCTCGATCGTGTTCCTGATCTACTTCATCTGATCGGAAGCGATGACCGACCTGCCGACCATGCCGCCCAGCGCACAGTCGACCGCCTCCAAGGTGATCGGCGGCGTGATCGTGGTCGGCGTCTGCGTCTGGGTGCTGCCGACGGTGCTGGTGCTCGTGGTCGGTATGGCCCCGACCATCGTCGCCTTCTTCACCGACCGCCGCCGCGAGAAGTATGCGGCCTTCTGCGTCGGCTTCATGAACCTGCTCGGCGTGCTGCCGGTCGCCCTCGGCATGTGGACCCGCGACCACAGCATGGATTCGGCCATGCGCAACGTGACCAACATCTTCAACTGGTTCATGATGTATGGCGCGGCCGCGATCGGCTATGGGCTGTACTCGGTCACGCCGGTGATCGTCGCCTTCGTCCTTCGCGTCCAGATCGAGCGGCGCATCACCAAGATGCAAGGCTATCAGCAGGAGCTGATCAACGAGTGGGGCGAGGGGGTGACCGAGGGCGCCAAGAGCGACCACGACAGGGTGGCCCAGAGCGCCGCCGCGGCGCTCGAGGAGCAGGAGAAGGCCGAGAAGAAGTAGAGGCGGGCCTTCCAGCCCGCCTCCTCAAGAGCGACGGCTATAGGCTGAACGTTATGCGGGGTGCGCCGCCGGCTTCGGCAGATTTCCCGCCGCGCCGGGAAGCCGTGAGGCCGCGATCTTCATCGCTTTCTGCAGCTTCTCGAAGGCGCGCACCTCGATCTGGCGCACGCGCTCGCGGCTGATGCCGTATTCCTGGCTCAGATCCTCGAGCGTCGCCGGCTCGTCCTGAAGGCGCCGGCGCGTCAGGATGTGGCGCTCGCGCTCGTTCAGGCCCTTCATGGCTTCCTTGAGCAGGCGCAGGCGTTGGCTCGTCTCCTCGCGCTGGCCGAGCTCGGTCTCCTGATTGTCGCGCTCGTCGACCAGCCAGTCCTGCCACTCACCCTCGCCATCGACGCGCAGCGGCGCGTTCAACGAGTGATCGGGCGCGGCCAGGCGCCGGTTCATGGTGACGACATCTTCCTCCGGCACCGACAGGCGCTCGGCGATCTTCTTCACCTGCTCGGGGCTCAGGTCGCCTTCCTCGATCGCCTGGATCTGGCCCTTGATCTTGCGGAGGTTGAAGAAGAGCTTTTTCTGCGCGGCGGTGGTGCCCATCTTCACCAGCGACCAGGAGTGCAGGATGTATTCTTGGATCGCGGCGCGGATCCACCACATGGCATAGGTTGCCAGACGGAAGCCGCGCTCCGGCTCGAAGCGCTTGACCGCCTGCATCATGCCGACATTGCCCTCGCTGATGAGCTCGCCCACCGGCAGTCCATAGCCGCGGTAGCCCATGGCGATCTTGGCGACCAGCCGCAAATGGCTGGTGACCAGCTTGTGGGCCGCCTCGGTATCGCCATGATCGCGCCAAGCCTTGGCGAGCATGTACTCCTCCTGCGGCTCCAACATCGGGAACTTGCGGATCTCCTGGAGATATCGCGAGAGGTTGCCCTCCGCGCTCATCACCGGGACCGAGGGGACGCTGACACTAGTCATATGACGACCTCCGTTCGCATCGGGTCTTTGGACCGAACGACCTCCCCCTCCCTTGGGCTGGCGCGCGATCCTCGACGCCGGCCCCGATCCGGGCACCGGCCGACTTGCTCTGGCACCCTCCGAAGACGAGCGCCAACGCACACTCTATACTCTCAACCTTCCCGTATTGTCAAGAATACCCAACTGCATCGATAAGTTATTGGCGAGCCTTCGTCGTGCCGACTAGATCGATTAACTCTTTAATATCCTTGAAAACTCTTCTTTCGAAACGGAGCGGTTTCCCGCTCCAGGGGTGGGTAAATCCGAGTAGGTGGGCATCCAAAGCCTGCCGAGAGAAGGCCCGGAGCGGCGCCGGCGCTGAGGCGCGTTTGGCGCCATAGAGCGGGTCGCCCACCAGCGGATGCCCGGCATGCGCCAGATGCACGCGGATCTGATGGGTGCGGCCGGTCTCGAGCCGGCAATCGAGCAGGCTGGCCGCGTCCCCGATCCGGGCTTCCAGCCGGTAGTGGGTCCGAGCCGGCTTTCCGCCGGTCTTGACCACGGCCATCTTCTTCCGGTTTCGGGGACTGCGACCGATATTGCCCAAGAACGTGCCCGCGGTCGGGCTGGGCACGCCCCAGACCACGGCCTTGTAGGCGCGGAGGACGCTGCGCTCGGCGAACTGCTTGGCGAGGCCGGCGAGGGCAGGCTCGGTCTTGGCCGCGACCATCAGGCCCGAGGTGTCTTTGTCGAGGCGATGGACGATGCCTGGCCGGCGCTCGCCGCCGATGCCTGCGAGGCTCGGTCCGCAATGCGCGATCAACGCATTCACCAGCGTCCCATCCGGATTGCCGGGAGCGGGATGGACGACGAGGCCGGGGGGTTTGTCGATCACGATCAGATGCTCATCCTCGTAGAGGACGTCGAGCGCCATCGGTTGCGGCGCCGGCGTTGCGTCGATAGGCTCGGGAAGGATGATGGCGAAAGTGAGGCCCGCCCGGACCCGGTCCGAGGCCTTCACCGCTTCTCCTCCGATCGTGATCCGGCCCTCCTCGATCAAGGACTTGATCCGCGTGCGTGAAAGATCCGGCATACGACGCGACAACGCGCGGTCGATTCTTTCGCCGTCATCGGCCGGATCGAAAGTTCCCGAAAGGACCTGAGAGCCCATGCCTTCGGATCGCGCGCTCAAGATCGCCGTCGTCGGCATGGGCGTTCTTATCGTCCTCGGCTTGGTCGTCATCTTTGCCACCATCGCCAAGCGCATGGGCGTCGGCAAGACCCCGGAGTCCGCCGCGATCGAAACGCAAGGATCGAAGGCGCCGGCCAAGCCTTTCAGCGACGTGCTGGTCTCGATCCCGCGCGGTGGGCGCATGGTCGACTTCCGCAGCGACGGCCAGCGCCTTCTGGTCCATGTTCGTCCGCCCGGGCTCGAGGATCTGATCCACGTCATCGATCTCGAGACGGGCAAGATGCTGGGCACGGTGACGGTCGCGCCGCGGCCGCAATGAACTTCTGAAGGGTCCGATGAATTTCGCTTCCGACAATCTTGCCGGCGCGCTGCCCGAGGTCATGGATGCCGTCGTTGCCGCGGGAAAGGGCGCGCAAGCCGCCTATGGCGGCGATGAATGGACGAAGCGCATGGACAAGCACCTCTCGGAGGTGTTCGAGCGCGAGGTCGCGGTGTTCCTGGTCGGCACCGGCTCGGCTGCGAATGCGCTGGCGCTTTCGATGCTGGCGCCGCCGATCGGGCGGATCTTCGTGCACCCGGGCGCGCATGCGCAGACCGATGAGTGCAACGCGCCGGAGTTCTTCACCGGCGGCGCCAAGCTGCATCCGGTCGCCGGCGAGCACGGCAAGATCAAGGCGGACGACCTCGAAGCCGCGATCAAGAGCGTCGGCAAGGACCCGCACTGGGCGCAGCCTGCGGCGATGAGCGTGACCCAGGTGAACGAGGCCGGGACGGTCTACACGGTCGACGAGCTCAGCGCGCTCGGCGATGTGGCGAAGCGCCACAAGCTCGGCTTCCATCTCGACGGCGCGCGCTTCGCCAACGCGCTCGCGGCGAAGAACGCCTCGCCGGCGGAGATGAGCTGGAAGGCCGGCGTCGACATTCTTTCCTTCGGCGGCACCAAGAACGGCTGCCTCGCGCTCGAGGCGGTGGTGCTGTTCGACAAGGCGCGGGCCGAGGAGATGGGCTATCGCCGCATGCGCGGCGGGCATCTCTTCTCGAAGATGCGGTTCTTCTCCGCGCAGATGGAGGCCTATCTCAAGGGCGACCTCTGGCTCCGTACCGCGCGGCACTCGAACGCCATGGCCGGGCGCCTGGCCGAAGGGTTGGTGAAGACGCCGGGCATCGAGATCCTGCATGCGGTGGACGCCAACGAGATCTTCCTGACGCTGCCGGTGAAGATGGCCGACGGGCTCGAAGCCGCGGGCGTGCGCTTCTACCGATGGACCGAGGGGCCCCGGCCAATGATCCGGCTCGTCGCCTCCTTCGAGACCACCCAGGCCGAGGTCGACGCGGTTCTGGCCCTGGCAAGGCGGTTTTCCTGAAGCCTTAAGGCTCCGGCCTTGAAAGCCGGGGGCCCATGGGCTAAGTCACGGCCTCCGGCCCGAAGGCTCTCCGCGTCCCCTTCGTCTAGAGGCCCAGGACACCGCCCTCTCACGGCGGCAACAGGGGTTCGAATCCCCTAGGGGACGCCAATCATCTCAAAATTGGCGAAGGTCTTGCTGCGCGTCTGAGGCGTGTAAGGCAAATTTGCGGCAGCTGTGTCTCTTGTGGCGTTGCACCACCGGGCCAGACAGACATAGACGGCCTCTACCTATGACTGGATGAGAGTCGGGGCTCCGGTCACGGAAGCATCCCGCAAGCGCGGCGCCGACGGACTAACATCGCGCGCTATCCAATAAGCCCAATTTGGCAACTTTCGACTTCAACTATCCCGACAAGAGTATGAATCAGGCGTCGTTCGGGAGGTCGTACATGGCGGAAGCGGTGGGGAAACGGGATTGCCCGCCCATGGCTTTCCCGGAACCGGCCAGACTGCTGGGTTTGTACCGTTCCACGGGTTCATCCGGGGAATGTCGGCTAAGATCGCGGCCGCCCATTCGGAGTAAGCACATGCGTCTCGGTTCCGCCTCGGCCGTTCTCGCCCTTGCCCTTGCCTCCGGCGTCCATGCCGCGACGCCGAAGGACGCGCTGGTGATGGCGTGGAACCTGGACGCGGTCATCACGCTCGACCCGGCCCAGATCGCCGAGATCAACGGCAACGACATCATGGGAAACGTCTGCGACACGCTGGTCACCCTCGACTACAGGAACCCCTCGGAGTTCCGCCCGAAGACGGCGGAGAGCTGGTCGGTCTCCGCCGACGGGAGGACGCTGACCTTCAATCTCCGGCCCGGCCTCAAGTTCCCCAACGGGCGGGTCGCGACCGCCGACGATCTCGCGTGGTCGATGCGGCGAGTGCTGAAGCTCAACTTCGGCAACGCCGCCAACCTGACCGAATGGGGCTTCAGGAAGGAGACCGCGGAAGCGAGCTTCCGCGCCACCGGCCCGCAGACCTTCGAGGTAAGCCTTCCCGAACCCTATCCGCTGCAGCTGTTGCTCTACGGGGCGTTCGCGACCAACGTGTCGATGATCCTCGACCGCGAGGCCGGCGAGAAGAACGCCAAGGGCGAGGACCTCGGCAACAACTGGTTCAAGACCAATTCCTCCTGCGTCGGTCCCTATCGCGTGCGCGGCTGGACCGCCAACGACACGATCCAGCTCGAGCGCAACGACGTCTATCACGGGACCAAACCGGCGCTCGGCCGCGTCATCGTCCGGCACGTGCCGGAATCGGGCGCGCAGCGCCTGCTGATCGAGAAGGGCGACATCGACGTCGCACGGCTCCTGAGCTCCGATGACCTGAAGGCGCTGGAAGGAAAGAAGGACGTCCGCGTCGAGCAGACGGCGATGCACGGCTACATTCACCTGATGTTTAGCCGAGCTTATTCACGATGATTTTAGCTATTCTCAAGAAAACCAAGTGGGCGCTCACATGGCTGATATCGCAAGCCTTTGAAACCGTGGCAGCCTCGATTCTCAATTGCCGCGAAAAATCAGCTATTCATGATCGCTGTGAATAAGGCGGGTTAGCACCGCCGATCCGGCCTTCGCCGATCCGCGCGTGCGCATGGCGTTCCGCTATCTCGTCGACTATGACGGCCTGGCCAAGACGGTGATGGCCTATCAGGGCGTGCCGCGGGCCAGCGTCGTGCCCTTGGGCGCCTTCGGCGCCCTCGATGCGAAGGAAGGCCAGCCCTTCAAGCTCGATATCGCGAAGGCGCAGTCGCTGCTGAAGGAGGCCGGGCAGGCCGACCTCAAGCGCAAGATGATCGTGATGGGGGTTACGCCCTATCCGGATCTCGCCCAGCACGTGCAGGCGAACGGCGCCAAGGCCGGCGTGACGCTGGAACTTGAGCAGATGGCGCCGGCCCAGGTCTTCACCAAGGCCCGCGCGCGCGAGTATCAGATGATGCTGATCAACTGGGGTGTGCGCTATCCGGACGCCCACAACATGGTCTCGCGCCACGTCATGAACCCGGACAACCGGCGCGAGGCGAACCTGGCGCAGTACCCGGCCTGGCGCGCCGCTTGGCAGGACCTGGGCATGAACGAGCTCGGCCAGAAGGCGATGATGGAGCGCGATCCCGAGAAGCGGCAGGCGCTCTACCGCGAGATCCAGCTCAAGACCATGCAGGAGGGCCCGATGGCCTACCTGTTCCAGGTGGTGCGCTCAATCGCTGTCCGCCGCGAGGTGAAGGGCTTCGAGATGAGCGCCTTCAAGGTCGGATACGAGACGGCGTCGAAGTAGCCGTCAGCCTTTTGCGGCGGCGACCAGCACCTCAAATACCTTGCGGTGCGGGTTGCCGGCCCGGAGGAAGAACTTTGGGTGCCACTGGACGCCTAGCGCGAATTTCTGCTTCGGCAGCTCGATCGACTCGATGACGCCCTCGGGCGAGCGGGCGGAGATCGTCATGTCCTTCGGCACCGAGACCACCGCTTCCTGGTGCGCGGTGTTCACCTCGATCTTGCCGGCACCCACGATCTGGGCATTGGCGAAACACCAGAACGGCTTAACGCACTACGCGCGGGGTCAACCTTCGACGCCGATCCGGGGTCAAAGGCCATGCCGATTCACAATCAAGCTCAAATAGCGAAACGCCTCTACCTGCCGACACGCGAAAGTCGGAGAGCGGTCAGCCGCAATCAGTCGTCCGTGGCGACCTTCTCCTTCAGCCTGGCCATTCGCGGCATGGCTAGGACGATCGTCAAGATTGCCGCCAGGGCGAGCAATGTCACGCTGATCGGGCGCTCGACAAAAGTCGTGAAGTCACCGCGCGAAAGCACAAGGGCGCGTCGGAAATTCTCTTCCATCATCGGACCCAGGATGAAGCCAAGAAGCATCGGCGCGACTTCGCACTTCAACTGCGACATCGTCCATCCGATGATCGCGAAGACCACACAGAGCATCACGTCGAACGTCGAGTTCGAGATGGAATAGACGCCGATACAGCAGAAGACGATGATGGATGGAAAGAGGAACCTGTACGGCACGCGCAAGAGATGAACCCAGATGCCGATCAGCGGCAGGTTTAGGATCACCAACATGACGTTGCCGATCCACATGGAAGCGATCAGGCCCCAGAAAAGCTGCGGGTTGCTCGACATCACCTGGGGGCCTGGCTGGATATTGTGGATCATCATGGCGCCGATCATCAGCGCCATTACCGCGTTCGACGGCAGGCCGAGGGTCAGCATCGGTACAAAGCTCGTCTGAGCGCCTGCGTTGTTCGCGGCCTCCGGCGCCGCCACGCCGCGGATGTCTCCTTTGCCGAAGGTTGATCGATCCTTGGCGACCCATTTCTCGAAGGAATATGCGGCGAACGAAGCCAGAAGCGCGCCGCCGCCCGGAAGGATGCCGAGGGCCGATCCAAGCGCTGTGCCCCGCAGCGTCGCGCCCGAGGCATCCTTCAGATCCTTCGCCGTCGGCATGAGGCCCAAGACCTTTTCGTTGACGACCGATCGCTCCTCTTTCTTCGCCAAGTTGAACGCGATCTCGGCGAAGCCGAAGGCCCCCATCGCGATGATGACGAACCCGATACCGTCCAGGAGTTCCGGGATGCCAAGAGACAAGCGCGCGCGGCCCGAGTTGATGTCTGTGCCGACGAGCCCAAGGATCAGGCCCAGCACGATCATGGCGAGCGCCTTGGCGAGCGAACCGGAGGCAAGAGCGACCGCGCCGACAAGTCCGAGGACCATCAGCGCAAAGTACTCGGCCGGACCGAACTCCAGCGCAACCACCGTCAGCGGCGCAGCGAAAGCGGCAAGGATCAGCGTCGCCACAGTGCCTGCGAAGAACGAGGCGAGCGCCGCCGTGGCAAGCGCGGGTCCCGCCCGGCCCCGCCTGGCCATCTGGTAGCCGTCAAGAGTCGTGACGACGGAACTCGCCTCCCCTGGCAGGTTCACCAGGATCGACGTCGTCGAACCGCCATACTGTGCGCCGTAGTAGATGCCTGCGAGCATGATCAGGGCGGAGACAGGCGCGAGCCCGTAAGTGATGGGCAGCAGCATTGCGATCGTCGCGAGCGGGCCGATGCCGGGCAGGACGCCGATCAAAGTGCCAAGGAAGACGCCAATGAAGCAGTACATCAAGCTCGCCGGCGTCAACGCGACCTGGAACCCGAGGGAGAGGTTGGATAGAAGATCCAAAGAACCGTCTCCCTCAGTACCCGCCGAAGCCGGGCACGCGAGGCCACGAAGGCAGATTGAGATCCAGGATCGTCGCGAAGGCGAGTTTCACGAGCACCAGCAGGACGACCGAGACCGCGAGGAGATCGCGTAGAGAAATGTCAGAGGAAGCACGGGTGATGATGACGATGCTCAGCAATAGGGCAATGAACACGCCTAGGTGATTGAGGCCGATCGCAAAGGCGACCACCGACAGCAGGACCCAGAAAAGCTCCCGACTGGCGAACCACACAATCGCCACCGCAACAATGATGGGGATATCGATGCCGGTCACGCCCCGGCGGCCGAGAAGTCCCAGCAAGACGACGAACGCTGCGATGGCCGCCGCCGCGATCAAGGGCGGCTTCACCGAAGGTCCGTGGCGTCGCGGTGCGGTGAAGGTGAGCGACGTCAAGGCGAGGACAAGACCTAGCCCGGCCAACAGCACGCCCAGCAGAAAGGGAAAGTAACCGGGCCCCATACGCATGCTGGTCCCGAATGGATAGGCATAGGCCGCGGCAGCTGTCGAGACGCCGACCGCGATGAACAAGCAGCCCGCCGCGAAGTCAGTGCGATTGCCGATCGATGCGGCCATCATGGGCGCCCCTCCCGAACAGAAGCGTATGCCGTGGCCGTCAAGACCACGTTTCGGATGTCGGGTAGGGGCTGAACCGAGGATGGCATCACATGGCCTCTGTCACCGACGGCCCACGCTGCGGTCCCTCTAGATTCATCAGGGGAAAGGGCCGACAGGCTTGCCGCCGATGCGGTTGCGACCGGATCATCAGTCCAGCGCTCCCCTGACCACCGCGCCTTCCTTCAGGATCATGGAAAGATGCGCGCCCTGGTCCTGTAGCAGGCGGAGATTGGCCAGAGGGTCGCCGTCCACGACCAACAGGTCAGCGAGATAACCTTCCGCGACGCGGCCGAGACGGTTCTCCATCCGCACCACTGACGCACCGTGGATCGTCGCCTGGCGCAAGACCTCGGCCTCCGGCAGGGCCTCGGCGCGGATCAGCAGTTCTTCAGCTTGATACTGTTTTGGCGCGCGGAACAGGTCGGTGCCGAGCGCCATCCGCACGCCTGCTCGCAGCGCGATCTCGAGCGAGCGCGTGCCGGTCGCTAGCACTTCTCGGGCCTTCTCCAAATGGAAGGCTGAGATGCCGACTTCGGCCGCGTGTTGCACGACACGGCGATAGACCACCAGCGTTGGGACAAGGATCGCGCCGTGCGCGGCCATCAGCGAGGCCGTCGCTTCGTCCAGGAAGTTGCCGTGCTCAATGGTGCGGACGCCGCAGCGTGTCGCGCGAGCGATCGCGGTCGGCGTATAGGCGTGCGCCGCGACATATTTCCCGGCCCGACTCGCCTCGTCCACGACGGCTTCGATCTCGGCGAGCGCGTACTGGTCGTAGTCCACCGGGTCGGCTGGGCTTGAGACACCGCCTGAGGCCATGATCTTGATCTGGTCGACGCCGCGGCGCACCTCCTCTCGCGCAGCGCGGCGTACCGCGTCCACGCCGTCGGCGACGACCATCATGTTGGCTTCGGCGCGTAGCGAGCAGGCCGGGCAGGCGTCGGCGGGGTTACGCATGTCCCCGTGCCCGCCTGTCTGGCTCAGTGGGCGCCCGGAGATGAACATGCGAGGGCCTGGGAACAGCCCGTCTTCCACGGCGCGGCGCAGACCCGCATCAGCGCCACCCATATCGCGGATCGTGGTGAAACCGCGCATCAGGGTCTCCTTCAGAAGCTGCGATGCGCGCGCAGTGACGAGGGAGGGGAACAGCGTAGGATAGGGCACCATCCCGTCCGCGCAGACATGCACATGGCAGTCTATGAGGCCGGGCATCACGGTACGCCCTTTGAGCTCCACGACGCGCGCACTCCCTGGTGCGAGGCCAGGTGCCACGGCGACTATGCTGCGCCCCTCGACCAGAACATCGGCACGGCGCAGTGCTCCGGCGTCGACATCGAGCACCGCGCCGCCGCGCAGGAGGATCCGAGCAGTTCGGTCCTCAGCCTGCACGGATGTTCGCCTCCCGGATCAGGCGCTCAAACTTTGCGTGCTCGCGCGCTAGCATCGCCTGCACCTCTGCCGCCGACGGCAGTTTCGCGGCCGGTATAGTACCGACGCCGCGCAGCTTTTCCTGAACCGAAGGCATCGACAGCACCTTCGTGTAGGCCGCGTGGACCCGCGCCAGCACCGGCTCCGGCAAGCCGCGCGGCGCCATCGCGATGTACCAGGAATCCATGTTGGCCGTGCTGAGGCCGAGCTCGGTCAGCGTCGGAACGTCAGGGAAATCAGGCGAGCGGACAGCGCCGATCGTGCCGAGCGCGCGGAGTTTGCCCTCCATGACGTGGGGTTTGGCGAGCCCGGTGCTAAGCACGGCGACATCCAAGCGCCCGGCCAACATGTCGATAATGCCTGGTGGCAGGCCGCGATAGTCAACCGCCGTCACCTGGAACCCCAGCTCGCGCTGCAACAGCTCCATCGAGATGTGCGAGAAGGTGCCGGCACCGGCGCGAAGGTAGTTGAGCTTTCCCGGTTGTGCCTTCGCCTGTGCTGCCAGCTCCCGCATGTTCGCGATCGGGAGATCGCTTCGCACGACGACCGCCGAGACGCTGTGCGCGACGAACGAGAGAGCCTGGATCGACTCGACCGGATGGAATCCGGAGGGCGTTAGGATCGGCGCGACGAGATTGCCAAGCGCAGCCATCAACCAAGTGTGTCCGTCGGGAGCGGACTGGACGAGCTGCTGGGAGCCGATCAAGCCGCTGGCGCCGGTGCGAATGTCGATCACGATCGGCTGGCCGAGCTCTGCCGCGAGCTCGTCCGTGTGGGTGCGCATCACAAGGTCAACGATGCCGCCCGCTGGATAGGGGCAGATGAAGCGGATCGGTCGATTCGGAAAGGTCTGGCCGATCGCGGGACGGGCGAGCGGCAACAGCGCAGCGGCGGTGAGCAACGTGCGTCGTGAAAAAACGGTGGTCATGAGGCTTGCTCCTTCCGGTTCTCGATGAAGCGCAGCACGGTTGAAAGACCGCGCTGCATGTGGTCGTGCAATTCCTCCCGCATCGCGTCGAGATCTGGCCCGATGGCGTGGCGAATGTAGTCGTCGTGCGCATCGCGACGCGGACCCGGCCTTCCATGCGCCCGGTGATGCGCTGCCCAGTAGAGGGCAAGCCGCCCTCGGATCGCGCTCCAGGATTGCAGCAGCAGCCCATGGCCCGCCGCCTCGTAGACCACGTTGTGCAGAGCGAACTCGGCGGCGATCGAAGCTTCGTCGTCGCGCATGTCGATCGCCTGGGTCAGAGCAGCGTGACTCTTGCTGAGCGCGGAGCGGAAAGCGTCGTCGCGGCGGTCCCATACATGCTCGAAGGCGAAGACCTCTAGCGCGGTGCGTAGCGTGTAGAGTTCCCGCGCGACGGTCGCATCGAGCGGCGCCACGGTCACGCCGCCCCAGGCGCGGTGCTGCACGAGCAAGCCCTCATCCAGCAGCTCTCGGATCGCTTCCCTGAGCGGCGCACGCGAAATGCCGAGCGAGCGCGCGAGAGCCGCCTCCACCACCGGCGCTCCTGGCGCGAGGCGCCCGGTGAGCACCGTCTGCCGCAGCGCATGCGCCGCTCCTTCGCGCAGCGTGACGCGGGGCAGCGGCCGGTCGATTCTGGGGGAAGTATCGCTCATACCTCCCCTCCGTCCTTGAGCGCATCGTAGAGCGCGCGCAGGCGCTGCGTCGTCGGTCCCGGCAAGGGAGCGGGCAGGCGCCGTCCGTCGATCGAAGCCACCGGCGTCAGGCCCCCGAAGGTGCCGGTCACGAAGGCTTCTTCCGCTCCGTACGCGTCTTTCAGAGCGAAGTTGCCGAGCCGGACTGGGATGTCGTTCGCCCGGCACAGGGCAATGACGTTGCCCCGCGTGATTCCATGGAAACAGAAGTCCCCGGTCGATGTACACACCTCACCGCCGCGCACAAAGAAAAAATTTGTCGCGTTGCAGGACGAGACGAAGCCGGCAGGGTCGAGCATCAGTGCCTCGTCCGCGCCGGCTTTGATTGCCTGGATCAGGGCGGTGATGAGATTGAGGCGGCTGTGCGAATTGAGCCGCATGTCGAACATGTCGGCCGGCGAGCAGCGGATGGTCGAGGTGAAGAGGTTTAGCCCTTTGGAAAGCAGCGTTGGACTCGGCTGCTTCCATTCGGCGACGACGACGACCGTCGCGCGGCCAATGGTGTGGCGGGGGTCCTGGTTCGGCGTCTTCTTGAGCCCGCGCGTCACCATTAGCCGCACATGGACGCCGTCCTCCATGCCGTTCGCGGCGAGCGTCGCATGCAGTGCGGCCACGACCTCGCCTCTCGTCATGCCGATGTCGAGATCGATTGCGCGCGCGCCCTCAAACAGCCGGTCGAGATGGGCATCGAGAAAGAGGAGGCGTCCCTTGTGCAGACGGATGCCTTCCCAGACGCCGTCGCCAAGCACGAAGCCGGCATCAAAGACCGAGACACGAGCCTCTTCCCGCGGGACGAGGGCTTGGTTGACGTAAACCAGAACACCTGCGTTGCGACCGTCAACAGGAAAGTCCTGGCTGCCCGCCATGGTGGTCGATTGTCCCGATGATGATGCTCTGTCGATTGTCGACAGTAGAACTTTGCGTTGTCAAGAAGGGCTGCCGCAAGGCCTTCAGCAGCAACCCTTCTGGCGTTGCACGGCCGACAAGTGGCACAACTCGCCGGAATCACTCTCGGTTGGTCGCCGCGACTTTGCCCATTCAATCCGGTCAGGCGGCCCTGAAAGGCTCGGCTTGGCCGTCACGTCAGGAGGCATGCCGGCATGCAGGACAATCTCAGCGACGACAGGCCGAGCTTCGTCACGCATCTCGAGTGCAGCGAAACCGCGGAGCGGCTGCCCGCTGACAAGCTCGCGGGGCTGTCGGCGGCCGGCAAGCCGCTGCTGGTGCGCTACGACCTCGCAGCGGTGGCGCGCGCCCTTTCTAGAGACAAGCTCCGTGATCGTGCGCCCGACATGTGGCGTTATCGCGAGTTCCTGCCCGTACGGCGCACGGAGAACATCGTCTCGCTCGGCGAGACGATGACGCCGCTGGTCGCGGCACCGGCGAGCGCGGCAGCCGCGGGCGGGTCGGCGTTGATGGTCAAGGATGAAGGGCGGCTGCCGACCGGCTCGTTCAAGTCGCGCGGGCTCTGCGTCGCGGTGTCGATGGCGAAGGAGCTGGGGCTTCGCCGCATCGCCATGCCGACGGCGGGCAATGCCGGTGCGGCACTCGCGGCCTATTGCGCGCGGGCGGGCATCGAGGCCTTTGTGCTGGTGCCGGACGATGCGCCGGAGACGACGATCTCGGAGATCGCGATCCACGGCGCGCGCGTCTACCGCGTCGACGGCAACATCACTGAACTCGGACCATTGGTGGAAGCCGGCAGGGAACAGGCAAGTTGGTTCAATCTCTCCACGCTCAAGGAGCCCTATCGCGTCGAAGGCAAGAAAACGATGGGGCTCGAACTCGCCGAGCAAGGCAACTGGACGCTGCCGGACGTGATCTTCTATCCGACCGGCGGCGGGACCGGGATCATCGGCATGTGGAAGGCCTTCGCCGAGCTGGAGGCGATCGGCTGGATCGGGCCTGAGCGCCCGCGTATGGTTGCGGTTCAGTCGCGCACTTGCGCGCCTATCGTCCGCGCTTTCGAGGAAGGCACCGAAGGGGCCGTGCCCTGGAAGGGTGGCCATACGAACGTGCCCGGTCTTCGCGTGCCTTGGACGGTCGGCGACCGGCTGATCCTTCGGACGATCCGCGAGAGCAAGGGTTTTGCCATCGCGATCGACGACGGGGAGGTGGAGCCCGCCCGCGCAGCAATGGCAAGGGCCGATGGCATCCATGTCAGCCCGGAAGGGGCCGCGACCTATGTCGCCTACCGGAAGGCGCTGGCCGAGGGGCGGATCGGGACGAGCGACCGTGCGGTTCTTTTCAACTGCGCCTCCGGCCTCAAATACGGCATGCCCCCGGTGACCGCGCGCCTCGATCGCTTCCGGCCGATCGACTACTGCGCCCTCGTCCGTTGACACGCGGAAGGCGGCGTTCAATCGTAGCCTCGGTCCCGTATCGGTAGAGGGTTCCGTGACCTGGCTCGCCGTCAACCCCGCCGCACAACCGCCGTCTGCGCCCGTTGACGTGCCAGCCGCGCACGGCCTTGCGGCTGCGTCATGAAGCCGAAGCCGCCGCCGGCGACCGTGCTCGTGGCCATGGCCAAGCTCAACGAGCGTCTGGCCGAGGCGGAGAGCGATCCCGGCGCCGCCGCCGAGCGTCGCGGCCAGGCCCAGCGCCACCGGCGCGATGCGGCTGAGGCGGCGGTCGCCGACTGGCCGGAGGCGATCCGCGTCCAGATGGAGGCGGCGCTGCACGACCAAGCCGAGCTTCTGGAAGAGACTCAGAAGATGATGGCGGCCTGGACCCGGCGGCGGCAGGAGGCGATGGAGTCCGGTTTTCGCACGCTGCAGAAGCTTTCTGCCTCGCGCGACGTCGCCGAGATGGCAGCCGCCTACTCCGAGTGGCTGAGCAGCAGCATGGGCCGGATCATGGCCGACATGGAGGCTGCGCAGGAAGGGGCGATGCGACTTGCCAGCCTCGGCCAGCAGACCATGAGCGCGATGACGCCGAAGGGCCCGGCCGGCACCGGCAAGAAACCCAGATCCGGATGACGCCGGCCTCGATCCTTCTCATCGACGACGATCGCTTCTTCGCGAGTCTGACCGCCGCCATGCTGTCGCCGGCGCAGGTCGTCGTCGCCGAGGACGGAGCCGAGGGGCTTGCGCTGATGAAGAAGCAGTCCTTCGATCTCCTGATCACCGATCTCCTGATGCCTGAGAAGGACGGGATCGAGACGATCCTCGAGATCCGCCGCGCCAACGCCACGCTGCCGATACTCGCCATCTCCGGCGGCGGAAAATTCGGCGGCCGCGGCGATCTTCTGCGTATGGCGCAACGCCTCGGTGCCAACCTCACGCTGCAGAAGCCGTTCACGCGCGAGGAGCTGCTGGTGGCCGTGGATGCATGCATTGCTCATCGGCACCGGCGGGCGCCGAGCGAAGAACCGAAGTGAGCATCCAACCTCCGTCCGGAGGCGCCGACCACGAACAAGCCTGGATCGGCGCGCTGCAAGCCTGGAGCGCCGGCAACCTGGCATTGGCGTTTCACTACTGCCAGGCGGCGCTGGTCCGTGGCCGGAGCACGCCCGAGGTATACGCACTTCTCGGAGCGATCGCGCTTGGCCTTGGCCAGTATGGCCAAGCCAAGCGCTACGTCGAGCTCGCCCAGGCCGGCACGTCGCCGCCGGATCCGGCCCGTCGGCGTTATCTGGCGATCCATCCCTGGGGATGCGGGCTATGGGGCGAAATCGACCACGTCATCGCGCAGCTCGCCGTGGCCGAGATCACCGGACGCGTGCCGATCGTTCACTGGGGCAACAACGGAGTCTATCCGGCACCGGGCCTGAACAACGCGTGGGAGGCGTATTTCGAACCCGTGAGCGATGTGAGTCTCGGCGATGTGAAGGCAACGGCACGTTCTTACTTCCCGCCCTGGTGGAACCGCGACACGATCGCGACGACCTCAGTCGAGGCTCGGGACCCGAACCGCAGGCGGATCTCATCGCTCTACTTCTTTCACGCCGCCGAAGATGTCGTTGTCGCCGATTGCCACAACCGACTCATGGATATTCTTCCTTGGGCGCCTGAGAGCCACTGGCTCGCCGCGGTCTCGCCGCACGCCGCTTACGAGACCCTTTTTGCAAAATACATTCGCCTTGCTCCGCGGCTGGGGAGACGCGTGGATGAAATCGTGGCACAACTTGGCGCCGGTCCGATCCTCGCGGTTCACTATCGGGCGCAGTCCCCGGGGAAGCTTCTGGAGACGACACAGAACCGCGGGCTGGAGCCCCTCGACTATTTTCCGGCAGTCGATGCCTTCCTGTCGTACAGCCCGACCGGGAAAGTGTTCCTGCTGACCGATCTGACCCGCTGCGTCGAGGAGTTCGCCGCGCGATACGGCGACCGCCTTCGCACACTGCCCGCCCATCGGCTCGTCGATGCGCGTGAAGCCGATATCGGGTTCAGGCCGGGGATCGACCTCAAAGCGGTCGCCGACGAAGTGATCGTTGATGCCTATGTTGCGCTCCGATGCGATGAGTTCATCGGCGACGGCGCGTCCGGGGTTTCCTGCTCCATCGGCTATATGAAGAAGTGGCCGAACGGAGCCTTCAGGCTCATGCGCGAAAGCATCATCCTGGAGCCCGGGCGCATCCAGCTGTTCTGACGCCCGCCATTGTCTGGGGATGAGAACAGCAGCTAGTCTCGTGCATCGACGGGAGTATTGCGCATGGGCAATTTCGAGGTTACCCGCCCTCTCGGCGAGGCGGTTTTCGGCGGATGGGCGCGGCTCAACCGGGGCAGCGATGCGCGGAAGATCGTCGCCGCGGCAGAGGCCGATACCGAGGCCCTCCCGCGTGCACTCGCCGAAAGCACGGGCCTGCTCCTGCTCAAGGGCATGGACGCGATCGCCAAGGACGCGTCCCTGTTGCTGCGTCTGAGCCGCGTCTTCGGTCCCGAGATCGAGGACTACCGCAACAACCTGACGCCGCTGCACATGGTGCATCCGGAGGTGAAGGAGATCCTGATCGTCTCCAACGTGCCGCCGGTCAATCGCCAGCCGCCGGCCCTGCCCGACCCGCCGCTGACCGCCGACGGCCGCTTTCCGGTGCAGTTCCCGCATCGACGCGGCTGGCACACCGACCAGAGCTATCGCCGGCCGCCGCCGGATGTCTCGCTCTTCTTCGCGGTGACGCCGGTGCCGAAAGGGCAGGGGCAGACGCTGTTCGCCAACGGCGCGCTCGCCTACGACGCGCTGTCGCCGGCGCTGAAGGCGAAGGTCGACGGTCTCGACGGATTGCACACCCGGGGACGAACCGGCCGGTCGCGCGACCAGGTGCTGGCCGGCGAACCGGTGCAGCCGCTCAAGGCGCATGAGCGCTCGCAGCGCCAACCGGTCGTCCGCGTCCATCCGGTCACCGGACGGCGGGCGCTTTATCTGTGCGAGTACGGCCAGATGGACTGGCTCGACGGTCCCATCGTCGGCATGGAGCCGGGTCCCAGGGGCGAAGGGGCGGCGCTTCTGCACGAGTTGATGAGCCACATCACGCAGCCGCGCTTCGTCTACGTCCACGAATGGGACGCAGGCGACCTCCTCATCTGGGACAATCGCTGCCTGATGCATGCAGCGACTTGGTACGATGCGGCGGCGCTCCAGCGCGTGATGTGGCGCACGACGGTCAGCGGCAATCCCGGCGCCGCCTATGCCGGTGAGAAAAAGAGCTGGCTTCCGGAGGCGCGGGAAGTCCCGGCGGCCGCCACCTAGACGTGGCGCTCGGTCCGTCGCGTCGCACTGCGACCGGCCCCGTTGACGTGCCATCAACGGATCGTTCCGCCGGCCCGGGCTTGCGGTCCGGCTTACGCGCCGAGAACTTTCGGATAGATTCCTTCCTCGCGCGCGCGGACGCGGATGAGGGCGGCAAGCGTGGCCATCGTCGGCACCGCGACGCCGGCGGACTTCGCCATCTCGAGCGGCACGGAGTAGAGCGCGTCGATCTCCATCGGGCGTCCCGCCATCAGATCCTGCAGCACGCTCGGCCGATGCGCGAGCTTGGTGTTCGTCCCGACCACGCGCTCGACGTCGAATTCGATCGAGCAGCCCATCGCCTTGATCAGCGCCTGCGCCTCGGCCATCAGGAGGCGCGAGGTCTCGATCAGCACCGGCTCTTCGTAAGTCGCTCTCACCGGCGAGCGCGTCAGCACGCACATCGGCCCGGCGCTCCAGTTGAAGGCGAGCTTCTCCCAGATGAAGTCGCGGATCTTCGATGTCACCGTCACCGGAAGCCCGGCCTTGCGGAATGCTTCGGCGAGCGCGTCGAGCTCTGGCGTCGTCCTGCCGTCCGGTCGGCCGAAGAAGGTGCCGCGCGAGTGCCCGGAGATCCTGACGATGCCGGGCGAGGGGATGGAACTCGCCGGCCAGGCGATGCCGCCGATGACGCGCTCGCGACCGATGACAGTCCTCAGCCGATCTCCGGGATCGAGCAGGGCGAGGCTGCGGCCGTCATCGCCGCCGCCATGGTCGAGGAAGTACCACCATGGAATGCCGTTGGTGATGAAGGCGACCTGCGTCTTCGGCCCGAGCAGCGGCCCGATCAGATCGGCGACCGAGGGCAGCGAAGGCGCCTTGACGGTGACGAGCACCGCATCCTGCGGACCGAGCTCGGCCGGATTGTCGCTGGCACGCGGGCGGGAATGCACGCCGCTTCCTTCGGGGAGCTCGACCCTGAGGCCGTCGTCCTGGATCGCCTTGAGATGCGCGCCGCGCGCGACGACCGAGACCTCGGCGCCGGACTTACCGAGAAATCCCGCCAGATAGCCGCCGATGGCGCCGGCACCGAACACACAGATTTTCACGAAGCGGACTCTCCGAAATTGCGCGGGCGGACGTTAGCGGGGCCCTGGAGAGGGCGCCAGCCTTTGAGATGCTTATGAGGTTGGGACGCAGGTCCGATCGCCGGGCTTGAGGATGGTCTTGGGCAGCAAGGCCACATGCATCTCGATCTTGGTCTTCAAGCGCGCTCCGTAGCCGCGATAGAGAGTCTCAAGCAAGAGCGAGGCCGTACTCCAGACATCCGTGCTGTCCCGCACCGGGCGGCCTTGCCAAAAATTGCCGTCGGCCACGTTTATGTCGAACCCAAGCGCCGCGATCGCTGTCCGGCCGCCCTTGGCAAAGCGCATGCGAGTCTTTCCGTAGAAGCCTGAGGAGGCCTCGCAGTAGAGAACCTTGTCGTCGTCCATAAACTGGCATTGGACGTATCTCTGGTCATTGTCGGTTGCGAGCACAATGAAGCGATCGAGCGGCGTCATCGGCCGAGCGCGGATGGACTCCATCGCGGTGTAGACCGGGCAATGATAGGCGGCGACAAAGGCATCGAGGTCGGTGGCTGCTTGGGCGAATGCCGGCGGCGCCGCGAGACCGAGAGAGAATGCCGCCAGACCCATCCGCCGCAGACCGCTCCGGGCAGCAAGGAACTCGATCAAGGCCAACATCCAGAAAGGTTAAAGCGCGAGAGGACGACCAGCAAGCAGCCGCGGCATCGCCATTGCAAGTCATCCGGTCGGTGCAACAACCTCGAACAGGAGAGTGCGGATGGGCACAGGCGGACTGATCGGGACGATCTTCGTCGTCCTCTGCGTTTTGATCGTCGTCATTGAATGGGTTAGGCGCGACATCAAGCCCCGGCTGCAAGCGCAGCAGCCGGGACGAGTGCCCGAAAGGCAGCGCGCAGCGCGTTAGGAGCAAGGCGGGTCGCACCCGGCAATTTTCGCCGGGTGCGACCGGGCCGACATCTGCGGGATTCCGGTGGGCGTGGTAAGCTTGCCAGATCTGGACGGAGGGGCCCCGATGAACGCGATTCGACACCTGCCGCTGGTCGGCTGCGTCGCCCTGCTCTATGCCGCCATCGCGGTGTTCGGCGCCGAAGCGCCGGTTCATCCCGTGCTGTCGATCGGGCTGCCGTCTGGTGCGAGCTGGAGCCTCAGCCTCGGCGACCTCCTGCTGGTGATCGCGGTCGTTAGCCTCTATTTCGAGGTGCTGAAGGCGACCCGCACCTCCCAGGCCTCGGTGCTCGACCACATCCTCTCGCTTTTCTCCTTTGTCGCCTGCCTGTTCGGCTTCCTCTTCGTCTCGGCGCTCGGCACCTCGACCTTTCTTCTCATCATGGTCATGGCGCTGTTCGACGTGATCGCCGGCTTCACTGTCACCATCTCGACCGCACGCCGAGACTTCTCGATCCCCGACCGCCAGTGATCCGGCTTCAGGCCGGGATCAGGTCCTCGGCATAGGCGAAGAGCGCCGGCATGCCGCCGGTGTGGAGGAACACCACCGTCTCGCCCTTCGTGAGCCGGCCGTTGCGAATGTGCCCGATGAGCCCAGCCATAGCCTTGCCGGTATAGACAGGATCGAGGATCAGCCCTTCGGTCGAGGCGGCAAGCTTGACCGCTTCGCGGCACTCGTCGGTGACCAGCCCGTAGAGCGGACCCACATAAGCGTCATCGTTCTCGACATCGGCGGGCGAGATCCCGAGGTCGAGGCCGAGATGCCGGGCTGCGGCATTGGCGATCCGGGCGATGTCGGTGGCGCGGTCCTCGTCCCAGCGTACCGGGCTGATGCCGACGACGCGGGTCGGGCGGCCGAGCGCCTTGGCGCCGAGCAGCAGTCCGGCCGGCGTCATGTTGGCGCCGGCGACATAGATGCAGTCCGCCTTCTGCCCGCGCGCGGCGAGCTGCGCGTCGATCTCGAGGAAGGCCTCGACATATCCCACGGTCGAGATCGACAGCGTCGACATGGCGAAGGGCGAGACCAAATAGGGTTTGCGTCCGGCTACCTTGAGCTCTGCCGTCCGCTTCTCGAGCAGCGGCGGCAGGCGCTGGATGTCGTCGATGTCGACGACGGTCACGTTGGCGCCCATGAGCTTGTCGAGCAGCAGGTTGCCCTGCAGCTTCGGCCCCTTCACACCGTGCACGAGCATGAGCTCGACCTTGAGCCCGAGGCGGCAGGCGGCGGCGGTGATCTGTCGGCACCAGTTCGACTGCGTATAGGCGCCGGCGACGATGGTATCGCAGCCCGAGGCGATGATGCCGGGGAAGAGGAATTCGAGCTGACGCGCCTTATTGCCGCCGAAGGCCAAGCCCGTCATGTCGTCGCGCTTGACCAGGATGTCGGGGCCGCCGAGCGCCTGGGTCAGGCGCGGGCATGCTTCCAGCGGCGTGGGCAGGCAGGCAAGGCGAGTCCGCGGCAGGTGGTCGATGCGCGCCTGCAGCTCGTCGCGGCTGAGCGGGCGGTTGCGCGGCTGGGTCTGCACGGCCATGGCGGTCTCCGTTGCGAACGGCGGTCGCGGAGAAGGCTAACACGCGCGGTTGCGTCGAGGTCGCCGTGCCGCATCAGGGTGGAACATGCCCGGCAATTCATGCCCCGAACACCCAGCCGGCCCGACGGTTAACCTTCGCAATCGGCGCGGCACCGTCTTTTGGGCAGACGGCCCCGTTCTTGCTAGGTCTGGAGCCAAGGGTGGGTCGTGGTTCCAGAGACGAGAAGATCATGACCATCTATACCCGGCGCTTCTTCACCTCCTTCCTCTTCGCTTTCCTCACCCTCGCTTTTGCGATCGTCAGCCTGGCTCCGGTGTGGTCGGCCTCCGGCGAGTCGACCACTACGATGGCAGGAGCCGTCGCCCGTCCGGGTGCGGTCGTCGCTACCTCCGCGACGCAGACGCTGACCTCGACGCATTACGACCTGACACTCGGTCCCGTCGCGGGCGGCCAGAGCTGGGCCGGCACCACGCTTACGATCTATCTAAGCCAGGGTCGCTTCATAACAGCGCCCAGCATCACCGTCACCGACGCGGGTGGTGCTGCGATCGGCGTTACCGTGATTCCGACCGGGCTCGTCGCCAGCAACGGCTCGGTCGGGGGCAGCGCCTCCTACTATCTTCCGAGCGACCTTCCCGCCGGCAGCGTGCTGCGCTTCGCCAGCTTTGTTGTCGCCGGCCTCTCCGGCGCGACGGCAGGGACCGAGATCCGGATCATTGCCACCGCCGGGGGCAGCGCTAACAGCTTTCGCCAGTACGCGACCTGGCAGACCCTGGCTACGGTCGGGTCCACTCCCTCCTCGATCATGCCCGAAAGCGGGTGGTGGTGGTCTGACTCCGAATCCGGACGAGGCTACGCGATCGAGGTCGCCGATGGCCGGCTGATGTTCGCCGCCTATATGTATCGGCCTGACGGCACCAGCGTCTGGTACGTCGCGAATGGCGCCATCATCGGTTCGGAGTTTTCCGCTGCGCTGACCGAGTATCGCGGCGGCGGCACTCTGGCCAGGTGGCAGGCGGCAAGCCTGCTCGGCGATGTCGCCACGATCCGGATCACCTTCACAAGCTCGACGACGGCGACGCTTCGCTGGAATGGCTCGGATTTCGGATCGGACGGAGTCACGACCGCGATCCGCCGCTATTCCTTCACCGGCGGCACGTCAGTCGTTGCGCCACGCCTCGCCGGCGCTCCGCCAACCGGCTGGTACTGGAATGCCGCAGAGACGGGAACCGGATGGTTCCTCGAAAGCCAAGGAAACCAGATCTTCCTCGCCGTCTACCTGTACGACGCCGATGGCAGCGCCCGCTGGTACGTTGCGCAGGGCACAGCCTCGAGCGCGGGCGGAGTATTCGGTTCCGCTGCCTATATCGTCCTGGAAGCGGACTTGTTCGAGTATGGCGGTGGGCAGACACTTACCAGCGGGGCTCGTTCGGGACTCTCCGCCGAGGCGAAGGGCGAGATCACTGTGCAGTTCACTTCCGTGGCGGCCATGGCGATCTTGCCCGGCGGGCGGTCGATTGCGCTCACCCGCTTCAGCGGTTTCTAGGCGGCGGCCGCGCAATATTGTCTCCTGGGCAGCGGCGGCGCGCGCGGCGGAACCGGTGCCGCGCCGCCGCGCCACAGCCACGTCGCGCACCGGCGGCGATCCGACGGCGGGCTCTCGTACTGGTGTCGACGGCCCTGCGCGCTGTACATAGGGCGAGTGGGGTATCAGACGATCGCCATCGAAAAAGTGACCGGCGGGCTCGGCGCCGAGGTGCGCGGCGTCGACCTGTCGAGGCCGCTCGGCGACGCCGTTGCCGGCGAGCTTCGCCGGGCGCTGGTCGATCACCTCGTCCTGTTCTTCCGAGGCCAGCGCCTCACGCCCGAGCAGCAGATCGCCTTCAGCCGGCTCTATGGCCCGCTTCAACGCGTCCCCTATGTCCGCCCGATGGAAGGATTCCCGGATGTCATCCGGGTCCTGAAGGAGGCCGACGAACGGAGGATCTCGACCTTCGGCAACGCCTGGCACTCGGACTTCAGCTTCCTCGAGGAACCGCCGATGGCCTCGATCCTCTACGCGCTCGAGGTGCCGGAGCATGGCGGCGACACGCTCTGGATCGATATGTACGAGGCCTATGAGGCGCTGTCGGATGGCATGAAGCGGATGCTGCGCGGGCTTCGCGCCATGCATAGCGGCCGCCCCTACGGGGTGACCGGAGCGCCGCCGAAGGATCTCCGCACCAGCCGCTCGATCGGGATCGAACGCAACAACCCCGAGGCCGACCGCGAGGTCGCGCATCCGGTGGTGCGCCGGCACCCCGAGAGCGGACGCAAGGCGCTATTCGTCAACTCGATCTATACCGGTCGCTTCGAGGACATGAGCGAGGCAGAGAGCCGGCCCCTGCTCGACTATCTCTATCAGCATGCCCTGAGGCCGGAATTCGCCTGCCGCTTCCGCTGGCAGCCGGGCTCGCTCGCGGTCTGGGACAATCGCTGCACCATGCACTATGCCGTCAACGACTACGATGGCAGCCGCCGGCTCCTGCACCGAACTCAGGTGCAGGGCGAGAAGCCGATGCTCGCCGACTAGAGGCCCTGGCCGCCGTTGACGCCGACGATCTGGGCGGTGACCCAGCTCGCCAGCGGCGAGGCCAGGAACAGCACTACATGAGCGACCTCTTCCGCCGTGCCCATGCGCCCCATCGGGCAGTTGGCGAGCGTCGCGTTGTAGAGCGCCGGCTCCTTCGCCTTGCGCTCGGCCCAGACGCCGCCCGGGAACTCGATCGACCCCGGCGCCACGCAATTGACGCGGATACCAGCCTTGGCGTGCTGCGCGGCGAGCGTCCGCGTGTAGTGGATCACCGCCGCCTTGGCGGCACCATAGGCAGGCGTGCGCACCGAGGGGCGAAGACCCGAGCCCGAGGCGATGTTGATGATGTTGCCCTTCGATGCCGTCAGGGCCGCCATCGCCTCGCGCGAGGCTCGGACCGTCGCCAGCACGTCGACATCGATGCTGACGTCCCAGCTCTTCTCGTCGTCGCCGGTGCCGAGCCCGCTGGCGTTGTTGACTAGCACGTCGAGCCCGCCGAGCGTCTTGATCGCTTCGGGAATGTATTTCGCGATCGCCGCCTCCTTCGCGAGGTCGCAGCTGCCGGCATGGGCCTTGCGGCCGAACCGGGCGACCTCGGCCCTGGTCTTCTCCAGCGCCTCCGGATTGCGCGCGCAGATCGAGACGTCGGCACCGGCTTCGGCGAATCCCAGCGCGATCGAGCGCCCGATGCCGCGGCTGGCGCCGCAGACGATGACTTTCTTGCCCTTGAAGTCGAACGGCATGGAGGCGCCCTCATTGATGGTGGTGCGGCCGGGAGACTAGCGCGGAACCGATGCCACGGATCGCGAAAATCGCTTCGCAGTTGACCCTGTTGCGGCGGCCGGCTCCCCTGTGCGCTCAAGGGAGGCACGCGTGGCGCTGAAGGCGATGGTTCTGGGCGCGGGTTCGGCAGGCGAGGGGCACTCCATCGCGCTCCAGCAGGCCGGCGTCGAGGTGGCGGCGATCGCCAGCCGCACGGCCGCGGTTGTGCGCAAGGTCGCCGACGATCTCGGCATCCGCATCGCCTCGACTGATTGGCGAAGGACGCTCGAGGAGGTGAAGCCCGATATCGTCGCCGTCGCCACGCCCGGAGATACGCATGTCGAGATGGTCGAAGCGGCGCTGGCGCAGCGATGCCACATCCTGATCGACAAGCCGCTGGCGCCGACCGCGGCGGAGGCGCGGCGGCTCGCGCTCGCGACGAAGAAGGCCGGCGTCAGGTCGGCCTATGCAGCGACCTCCTGCTACCAGCCTTCCGCGTTGCTGGCACGCAATCTGATCCGCGATGGCGCCATCGGCACGCTCTACGAGGCCGAATTCGTCTCGCACTATCGCTGGCCGCAGCGGCTTCCCTATGGGTGGCCGCACCGGCTCAAGCTCGGCGGCGGCCGGCTCAACAACAACTTCACCCACAAGCTCGCCATCGCCGAGTCGGTGTGCAGCGGCGTCAGCCTCTCGATCGCCGGCGAGACGCGCAACGACCTGAGGCGTGCGCCCAGGGTGCCGATGCCGCATGACTTCCGCGACTGGCACAAGAGCGAGGTCTCGCCGGAGGCCGCCGAGGCCGCCGGCTGGGCGGAGGTCGACAGCGACTGGTCCTACACGGTGCTGGCGCGCATCGGTGCGCCCGGCAGCGACCCCTTGAAAGCAGCCAGCGTCACATTCCGCCACTCCTGCCTGCGCAAAGGCAAGCACCAGGACTATGTCGCCTTCTACGGCTCGGACGGCACGATCCATGTCGACGAAGCCTATTGCCAGGCGGCGGTGCATCTCTGGCGCGAGGGCGACAGCAGCTTCAGGGAAGTGCCGCTGACTGCCGAGGTCGAGAGTTGGCTTCCGTCGCCGCAGTCTCGCGCGAACTGGCCCAAGGGCTGGGACATCGTGCAGCGCTCGTGGAATGCGCTCGCGCGCGAATTCGTGCGCGACATCGAAGGCAAGCCCTTCGCGCCCTATCTCACCATCGCCGATGGCTGGCGCCACCAGGAGGTCATCGACGCTGTCCGCGCACGGAGCGGATGGAAGGACATTCCGCGCGAGCCTTAGAGCGGGTCGAGCGGCCAGATCGGGCGGCGGACGTTCTTATACGGGTATTGCTTCCAGTTGAACGAGGTGATGCCGCCGGAATCGACATAGACGAGGCGGCGGCCGATTTTCTCGAAATCGGCACGGAAATGGTTCATCGCCTTGCAGGCGAGAATGTTGGCTGCCTCCGGCTCGATGCCGAAGGCGCGGAACTGCTCGCGATCGTCGATCTGCACGCGATGGGTGGCGACGATGATCTTGATGCCGCCGACCTGGACGAGTGCGCTCGGCCCGAAGGATGTCACGGTGCCGGTTAGGAACGGGCCCTTGCGCACGATCCGGCCAGCCGAAAGGGCGAGCACCTTGCCGGTCACGCGCAGCGGCGTGCCGCCGAAGCGCGGATCGTGCTTGCCGCCGAGGTCGAGCGTGACAGTCGCGCCGATGCCGGCCTTGCGCGCCTTCTCGGCCGACTCGGCATCGGCGATCGATCCGACGGCGACATCCTGCAGGTCGGCCTCGATCATCGCCTTCAGCAATGTCGTGCCGTCGCCCATGCCGGCGCCGCCGGGACAGTCGGTGTAGTCGCCGATCAGCAGCGGGCCCTTGCCGCTTGCCGGCTCTTTGGCGATGCGGACAACCTCGTCGACCGGGCGCAATTCGATCGTCTTGGTCTTGCGCGTCTCCCAGGCGAAGTCGATCAGCTCGTCGGCGACCGCCTGCGCGCGCTTCGTGCCGTTGTTGCCGGTTACCAGCACGGTCGGGCCGACGAATTTCTTGTCGGCCCAGTCGAAGCCGGCATTGATGCCGATATCGAGGATGTCCTTGTCTCTCGCCAGGATCGCCTTGGCCTTGACGAGGATGTCGACCATCGGCCCATGGCCCGAGATCGTGCGGCCCTGGTCGAGGCCGTTGAACATCGGGCGCTGCGCATAGGCGACATGCGGGCGGATCTCGTCCTTCATCGCGCGCTGCAGCAGCTCGCCGGCGCGGATCGCGGTTTCGTACATGTCGACATGCGGCGTCGTCCGGTATGTCGACACGATGCTGGCATGCTTCGCCAGCTCCGGTCCGATATTGGCGTGGAGGTCTAGGGTGACCGCGATCGGCACTTTCATGCCGACGACCTCGCGAATCCGCCTGAGCAGCTCGCCCTCGGCATCCTCGAGATGCTCGGCGACCATCGCTCCATGCAGCGGCAGCAGGAGGCCGTCGAAGGGCAAGGACTTCTTGAGGCTCGAGAGAATGACGTCGCTGAAATGCTCATAGGCCTCGCGCGTCACCGGGCCGCAAGGTGAGGTGTTGGCGACCAGCGGGTGGACCATGGTCCAGCCAAAGCGGTCGGCGAGATCGAAGATCGCGCCCCATTCGCTCTTGGTGCCGCGATAGGCGTGCGGGATTTCGTCGTCGCGCTCATAGCCGCCCGTCGTCTTGAAGCGCTCGAGATCGGCCGGGAGCCTGCAGAAGCTGTGCGACTCATGCATCACGGTTGCAGAGAAGATCTTCGATCCGGCCATATGCGCCTCCTCGCGGATTGCTCCAGCATACGGCGCTCCGCCGCATCGCCGCAAAGGCACCCGCTCGATCGCGGAACCGAACCTATTCCCGAAGCACGCTCAAGATTGTGTCCAGGGCTAGGGTCGCCGACGCTTGCTGATAAGCAGCAGCGGGAGGATGGCGAGCGTGATCAACATCATCCACTGGAAGTCGGTGAGATAGGCCAGCATCTTTGCCTGACGATCGACTTCCTCGCTCAGACTGAGCAAACCTTCCAGGCTCTGAAGATCCCACGGCGCCGCCGTGCCGGGCTCGCGGAAGCGGTGGTCGTAAGGAGTGATGTTCTCGACCAGCGCGGCCCGGAAGGCCTGGCGATTGCTCGCTAGCAGCGCTTCCAGGATGGCGATGCCGGCGCTGGCACCGATGTTGCGGACCAGGCTGTTCAGGCTGGCTCCGTCGGTCCGGTACTTCGGATCGAGCGTCGAGAACATGAAGGTCGAGAGCGGCACATAGATGCAGCCCATGCCGAAGCCCTGGATGAAGCCGGTCCAGATCAGCTCCCAGGCACCGACGTCCAGGCTGAAGCGCGTCATCATCCAGAAGGCCGTGGAAGTGATCGACACGCCGAAGGCGACGACGTAGCGCGGATCGACGTAGCGGACGATGCGGCCGGCGATGATCATCGCCACCAGCGTGCCGACACCTCTCGGTCCCATGATGTGCCCGGCGTCGATGACCGGGTACTCGAGCACGTCCTGCAGCAGGTGCGAGAGGAGAGCCAGCATCGCCAGCACGACCACGGCGATCAGGAACGCGATCAGCATGCCGGAGACGAAGTTGCGGTCCTTGAAGATGGCAAGGTCGATCAGCGGCCTCTCCGCGGTCAGGCTATGCACGATGAAGAGGTAGAAGGCGAGCGCGGAGACCACCGAAAGCGCGACGATCTCGGTCGACTGGAACCAGTCGAGGTGATGGCCACGGTCGAGCATGATCTGCAGCGCGCCGATGGCGATGGCAATGAAGGTGAAGCCGGTCCAGTCGAACGGCGCCTCGGCATTCTTCTTGGTGTCGGGGACGTAGAGGCTGATGCCGAGCGCGGCGGCGATGCCGATCGGCACGTTGATGTAGAAGATCCAGCGCCAATCATAGGACTCGGTCAGGTAGCCGCCGATGGTTGGGCCGAAGATCGGCGCGGCGACGAAGCCCATGCCCCAGAGCGCCATCGCCTCGCCATGACGCTCGCGCGGATAGGCGTCGAGCAGCGTCGCTTGCGAAAGCGGGATCAGGCCGGCGCCGAAGGCGCCCTGCAGCGCGCGATAGACCAGCATCTCGGTCAGGCTGGTCGCTGTGCCGCAGAGTGCTGAAGCCACGGTGAAGCCGAGGATGGCGACCACGAACAGCCGCCGCCGCCCGAGCTTCAAGGCCAGCGCTCCGGTCGGCGGCGTCATGATTGCCGCCGCGACGATATAGCTGGTCAGCACCCAGGCAATCTGCTCCTGCGTCGCGAGCAGGCTCCCCTGCATATGCGGGAGCGCGACATTGGGAATTGTCGTATCGATCGCGTGCATGATCGTTGCCGTCATCACCGCGAAGGTGAGCAGGCCGAGATGGGCGACCTTCGGCTTCCCGGTCATGAGGCCAAGTGCGGCGGAGCCATGAGGCAAGGCTAGCGCAGGCCAATGAGGGCGGCCAGCATCGTGACCTTTTTGCGACACCTGTGCGCGACCGTCACGATCGCCGCTCTCGTGATTTGCCGGGACAGGGCGACTCGGGCTATCCAGGCGCCAACACCAAACCCAGCCGCCAGAGACGGGCCGCGCCGGCAGTCCGTTGCCGGAGGCTCGTCGCGATTTCACGCCCGCCGGTGTCGGCGGGGTCCAGAGGTCCGCCGTGTTTCGAGCCTTCGAGAGCCTGCTGCAGCCGACGGCGCTGCCGCCAGACGCCCCGCCCCCGGCGGGTCTGGCGGCGTTCTATTGGCATTACGCGCGCCAGGCACGCGGCCTCTTGGTCGCGCTGTTCTGCGCCGGCTTCGTCGTCGCGGTTCTCGACAGCCTGATCCCGGTCTTCATCGGCCGAGTGGTGACGCTGGTCTCGAGCCATGCGCCGGACACCCTGCTTGCCGAGGCGGGGATTCAGCTCCTCGGCATGGCCACCGTGATGCTGGTTCTACGGCCGATTGCGCTCTGCCTGCAGAACCTGGTCACCAACCAGGCGCTCGCACCGGGCTTGAGCAACCTGATCCGCTGGCAGAACCACTGGCATGTGGTCCGCCAGAGCTGGTCGTTCTTCCAGAACGACTTCGCCGGGCGCATCGCCAACCGCATCATCCAGACAGGCCCGTCGCTGCGCGAGAGTGTCGTCGCCGCCACCAACGCCGTCTGGTACATCCTGGTCTACGGCACCAGCGCGATGATCCTGCTCGCCTCGAACGACCTGCGCCTTGCGCTGCCGATCTCGCTCTGGTTCGTCGGATACCTGATCCTGCTGCGCCACTTCGTGCCTCGGCTGCGCGATCGGTCGCGAGAGACCTCGGAGATGCGCTCGACGCTCACCGGGCGCATCGTCGACAGCTACACCAATATCGTCACGGTGAAGCTGTTCGCCCGCGCCCGCGACGAAGACGCCTTCGTGCGCGAGTCTGTCGACGATCACACGACGGCCTTCCGCAACCAGCTCCGTCTGATCACGCTGTTCGGCATCTCGCTGTCGACGCTGAACGCCTGCATGGTGGTCGGCACCGCGGCGACCGCGATCTGGCTTTGGATC
Organism: Alphaproteobacteria bacterium; assembly: GCA_016869285.1. Classification (GTDB taxonomy): domain Bacteria; phylum Pseudomonadota; class Alphaproteobacteria; order SHVZ01; family SHVZ01; genus SHVZ01. The sequence goes on from VGEN01000015.1 coordinate 32,295, forward strand.
GGCGGCCTCATCACCATCGGCGTCGTCGCCATGGCGCTGCCGCTGACCTGGCAGATCGCCAACATCGCCGGCTGGGTCGCGCAGAACGTGACCGCGATCTTCGAGAATGTCGGCACGGTGCAGGACGGCATGAAGTCGATCGCCGTCAAGCGCCAAATGCCCGACAGCCCGGACGCCCGCCTCCTCAAGGTTTCGCGCGGCGAGGTGCGGTTCGAGCGCATCTCCTTCGGCTACGGCACCGAGCGCGGCGTGCTGCACGGCATCGACCTGACCATCGCCCCCGGCGAGCGCGTTGGCTTGGTCGGTCACTCCGGCGCCGGCAAGTCGACCCTGGTCAACCTGCTGCTGCGCTTCCACGACCTAGAAGGCGGACGCATCCTGATCGACGGCCAGGACATCTCGAAGGTGACCCAGGAGAGCCTGCGCGCGCACATCTCGATGGTGACTCAGGACACCTCGCTGTTGCACCGCTCGATCCGCGACAACATCCGCTATGGCCGCCCGCAGGCGAGCGAGGCCAAGATCCGCGATGCGGCGGAGCGCGCGCATGCGAGCGAGTTCATCGAAGGCCTTGAGGACTGGTACGGCCGGCGCGGCTTCGATGCGCATGTCGGCGAGCGCGGCGTCAAGCTCTCGGGCGGCCAGCGTCAGCGCATCGCGCTCGCCCGCGTCATCCTCAAGAACGCGCCGATCCTGGTCCTGGACGAGGCCACCTCGGCGCTTGACTCCGAGGTCGAGGCGGCGATCCAGGAGCAGCTCGACGACCTGATGAAGGGCCGCACTGTGATCGCGATTGCCCACCGGCTCTCGACCATCGCGCGGATGAACCGGCTGGTCGTGCTCGACCACGGCCGTATCGTCGAGGAAGGCGGACACACGCAGCTGCTCGCAGCCGGCGGCACCTATGCGAAGCTCTGGCGCATGCAGTCAGGCGGATTCAAGGCGCCGGGCCCCTCCGATTACATCGACACCGCACCGGCGGCGGAGTGAGGATCAGAGGCGCTTGGCCTGCTCGTGCAGCGCCTTTACCAGTTCGCGGAAGAAGGCGCCGTAGTCGCTGCCCGAGATCACATGGCCGTCGACGACGACCGGGGCATCGATCACGGTGACGCCGGCATTGGCGAGGTCCGAGGCGATCTGCGCCGGGGCGGTCGCCTTGCGGCCCTTGAGCACGCCGGCGGAGAGCGTGATCCAGGCGCCGTGGCCGAAATGCGCGATGGTCCTGCGCTCGCGGTCGAGCGACTGCAGAAGCCGCCGCACTTCCGGCAGCGCGCGCAGCTTGTCGGTCGAGAAGCCGCCGGGGCACATCGCAGCGTCGTAGGCGGCAGGGTCGGCATCGGCGATCCGACCATGGACCTTAATGAAACGGTCGAGCGCCATGCCGGAGTGACCCTGGAGCTTGGGCCCGCCATCCGGCGTCAGTGCATGAACCTCGAACCGCTCCTCGCTCAGCCGGTAGACGGAGTAGAGGGCGCCGAGCTCGTTTGCGAGGTGCTCGAGCAGAACGGCAATGCGGAGCGGCCGCGCCATAGGTCGACTCTCTGGAAAGGAGGGGGCGCCGAGATGCGGCGCCCCCGAAGGCGGGATCTACGACTTCGAGATGTTCCAGAACACGGTGATCGGGGTCTTCAGCACGCCCTGGACATTTGAACGCCAGGCCGAAGGCGGGTTGAACTGGCCGAGGAGCACCGTCGGCTGTGTCTCCCACAGCCGCTTGTGGAGAGCCGTCAGCACCTCCTTGCGCCGGGCGGGGTCGGTGGTGCGGACATACTGGGCCCGCAGCCTTTCGACCTGCTCGTCGCAGGGCCAGCCGACATTGTTCTTGCCATCGCAGCTCATGTCCGTGTTGGTGTTCACCAGCGGGTCGAAGGCATAGACGCCGCCGGCGGTGGTGACGAACAGGTTCCAGCCGCCCTGCTCGACCGGGTCCTTCTTGGCGGTACGCGCGACGACCGCGCCCCAGTCGAAGATAGCCATCTCGACGTTGAATCCGGCGGCCTTGAGCTGCGCATTCGCGACCTGCGAAAGCGAAGCGATGATCGGGATCTCCTGGGTCGAGAGCAGCAGCACCTTCTCGCCCTTGTATCCTGACTCGGCGAGAAGCTGCTTGGCCTTGGCGAGGTTCTGGCCCTTGAAGTCCTCCGCCCCGGCATCAACTCCGTTGGGGCTGCCGCAGACATAGTAGGAGCGGCACTCCTGCCAGAGCTTCTTGTCATCTCCGACCGTGGCGATCATGAAGTCGGGCTGGTGGATGGCGGCGGCGAGCGCCAGGCGAGCCTTCGGATTGTTGAAGGGCGGCTGCAGGTGGTTTGGCCGCATATGCGCAAAGGTGTCGAGGTTCATCAGCGTGTCGACCACGACGTCCCTGTTCGTTTTGAGCTGGCCGAGCAGGTCGACGCGCGGCTGGTCGAGGAAGTCGACCTCGCCCCGGCTGAGCGCGGCGATCGCCGTCGCCGGGTCGGGGATGATGTTGTACTCGACGCGATCGACCTTGACGATCCGCGCGCCGGCAAGTCCATCGGTCGGTTCCGTGCGCGGGACGTAGTCTGGGTTCTTCTCGTAGACGACCTTGGACCCGGGGACCCATTCGGAACGAGCGAAGCGAAACGGACCGGAGCCTATAGCCTCGGCGATGTTCTGGAAGGCGTCCGTCTCTGCGTCCTTCTTGCGCATCACGATAGGTAGGGTGCCGGTCGTGCCGCCGAGCAGGAGGATGGTGGCGCCGAAGGGCTCTTTCATCTTGAGAGTGAAGGTGCGGTCGTCCACCTTCTCGAATCCGGCGGCGAATGAGGCGAAGGTGCCGCCGACGAGGCCGCGCTTCATCCAGCGCTGGATCGAGGGGATCACGTCGTCCGAGGTCACCGGCGAGCCGTCGTGGAACTTGAGGCCCGGTCGGAGCTTGAAGGTGTAGGTCAGGTTGTCGGGCGAGACCGAGTGGGTCTCGACCATCATCGGCTTGGACTCGAACTTGCTGTCCCAGGCGAACAGCGCTTCGTAGGCGAGCGTGCCGTGCATGCGCGTGATCAGCGTCACCGTGGCGACGGGATCGAGCAAACGTAGATCGGCATGAGGAACGACGCGGAGCGTCTTTGGTTGCGCGAAGGCGGGCGCGGCACCAAACGCCAGGGCGGCGGCCAGGGCGGCATAGGCAAGGCGTGAGCGGGTGGTCATGTCTCCCTCCGGATTGGCAGCGGAGTGCGCGCGCATCCGCCGCGGGGCGAAGCACCGATCACGATTTTTCTTGTTGGCGAAGCCAATCGAACGCCCCGGCCCGGGCGGCGTCAACAGGCAGCTATCAGGGATGGAACGACCGACGGGAAAGGACTCACCGAGGCTATCCGGCGCGCTTGACCTCGGCGCGCGTGACGAAGGCACTGGAAGCGAAGATCACCGCCGCGCCGACCCAGGCCCAGGGATCGGGCACCTCGCCGAAGATGAGATAGGCCGGCACCGCGATGAAGGGCAGCCGCATCATGAAGTCGTAGGGGGCGATTGCCGAGGCGTCCGCAAGCTTGAAGGCATAGGCGAAGGCGAGCCAGCCGATGGTACCGAGCGCGCCGATCGCCGCCATCACCGCCATCGCGTAAGCGCTGGGCCAGGACCAGACCGTCGCCGCCACCGGCAGGGAGAGGCAGCTGATCATGAAGGAGACGTAGAGCACCGCGGTGATCGAGCTCTCGTTCGACGCTTGCTTCATGATGAGCGCGACGGCCGCATAGGTCGAGGCGCCGAAGAGGGCGAGCAGAGAGGCTGGGGTGAACGCCTCGGTCCCCGGTCTCATGACGATCAGGACGCCGAGGAAGCCGATGAGCGTGCCGGCCCAGCGCCAGCGCCTGACTGCCTCGCCGAGGATCAGCGCGGCACCGACGGTCTGGAACAGCGGCTGGGTGAAGCTGAGCGCGGTGAATTCGTTGAGCGGTATCAGCGCGAGCGCGCTGAAGTTGGCCATCATCGAGAACAGGTTGACGAGGGCGGCGAGGAGCAACCGTCCCGGCCGACGCGCCTGGAAAGTCGCGAAGCCCGAAGCCAGGGCGAAAGGCAGGATCGAAAGAAGGCCGAACAAGTTGCGGAAGAAGGCGATCTCGAACGGATGCAGCTCGTCGGCCACCAGCCGGATGAGGCAGTTCATCATCGAGCCCGATGCCGCTGTTGTCAGGCACAGAAGTGCAGCGACGACATGAAGGGGAACGGGCGGGGCGGGCATCGGCGGAGCGACTGGAACCGGAGGCGGGGTATCGCGTCAAGCCGAGACGGCCTTCGATGGCGGCCGACTTGCCTGACCCGGGCCGTAATGACAAAGCCGCCGCAAGACCTTGAGGTCGGCTGCTTCGGTCATCTCCCGATTCTCATCGACACAAAAGACCAGCGGCGCCCGCGCTGGCGCATATCCAGAAGTGCGTGATCGATGATCGGCCGGAAGTCGTCCTTGATCGCCGTCGGCACCGCGGTGGTGGAGGCCCGGCAAACGCCCCTGCCTTTCGTGGATAGCAGCCGGAGGTTTTCATGGCGCGCGGGCCGTGCCTACGATGCCGCTCCGCCAACCGACAAAGTCAAAAGGGGGCACCGATGGATCCGATCGTTCTCTTCCTGCGCTACGAAGGCTCGCCGACGCCGATGGCGCATGCGCCGGGCGTGCTCGGCGTCAGCCTCAAGGCAACGAGCTGCTCGATCACCACCGAGATCGGCAACAAGGCCGTGAAGTCGACATACAAGAAGCTGTCCGGCGGCAAAGCCGCGGCCGAGACCGTCCTGACCCTGACCGGAGACGGCGTGTTCATCGAGTCCGGTACGATCAAATTCGGCGACGGCTCGACATGGTTGAAGTTCAATACCGTGGGCCAGGGCTTTCTCGGTGCCAGCGCTGCCAAGGGAGTGAGCGCCGGCTGCGCGGTCTGGCGCATCACCGAGGGCGGGGGCCAGTTCAAGGGGGCCACCGGCCACGTCACCGGCAACTTCATCGTCGACGCCAAGGGTGTAGCCTATGACAACCAGGTCGCCGTGATCTTCCCGAAGGGCCGGAAGTAGGGGCGGCAAGCGTCGGTTTCCGATCGGGAACGGAGTTTCGTAACGGATTGCCGGCCCGCGCCGGCCGGTCTAGGCTGTCCTCGAACAGAAGAAGAAACGCCGATCAGCCAACAAGGAGTGAAGTCATGGGAGGTCTTCGTCGCAATCTGCTCTGGGGCGTCAGCCTGATGGCGCTCATGATCGCTTCGGGGCCCGCTCTTGCCCAGAAGAAGGGCGGCGACGCCATCCTCGGCGTCACCTCGCCGCCGCCGCTGACCGACGCGCAAGCCTCGACGGCCGAAGCGTCGCGCAACATCAGCATGCACTGGATCGAGACGTTGTACGCGCGCGACCAGAAGGCGAACCCGATCCCCGAACTGGCGACCGGTGTCGACATTTCCGCGGACGGGCTTACCTACGTGTTTACGCTCCGCCAAGGCGTGAAGTTCCACAACGGCCAGGAGATGACCTCCAAGGACGTCAAGGCCTCGCTGGAGCGCTACCAGAAGGTCGGCGGTGCCGCGCTTACGCTGAGTGCGGTCAAGGCGATCGAAGCCACTGACAAGTACAAGGTCACGCTGAGACTCAGCGCCGTCAATCCGTCGCTCCTCGCCATCCTCAGCGCACCCGGTGCGCCGATCGCGATCTATCCCGAATCCGAGGGCGACAAGGAGCGCGGCAGGGTCAATCACATCGGCACCGGCCCCTACAAGTTTACGGAGTACAAACCGGACAGCCACGTCAAGCTGACGCGCTTCGATGAGTACTCTCAGAACGCCAACTACCAGAAGCGTGATGGCTTCGGTGGCAAGAAGACCGGGTACTTCGACACGATCACTGTCCGCTTCATTCCAGAGGGCGGCGCCCGCGCGGCGGCGCTCGAGGCCGGCGAGATCCATGTCATCGACAACCTGCCGCCGCCGGCGGCGAAGCGTCTCAAGGGCAACCCGAACATCAGGATCTACGAGGCCAAGCCCTGGAACCTCAACCTGATCGTCTTCAACGTCGGCGATGGTCCGACGACCAATCAGAAGCTCCGACAGGCAATCCTCTACGCGCTCGACATGGAAGAGATCCTGGCGATTGCCAGCGACGGTCTCTACGAGGTCAACCACGCTTGGCAGTACGCGGGCACCCTCCACCACGCGGGCGACGTCGGCAAGGAGCACTACAACGTCAAGGACGTTGCGCGGGCAAAGCGGCTGCTCCAGGAGTCGGGCTACAAGGGCGAGGAGATCGCATTCCTCACCGATTCCACTATTAAGGGGCACAACGATACGGCGGTGGTTGCAACCGAGCACCTGCGCAAGAATCTAGGCCTCAACATCAAGCTGAACGTCGTCGATTGGCCGACGGCCTTCAATCTACGGCGGCAACCGAAGGGCTGGCACATGTGGACGGTCGGCTTTGGCGTCGAGCCCTATGAGGGTCCGGTCAACGTCATCGGCCTGACTACCAAGCAGAACGACGGAAAGGGCGCGCAGTGGCTGTCCGATCCGGTCCTCGAGGCGGCGGACAAGCTTTTCAACAATTCGCTGAAGCTCGAAGACCAGAAGAAGGCGGTCTCCGATTGGCAGCGCCGCATGTACGAGTGGGTGCCCGTCATCAACACCGGCGTGATCGGCCGCTACCAGGCGACCGTCGCAAAGGTTGAGGGTTACGAGCCGAACCGCATCCCGCGCATGTGGGACCTCTGGTTCAAGTAAGTCGCCTCCAGGCGATTCGCGGCCGGCGGGAGCGATCCTGCCGGCCGTTTTCTTTTGCGGGCAGCGGATTTCGCCCGTCCGACGCGCAACCTGACAGACCACCTGCCTTGAGCCAAGATGGCGGCCTCGGAGATCCCGCCGCCGAATGAGCATCGATGCCCGCGTTTCGCGCGCTTGAGCCCGGCAACGTGTTGCTGGGGCTGGCGCTGGCGCTGTTGTCGAACGCCGTCTTCTCCACCCAGGACGCGATCGTGAAGTGGCTGGTCGCCGACTTCGCGGTGCTCCAGGTTCTGTTCGGCCGAAGCGTCGTGATCGCCATCGTCGCTGCCGCGGTCTATCGGCAGAAAGCTGTCGTCGGCATGCTGAAGAGCAAGCACAAGCCGGAGCTCTTGCTGCGTGCTGCGGCGATGGTGGCCGCCTGGCTCTGCTACTACTCCGCCGCCCGCTCGCTGGCGCTCGCCGATCTGGTGACGCTGTATTACGCCTCGCCGCTGATCGTCACCGTGCTGTCGATCTTCATCCTCAAGGAGAAGGTCGGATGGGCGCGATGGGTCGCGGTCTTTGTCGGATTCGCTGGCGTCGTCGTCGCCGCCAACCCGACCGGGCGCCCCGATCTGATGCCCGCCGGCCTCGTCATGGTCGCGGCGACGCTGTGGGCCTGGGCCGGCATCCTCATGCGCCGCATCGCCGCCACCGAGTCGACCGGGGTGCAGATGCTGTTCACCAGCATCGCCTTCATCGTCGCTTGTGTGCCGGCGCTGCCCTGGATCTGGGTGACGCCCGATCTCCTCTCCGCGGGGCTGATGTTCGGTATCGGGGTAGCGGCGGCGCTCGGCCAGTACCTCATGTATGAGAGCGTCCGCCACGCGCCGGCTTCGGCGGTGGCGCCCTGTTCCTACTCCTCGCTGGGCTGGGCCTTTCTGTGGGGCTGGGTCATCTGGCAGGACGTTCCGGAGCGGACCGTGATCGCCGGCGCGGCCCTGATTCTCCTCGGTGCCGTGATCGTGGTGGGCTCCGAGTGGTGGAACATGCGTCGCCGGCGCTCCGGCGGCGGCAATGCGGTATGATTGGCGAGTCGACCGGCAGGAGAGCGGCATGATCAAGCGCGTCCGGTGCCTCGTCGTCCTCGCGGCGCTTTTCGTCGGAGGCGCGGCGGCGGCGGAAAAGGTCGATGTCACGCTGGTGCTCGCCGCCGACGTGTCGCGCAGCGTCGATGAGGAGGAGTTCCGCCTGCAGCGCGAGGGGATCGCGACCGCGATCACCGATCAGCGCGTGCTGAACGCGATCCGTTCGGGACTGCACGGCGCCATTGCCATCTGCTTCGTCGAATGGTCGGGAGTCGGCCAGCAGCTCATCGTCGCCGACTGGAAGGTGATCCGCGATCTCGCTTCCGCCGAGGGCGTCGCCGAGACGGTGCGCCGCGCGCCGCGCTCCTACTACGGATCGACCGCAATCGGCTCGGCGATCGACTTCTCGATGCGCCAGCTCGCGCGATCCGGCGTCGAGGCCGAGCGCAAGGTGACAGACGTATCCGCCGACGGCACCAATGTCAGCGGCCCTGCCGTCACCATCGCACGCGATGCCGCGGTCGAGGCCGGGATCACGGTCAACGCGCTGGTGATCCTGAGCCCGGTGCCGAACCCCTTCAACCCGCACCACACGCATCCGCCGGAGGGGCTGGAGGAATATTTCCGCCGTAACGTCATCGGTGGCGTCGGCGCCTTCACCATCGTCGTCGAAGGCTTCCAGACCTTCGCCGAGGCGATGATCAACAAGCTGATCCGCGAGATCGCGGCACTGCCCTAATCGGCGGTTCGCGGGCGGCGGGGTGTGGTTGCCGGGGGAGGCCGACCGTCCTAGGCTCTCCCGGCCTTCCATCGATTTCTGCCCGCCATGACGAGGATCCGATGAAACTGAGCCGCCCGGTGCTTGCTCATGAGGAGCTGGTTGCGCGCGATGGCATGGTCTGTGCGCAGCATCCGCTCGGCGCACGTATCGGCGTCGAGGTCCTGCAGAAGGGCGGGAACGCGGTCGACGCGGCGGTGACCACCGCCTTCGCCATGGGCGTGCTGCAGCCGCTGATGAACGGCATCGGTGGCGTCGGCACCATGGTGATCCACTTCGACAAGGACGACCCGAAGGCGGTCTATTACGGCACCAAGGCGCCGGGCCTGGCGCGGCCGGACATGTACGAGCTTGAAGCCGGCCAGAGCGAAATCTGGGGCGGCGGGATGAACCTCGCCAAGAGCTATGCCTGGCCGAAGGTCAAGAACCGCGCCAACGATCGCGGCCACAGCTCGATCGGCGTGCCGGGCGCGGTCGCCGGTCTCTGCCTCGCGCTGGAGAAGTTCGGCACGATCGATCTCAAGGATGCGCTGGCGCCGGCGATCCGTCTCGCCGAGGACGGCTTCGCCGTCGGGCACCATTTCACGCTGGCTCTGGTTGCCGACCGCGAGACCTTCCTGATGTTTCCCGGCACCGCGCCGATCTACTATCCGGGCGGCTACCCGATCGCCGTCGGCGGCAAGTTCGTGCAGAAGGATCATGCGCGTACGCTGCGCCTGATCGCCAAGCACGGGCCGAACGGCTTCTACAAGGGCGAGGTCGCCGAGAGGCTCTCGGAGGACAACGCGAAGAACGGCGGCACGCTGCGCGCAGCCGATCTCGCCGCCTACAAGGCGCTGATCCTGGAGCCGATCCGCGGGCGCTACCGCAATGTCGACCTGGTCGGCATGCCGCATTTGACCGCAGGCACCACGGTCATGGAGGCGCTGCACATCCTCGACCATTTCGACCTGAAAAAGCTCGGCTGGGGCAAGCCGGAGTCGCTGCATCTCGTCGCGGAAGCGATCCGCATGGCCGGTGCCGACCGCTTCACCTATATGGGCGACCATCTGGACGCGCCGCTCGCCGCCCTGATCGACAAGGGCTATGCCGAGACGCGCGCGGCGATGATCTCGCGCAGGAAGGTTGCGGCACCGGAGCCCGGCGACCCATGGGCGGTCTCGGGCCGTCCGCGCCCGAAGAGTTTTCCGGGGCCTGCGCGCGGCAGCAAGGACGATGGCACCACGCACATCACTGTCATCGATGCCAAGCGCAATGCGGTGGCGCTGACCCAGACCAATGTCGGCTATTCCGGCGTGGTCACACCGGGCGTCGGCGTCATGATGAACAACGCCATGAGCTGGTTCTGCCAGGTGCCGGGCACGATCAACTCGGTCCGCGGCAACGCCTATGGCGTCAACAACATGAGCCCGATGATCCTGATTAGCCGCGGCAAGCTCAAGGCCGCGCTCGGCGCCTCGGGCGGCCGGCGCATCTGGTCGGCGATCATCCAGGCCGTGGTCAACCATGTGGAGCACGGCATGTCGCTGCAGGACGCGCTGCAGTCGCCGCGCATCCACACCGAGACCGACGACGTGATGCTCGACGGCCGCTTCGGCAATGCGACCAAGGCGGCGCTGGAGAAGAAAGGCCACACCATCGCCGTGGTGACGCCGCACTACGATCGCGGCCCCTATTCCGAGCCGAACGGCATCGCCGTGTCGGGGCGCGACCTCAAGAGCGCCGTCTACCCCGTCGCCAAGCCGACCTATGCCGCAGGATATCCTGGTGGCGAGGACGTCGCCGGCGACAGCCTCGCCCCCAGGCCCGATCTGCATCCGTAATCAGGAAACCCGAGGAAACCATGCCGAAGATCGAGTCCGTCGATCTCTTCTACGTGTCGATGCCGGTGGTCGAAGACATCAGCGACGGCAGCCAGGACGCGCTGCTGGTGCGTGTCGAGGCCGGCGGCAAGGTCGGCTGGGGCGAGGCGGAGGCGGCGCCGCTGCCCTCGATCGCGAGCTGGATCGCGCCGATGTCGCATGGCTTCTGCCATCCGATCAACACCTCGGTCATGGGCCAGAAGCTCGACGGGCCCGAGGACATCCGCCGTATCAACGACACGGTGAAGCGCCGTTCGCTCGACATCCTGCAGACCGATCACACGCTCTCGGGCATCGACGAGGCGCTGTGGGACCTGCTCGGGCATATGCGCCAGGAGCCGGTCTGGAAGATCCTCGGATACAAGAAGAGCTACGGGAAGACTCCTTACGCCTCGCAGCTCTTCGGCCTGACGCCGCAGGAGACGCTGAACAAGGCGAAGAGGGTGATCGCCGACGGCTACCGCGCCAGCAAGTTCGGCTGGAGCAATTTCGGCATGACGACCGTGAAGGACGACGCCGATCACCTGATGGCGGCGCGCGAAGGTCTCGGCAAGGACGGCATCCTGCTCGTCGATGCCGGCTGCGTCTTCGGCGACGACTACGAGAAGGCGGCGAAGCGCTTGCCGGCGCTGAAGGAGTCGAAAGCGACCTGGTACGAGGAGCCGCTCGACCGCGACGCGCTGACCGAGTTCAAGGCGCTGTCGAGGAAGACGCCGAAGGTTAGGCTCGCCGGCGGCGAAGGCGCCTACACCTACCTGATGGCCAAGCAGATGATGGACATTGCGGGCTTGAGCTTTATCCAGATCGATGCCGGGCGGATCGGCGGCATCACCCCGGCCAAGCAGGCCGCCGACTACGCGAAGAAGAAGGGCGTGACCTTCGTCAATCACACCTTCACCTCGCATCTGCAGCTCTCGGCCTCGCTCCAGCCCTATGCCGGCATGAAGGACCATGAGCTCTGCGAGTACCCGGTCGAGCTCAAGGACGTTGCCAAGGCGATCACGAAGAACCGCCTCGATCGCGACAAGAACGGCCAGGTGTTCGCGCCCGATGCGCCCGGCCTCGGCATCGAGGTCGATGCGGAGGCGCTCAAGCCCTACCTGATCGACGTCTCGATCAAGGTCGGCGGCAAGAGCCTCTACGAGACGCCGGTCCTCAGAAAGTAGGCGCCTCGGAACCCTCTCCCGGCTGCATAGCAGACGGGGGAGGGCAGGGTGGGGGCCGGCGCGAAGCGCCGGTGGCTCCACTTGCACGACCCTCGCTTCGCTCGGGCCGCCACCCCGGCCTCTCCCGCCTTCGGCGGGAGAGGGGAAAGAGCGGCTACGGCGCCTTCCTGTCCGTCGCCAGATGCGCCACGCAGTCGCCGCGCTCGACGCGGCCGTAATGGCGCTGGCAGATCACGAGGCCTGAATCCTTGAAGTAGGCCGGTACCGGCTCGCGCGCCGGGTTGTCGACGAAGTGGACGAGGCCGGCGAGCTGGCCCTTCTTGACCGTCGAGCCCAGCTTCACCGCCGGCTCGAACAATCCGTGATCGGGCGCGTAGACGTAGTAGCTCAATCCTAAGAGCTCCATCCACCGTACCTTCTCGGGCTTCTTGCCGATCTTGAACTTCGAGATGTCCTTGAGGATACCCATATGGGCGAGTGCCCGCACGGTGCCGTCATAGGTGAGCTTGACGCCGTTGGGGTTGACCGAGGCGCCGCCGCCGAACTCGCCGCCGAGATAGACGACGTTGTTGCGATGCGCCGATGAATGCGCGAGGCGCGAATCGGGCAGATAGGTCCAGACCAGGCTCATCGGCGCGCCGAAGGCGCGGAGGATGTCGAGCGAGCGCTGGTCGAGCTTCTTGTTGCCCGATGTGGAGACCGAGGCGAAGGGCACATAGGCGAGCGAGCCGCCGCCCGAATGCAGGTCGAACCAGACCTCGGCCTTCGGCACCACCACCGTGTCGAGGTAATGCGCGATCTGGTAGGTCACGCTCATGTTCGGGCTGCCGGGGAAGGCCCGGTTGAGGTTGCCGTCGTCGATCGGCGAGACGCGCGCCCCGGCCATCGCCGCCGGCATGTTGGCGGCCGGCATGATGATCAGCCGGCCCTTGATGTCCTCCGGCTCGATCTCGCGGATCAGCTTGCACAGCGTGACCTGGCCTTCGTACTCGTCGCCATGGTTGCCGGACATGAGCAGCGCGGTCGGGCCCTTGCCGTTCTTGATCACGGTCAGCGGGATCGCCAGCGTGCCATAGGCCGAGCGCGTCACCGAATGCGGAAGGTGGACGTATCCCACCTGCTTGCCGTCGGCGTCGTAGTCGACTTCGGTCCAGAGATGGGACTGCTGCACGGCCATGGGGCGCCTCCGGGCGGTCGTTGGGAACTCGGATGGAAAGACGGGCCACCATAGCGGGCCGGTTTCCGCTTCCGCCACGCTTCCACCGGAGGCGACGAAATCCCGGCTACGGCGCGATCCCGGCCGCGGACTTTTCGATCACGGGCGTCCTATTTCCGCTTTCCGTTCCGCGGCAGACGGGTAAACTGGGATTTAGGCTAAATACGAGACGCCGGTGCCCCTATCGTTGACGATCGCGCTGATCGGATCGGGGCTGAGCTGCGCTGTCCTCTGCTATGTGATGGTGCGGCTCCGTCGTCTGCCGGACGCACCGGAAGCCTTCGGATGGTGGTCGCTCGCCTTCGCCCTCGGCACGGTGCGGTTCGGCTGGCGGAGCCTGCAGCCCTGGATCGGGCTGCCGCCGGCGCTGTTCGGCGCGGAGGCGTTGCAGGCATCGGCCGCGATCCTCCTTCTGGTCGGTGTCGGCCGGCTCATCGGATTTCGCCCGTGGCGCCTCCTCCTGATTGGTGGCATCGCGCTGGTCGTCGGCTGGGCGGCGACCTTCGTCTTCGTGCGCTTCGATCTGGTAGCGCTGTCGGTTCCTCTTCACCTCCTTGCCGGCGCGGCCCTGTCTGCAACTGCGATCGCGCTGTTTCGCGAGCATCGGCGACAGCCAGGCTTCAATCTGAATCTTGCGGTTCCTCCGTTCTTTCTCTGGGGCCTCATTGAGTTTCTCTATCCGTTGACCCTCGCCTATCCATGGCTGGTGCCCTGGTATCTGCTCTCGACCCAGGCATTTGCAGTGATCGCCGCAATCGGCTTGGTCGTCGGTGCGCTTCGGCGGTTCCAGGAGCGGACGCGCCGTGCCGAGGATCGGCTGGCGGCATCGCTCGAGATCGCGCCTGCCCAGCTTGCTCTCTTCGATGCCTCCGGAAGCCTCGTGCAGGGCAATACGGCCTACCGCACGGCCTTCGGCCCCGAGGCTGATCGTGCGCCTGAGTCCGAGCCGAATTTTACGAGCTTGATGCAGCGATTGTCCGAGCGTCGGAGAACGTCGCCCACGGAGACGGATGATCGTGCTGCTGCGCCTGCGGCGCCGAGCGAGGCCGAATTCGAGGCGGGGCTGTCCCAGATAACTACCTGAGATGACGCTTAACCCATTGTTTGATCTGGGTTAGTTGCTTGGATGGGTCACTGGTGTTGAAGCGCCACTCGCACTCTTTCAAGAATAGCCCGAAATGGGCCTTCGGGACACCGTTGAACTTGCGCATGTGGCGCTTGGCCTGGTTCCAGAAGTTCTCGATGCCGTTGATGTGATTCTGCCGATCAGCGAAGAGCTCGGAGTGATTGATCCGGAAGTGCTTGAAGTCGGATACGTCGAGCACGTTGTAGCCCTTCCAGCAATCGGAATAGAC